>NZ_JBKVQF010000030.1:0-35279 GCF_046969025.1 Waltera sp. | reverse complement strand
GCATGCTCCGGGAGTTCGTGGATTTTGCCAATGTATTTAACTAACTTTCCATTTACTCTACAGAAACAGTATAGTAATAAATAGGTTGTCCGCCATACTGCAGTTCAATATCGCATGCAGGATAAGCCTCTTCCAGATCTGCACGCAGTGCTTCGGCAGCATCTTCTGCTACATCACAGCCATAGTATACGCTGATCAGTTCGGAATCCTCATCTACCAGCTCGGCGATCATATCACGGGTCACCTTTACCATATCGGTGCCAACGGCTACAATACCCTGATCACCGATACCCATGAAGTCATCCTTCTTGATCTCCTTGTCATCGATCACGGTATCACGTACCGCATAGGTAACCTGGCCGGTCTTGACATTCTTGATCTCACGGAGCATGGTCTCTTCATTCTCTTCCACAGACAGCTCAGGAACAAAGTTGATCACAGCAGTGATACCCTGAGGAATGGTCTTGGTGGGAATGACTAAAAGCTCCTTGTCAGTCATCAGTTCCGCTGCCTGATTGGCTGCCAGAATGATGTTTTTATTATTCGGAAGGACAAAAATGGTCTTTGCATTTACCTTGTCCACTGCATCTAAAATATCAGCCGTACTGGGGTTCATGGTCTGTCCGCCCTCGATGATATAATCCACACCGAGGCTCTTGAACAGTTCACTCAGGCCGTCACCTACAGAGACTGCCAGAAATCCTACTTCCTTGGGAGGCTGTGCAGCCTTCTCTTCTTCTGCTTTCTTCTGCGCTGCTTCTTTTTCGGAGAGCTTGAACAGCTTCTCCTGATGCTCTAAGCGCATATTGTCGATCTTCATGTTGGATAATGCACCATACTTCAATGCCTTCTGGATAGCCAGACCGGGATCATTGGTATGTACATGTACCTTGACCACATCGTCATCCGCAACACATACGATAGAATCACCAATGGACTCTAAAAATGCCTTGAAATCCATCTCTGCTTTTACGTTGAAAGGCTTATTTAACAGAATGATGAATTCGGTGCAATAACCGAACTTGATCTCTGCCTCTGCCTGTACTTCCAGAGAACTCTTGGTATCCTCTGCCTTCGCAGTAGCTGCGGGAGCTACGGTCAGATCGATCTCCTTACCTAAGAATGCGTCATACGCACCACTTAAAACTTCTACCAGACCCTGTCCGCCGGAATCCACTACGCCTGCCTGTTTTAATACGGGCAGCATCTCAGGCGTCTGGCTCAGTACGTAACGGGCATGTTCGATCACAGATCCTAAAAACTGCTCCAGATCCTCTGCACCATCTTCACACAGCTCCTTTGCCTTATCGGAAGCACCTCTTGCTACCGTAAGGATCGTACCTTCCTTCGGCTTCATAACAGCCTTGTATGCGGTCTCCACCGCTTTATCAAATGCACGGGTCAGAACAGGAATATCCAGAACCTGCTCTTCCTTGATGCTCTTGGTAAAGCCACGGAACAGCTGGGACAGGATAACACCGGAGTTACCTCTGGCACCACGCAGGGAACCGCTGGAAATAGCCTTGCACAGGGCAGCCATATCTGCATCCTCGCCCAGTGCGGACACTTCTCTTGCAGCAGACATGATCGTCATGGTCATATTGGTTCCGGTATCTCCGTCAGGAACGGGGAATACGTTCAGTTCGTTGATCCATTCCTTTTTATTCTCTAAATTCTTGGCGCCGGCTAAGAACATCTTGGAAAGCATCTTAGCGTCGATTTGTTGTAAAGCCACAATTACTTCCTCCTTAATCAATCACTCTTACACCTTCAACAAAGATGTTGATCTTTTTGATCTCAATACCGGTAAACTCTTCCACTTTGTATTTTACGTTGCTGATCAGATTGTCGGTGACAGCCAGAATGCTGACGCCGTAAGCTACGATCACGTGGAAGTCCAGAACCAGTTTATTGTTGTCCAGGGACACATTGATGCCTCTGGTGATGCTGTCCATCTTAAGCAGCTTTACCAGACCATCCTTCATGCTGACTCCGGCCATACCTACGATACCAAAGCACTCTACCGCCACGCTGCCGGCATACTGTGCAATGACTTCATTATCAATGACAATATTTCCCATATGGGTATTCATAGAAGAACCTTTCATATAGAACCTCCTTCATATTCGGATCACTTGTTTCTTCCGATATGTCTGCCTGAAAATCTACAGTTCAGACATATATAAATGTATTTTAACAGCTTTCCTTTGAAAAAGAAACAAGAAAATAAAAAAAATAAATATTTTTTGCTTGCTTTTATTTTGGTTTTCTGTTAATATATCAATGTTGTGAGCATTTCACACGTATTTTATTGAAAAAAATTGTTTAAAAGTAAGCGTACGATGCGCGTTAGATCGAGGAGGTGTCAAGATGGCTAAATGTGATATTTGCGGTAAGGGCGTTCATTTCGGTAACAACGTAAGCCATTCTCATAGAAGAAGCAACGCAATTTGGAACTCTAATGTTAAGAGCGTTAAGTGCAAGGTTAACGGCGGAGCTAGAAGAATGCATGTCTGCACCAGCTGCTTAAAATCTGGTAAAGTTGAAAGAGCTTAATCTTCTGCGATAATATTGGATTTTAAAAAGCCAGAAATGAAATTCATCATTTCTGGCTTAATTTTTTGCTTGTAATTTTCCATGCAGTTACCAGAACCGCTCTTCCTGTTTCCGTTTCAGATATTCCTTGTTGATCTGTCCGGCCAGTTCACCGTCACCGAACAGGTTGTCTGGATGAAAGATCTTGATCAGATCCCGGTATCTCTTCCGTAAAGCCAGTGGATTATTGACTCCCCGGAATAAAAGCTGTACCGCTGTAAAACTGCCTTCTCCGGGAGCCTGCCCTGTGGCCTGCTGTTCTCTGGCTTCCTCTATGAGTATCTGCCGTTCCTGTTCGAACTTCTTCCGGTCTTCTTCCAGCTGTCGGAACCCCTCCTGTAAAATGGCCATTTTCTTCTCAAAAAACAGATTCTCTTCCTTCAGCCGTTTCCGTTCCATGATTGTACGGCGGTTTAATTCATCCAGCTCGTCCCGCAGTTTCACCCGCTCATCCAGAAATTTGTTCCGGGCCTGTTCCAGTTCCGTACGCTCCTGCTCCAGCTCTGAGCGTTCCTGTTTCAGACGCATATTTTCCTGGAAAAGCCACAGTTTTATTTCTTTCAGTTCTTCGGTACTCTCTGCCTTAATGACCTCTTCCCAATCAATCATACTGCACCCTCTTACTCGCAACCACAGAAAAGATAATACCCTGCAAATAATAAAAGTGCTACCATGATCAAGCCGATAAAACGGTTATGGATCACAAGCATGAGCAGCATGCCGACAGCCACAAAAAAGAGTATCAGACCAATGATCTTCTTCATCTATCAAACGGATCCAGACTGTTCTCACTTTATTATATGCAGAGTATTTTAAATATTACTTGTCTTCTGTAGTTTTCTCTTCCTCTTCAGGAAATGCGATATCTACCACTTCCGCATCGGACATTTCTTCTTTTTCCTTCGGCTGGGTAAATTTATCTACGATATCGGGAATCATATCCAGAATCTTGGTGACTGTATCCTGATTCTTGATATTTACCAGCTTGGTGGAACCGTTTTTGATGACCAGAACCGCACTGGGGGTCATCTTACCGCCTAAGCCTCCGGCTCCGGATGCGGATTTTTTCTCGGAATTATTGCCAGCTCCGGCACCGACACCAAAGGTGACATCCACAAGCGGCAGGATGATCGTATCGCCGATCTTTGTAGCCTCACCGACTACGGTTTTAGTGGATAACACGGTATCCATACCCTTCAACAGGGATTCTACAACGCCCTGAAACTGATTCTCTTTGTCTGCCATAACAAACCTCCTGTTTTACACTGTTATTTTTTCTGTGTCTTCTGATATTGTCTGATTTTATGCAACAATTCCCGTAATCGCCGATCTAAAAGCAGTCGGACGGAATGGAATAATACACAGGCCGCGGTAAAATGTCCGGAAGCCTTGAAATCCCCTTCCAGAATCGCCTGTTCAAAATCCGGGGTAATACAGATCCCCTTTCCCAGCTTCGGAAGCACCATTCCGTAGATACCATACAGATATCCCGTAGTATCCGGAGAACCGGTGCCGACCGTGGCATTGACCGTAAGCTTTCTCGGGCGCAGCCGCTTCCAGATATGTCCGAAACGTTTCCCGGCATGTTTCAAAAGTCCCTGGGTATCTGGGTCATTCCATAGGTTCTTGTAAAATGCAATGTTTTCCAGAATATTTTTGATTTTATCACAAATCTTTCGGACTGTGTACCGGATTCTTGTAAAAAATCCGTACAGACGATCCGTAGTCTTCCCGGGAGCTTCTCCCGCTGGCTCTGGTGTTCCCGGTTCCGGGATTCCGGAATCCTCCCTTTCCGCAGCAGACTCAACATCTGCGGCCGTTGCCGAGAATGCCGTGGGATCTTCTGCTTCGATCAGCTTAGGCGTCCCGACAGATTCCGTGGTATGTTCTTCTGTTGTCTGCTCCGCAGAAGCGGGTGTTTTCTCGTTCCCTGTCGTTTCCGTAGATGTCCGGTCTGTTTTCTCAGGCTTCTCTACGGAAGAATCATATAGCGTAAAGAATAAAAACTTTACGTAAATTTTCCCGGGATCAGGATAATCGCAGTTCATCCGCAATAGACCGAACAGCCATTTTACTCTCGCGGTGATAAAGAATTCCTCTACCGTCCGTTTTCCGGCAGCTTTGTAAGAAATCGGAAAGAACAGAACCAGGAGAATTACCACCAGTGCGATTCCCAACAGGATCAGAAGCACGATCCCAAGAATACTCAATATTTTAAAAAGAATCGTCAACATAGTAAATACTCCCGCAGATTACAGTCCCCTCTGGCTTTCAGGCACTCTCCGGTGACCCGTTCGATCAGCTGCAGCGCATCCTCGTAGCCGGAAGCCATACCGAGAACGAGAAATTCTTCGTCCTTATAATGAGGCTGTACCAACTGTCTGGCATCAAAAATATCCAGCTGATCCGCGGGATTTCTGGCCGGAGTGATCAGATATACATTGGCCAGAAGAGGCTTTTTATTCAGCCTCTTTTTTAGTTTATCCAGTTTTTCCGGCGCGATGCCCTCTCCAAGATAGAGATTTTGCGCAAACTTCAGCTTTCCTGCCATACACAAGTTCCTTAAATCTTTTTCTCCTAGTATAGCATAGTTTCCTTTATATTACAATTTTTGTTACTTGACTTTTTAGTATGATATTTTATACTTGAATTAGTACAAATGAGGAGGATACAGCTTTGAAGGTTATTACGAAAATGGAGTTACAGCCGGATATGGTCCTGGGGGAGGACATTCTGGATCAGGATCGTGTGATCTACCCTGCAGGAACCACCATCACTCCGCAGATCATTGAAAAATTGAAACGGTACAATCTGGTATGTGTCACCATAATGGAAGATGTTGATTTCGCCACTACACATTATGCCAAGATTCGTTTTGATTCTAATTTCAAAGCATTCGAACGTGCTTATCCGTTGTTTTTGGGACAATATAAATTAGCCATGAAACAACTGCTGATCATGGGAAGAAAACCGGCGGATATTATTCTGCTGACAATTTACAACGAATTGTATTATTATATTACTTCCGGCCCGGTACTGTTAGACTATCTGTACAATCTGATGCCCAGTGAGGATGAACTCACCTATACCCAGGGACTGAATGCCGCTCTTCTGGCGGGGACCTTCGCTGACTGGCTGGGAATGAGCGAAGAAGAGAAAAATACCCTGATCCTCTGCGGTTTCTATTATGATATCGGCAAGCTGCAGCTGCCCTATGAACTGTTATGGAAGCCCGGCAAACTGACGGATGAAGAATTCAAAGTTATCAAGACTCATCCTGTAGTCGGTTATACCACCGTACGTAATCAGGATCTGAATGAGCATGTGAAAAATGCTGTGATCATGCATCACGAACGACTCGATGGCAGCGGCTATCCTTACCATATGTCCGGACAGAGAATTGATGTCTTCGCAAGGTATATTGCCATTATTGATGCCTATATTGCCATGGCGTCTCCCAGAACCTACCGTAATGCGTTGACACCGTTACAGATTCTTGGAAATTTCGAAAAGAGTCTGGATAAATATGACGTGGAATTATTGATGCCGATCATGAAACGTATTGCAGATGCCCAGATCGGAACCAGCGTGGAACTGAATGACGGAAGCATCTGGGAAGTACTGATCATTCATCCCAACAAATACTCCCGTCCCATTTTAAAAAATGATAAAAACGAATTTGTAGATCTCTTGCAGAGACCGGATCTGGAAATCGTCAAAAATGTTTAAAAATATTTCAGAAAAGCAGGAATAATCAATTTTTCCATTGATTATTCCTTTTTCTTTCCTGATAATCCGCATAGGCTTTTTCCAGAATCTGCTTTTCATTGGCAAATTTCAGAAGATGATATGCTTCATGATATTTGTAAAAGCCGGAATCCACAAAATACTCTTCTCTCTGGGGCTTGCTGTAATAGCTGTCCGTTCCCATCAGATACCAGTGGACTTCCTTCTCCACCACATCTTCCGGTACGGTAAAAGAATACTCGCTTCTGCCGATATAATCTACAATGTATGCCTTGGAACCGCTTTCCTCCAGCACTTCCCTGAGTGCGGTCTCCTCATGGGTCTCCCCGGCTTCGACGGTACCCTTCGGCAATACCCAGCCTTCATATTTATTCTTAATGTTCTTATACAGCAGCAGGATCTTCCCACGGAAGATCACAACGCCACCGCAACTGGTAGCCTCTATCATGATTCTTTTGACTCCTCCGATCACTCTTTCTGGTTGAAGTAAGCATCAAACAGACGTCTTGCAATGGGAACTGCGTAATCACCGCCACTTCCTGCACCCTCTACGATAATGGTGACACAGACTTCCGGGTCTTCTGCGGGAGCAAAACCGGTAAACCAGGCATGGCTGTCACCCTTGATATTATTGTATTCCGCAGAACCTGTCTTACCGGCAGCCGTATAGTTTAAACCTCTTAACTTGGAAGCAGTTCCCTCTTCCACAACATCGGTCATCAACTGTTTCAGAATCGCAGATTCGTCCTCTGTCATCAGACGGCCGTATTCCGATGCCTTAAAGCTTTTTACCACAGTACCTTCATCATTTTCCACATGATCAATGACATAGGGCTTCATCAGAACACCATCGTTGGCAATGGCACAGGTGATCATATTCAGATGCATCGGTGTGATCTGGGTCTTACCCTGACCGATGGAGGTCTGCATCATTTCCGAGGAAGGTGTACTTTCGGAGACGATAGCCGAGCTTTTGGCATAATTCAGCGTAAGTGGCAGATCTTTATTGAACAAAAGGTCATTCAGTGTCTCCTGAAAAGCCTCTCTGTCCAGGCTCATTCCAATATTGGCAAAGGACGAGTTACAGGATTTTGCAAAGGACTTCTGAAAGCTGACCTGTCCGTGACTGGAACCGTGATAACAACTGATTTTGCTGTCTCCCACCCGGAAAGAACCATTACAGTTATAAGAATAATTCTGATACGTGGTGGGATTCTCCCGGATATATTCCAATGCCGTTACGATCTTGAAGGTGGATCCGGGCGGATAAAGTCCCTGGGTGGCGCGGTTCAACAGTACTGTACTGGAATCATTGTCGATCAGATCATCCCAGATCTCCGGAATGGTATTCGGATCAAAATCAGGATGAGACACCATAGCAAGGATCTTGCCGGTAGACACTTCCGTTACAATGATGGCGCCACGATAAATATCCAGCTGGTCGTTGGCCACCTGCTGGATATGGACATCCAGTGTGGTATATACATTATCTCCGGGGTTCTTTTTTCCGGCAGTATCGTTCTTCACCTTATTGCTCAGGGAAGTATTGGTGTTGATCAGATAGTAATTGGCCAGAGCCTCCACTCCCATCCGTCCCTGCGTGGAATAGCCCACGATATGGGAGAACAGATTCTTATACGGATAGTTTCGAGTCTCCTCTTCATCCGCATCCAGTATCGTCTCTGCCAGAACATCCCCATCCCTGGAATAAATGGATCCGCGGTAATTGCGGGACAGCAGAATCTGCTGACGGGAATTATAACTGTTGTTGATCATATCCTGTTCGCTGGTTGCCACAAAATGACCCAGATAGACCAACAGGCACAAGAACAGGACACCGATGCTTCCGGCAGAAAGCCAGATTTCACGCTGGTTGCCCATACGTTTTCTGTTCCGGGCGTCCTTTTTGCGGTCGGCATCTTTTTTCTGTGTATTTTTCTGCGTATTCTGCGCCTTATTTTCTGCCACCTCTGCGCTCTCCTTCCTTCTGCAGGCGAATATAGATTCCCTGTATAATGAAAAACATGATCATGGTCGTCATGACGGAACTTCCTCCATAGCTGATGAAAGGAAGTGTCACTCCGGTCAGCGGAATGAACTTGGTACCGCCGCCAATGGTCAGGAATATCTGGAAAATATACATAATACCGATGCCGTATACGATCAGCTGATAGAATCTGTCATGAATGCATACTGCCACCCGCATCATTTCCAGAAAACTGCTGACACAGATCAGGATCAGACATATTCCGAAGATCACGCCCAGTTCCTCGCAGATGGAAGAAAAGATAAAATCCGCTTCCACATAAGGAATCGCTGTGGGATTACCTTTTAACAGTCCCATGCCGAACCAGCTTCCACTGCCGATGGCAAATAATGACTGGGTGATCTGATAGCCTTTATTGTCAATATATTTCCAGGGATCCTGCCAGGCCAGTACTCTGACCCGTACATGATCGAACAGCTGATAAGCCAGATAAGAAGCCGCACCTCCGCCGACAAGTCCTGCCAGAAGATACAGATAATTTCTTGTGGCAGCAAAAACCACAAAAACAAAGCCCACGAAAAAGATCAAAGCACTTCCCAGGTCCTTGGATACTACCAGGATCACCACATGGGCTCCCGCAATGATCGCCGTCAGAACGACTCTCTGGAAGGAGACATTTTCCCACAACGCTCCCGCCAGAAAGAACAGGAACAGGATCTTGACGAATTCCGAAGGCTGGAACGTGATTCCTCCCAGGGAAAATGAAATCTTGGAACCATGGGTCACCTCTCCCAGGATCAGCACCGTACTGAGCAGCGCAATTCCCAACGTGGCATACAGCCAGGTGATCTTCTTAAAAAAGTGGATCTTTCCCAGCAGATACGGAACCAGCAGGGAAAAGATCAGAGATACCAGTACGATCACATATTGCCGGATGGCCTTGTCAAAAGATAATCTCGATACGATGCAAAGACCGATTCCCAGAAGCATACACATATTATTCAGCAAAAGTCTGTTAATATTCTCGTAGATCAGCGATACCATCGTGATCGTAGCAAACAGAAAGATCAGTATAAATGCAAAGAAAAACAAATACTGAAAATCTCCGCTGACAAGGGACAGGTTCAGAAAACAGAGGACCTGCACCAGAAACATCAAAAGATCCTGTAAAATAAATACTCCACGATGCTTCTCTCCCACCGGATACCGAAAGGTATAAAAACAGCTTGCCGTATATAACACCATAAAAAAGGCGATAAAATATTTGGATAATTCAATCACATATTCCTGCATGGATCCAAAACCTTTCTGTCTATTCTACTCCACGTTTTTCATGACCGGTGGTATATTCCCCATAGGGCAATTCCTTACGGGTACCGGCAAAATACTCCAGGACTTCCAAAGTCTCGGTCTCATTTTCCGTGGTAAAATCCAGCCGTCTGGTCACCAGGCCGCTCCATTTACATAATTCCTTGTGCAAGGAAAGCGGAACACTGTTATAGATCACATTAAAACAGTGGGTACAATTCCGCTGAACCGGAAATCTTTTATGATAGCGGTCGATCAGATCCAATGCCTTCGGATTCTCCTGCGGCTGACACCGGTCAGTGGTCTTCTGCACGCAGTTGGCGGTGACCATCATAGGGATCCTGCCGTATATTACTTTTTCCGCAGGAAACGCAGGATCCAGAATGTCCCTCTGCTCTGCGGCGTTCAGCTCCAACGGCAGACAATAGCCGTCTAAGAATGCCTTCCAGAAATCCCGGCTGGTCCGGTTCCAGAGATACAGACTATGATCCCCATAGATTTCTTTTCCGGTAAAATTCCATTGTTTTAATAACGCGATATGTTCCATGTTTGCTGCCTGAAAGCCATTTATATATGCCAGATTTTCCAGCAGCAATTTCCGTAATTTTTCAAGATACTGCCCATCCCGCAGGCGCAGGATCTTCGGCAGAGCGATCACAGATTGGATCTCTTTTTCAGTAAGGCTTCTCAAAATCTTCTCCGCAGCGGACGGATCCTGTAACAGGAAATCCGCATCCAGATAGAGTCTGAGTTGTCCGGCGGTTCTGACCGGATCTTTCCAGAAGGATGAACCGCAAAAGCCCTGCCATTGTTCCGGGGTCCGTATCGTGATAGCCCATTTTTCATCGGATTTTTGAGACTTTATACTATCGTTTTTCCGAAAATCACCATCGTCAGCCAGTGTCGGAGCTTTTTCGGAAGTTCTCTCATAAGGGAAGCCGTTTGCAAGGATCACTTGCTCTTCCAGCAGGGCAAGTCCCTTTCGGCGTAACTCGTTGATAGCTTTTAACGGGTAGAAAGCATTGTCACTTACCCGGATTCCGAGGGAGTCCTCCAGATGGAAGTGACTGTCGCCAAGTTTCCCCAGCTGTTTTGCTATATTTTCCTGTGTGATGGGCTGTCGGGAAGCTTCTTCTACCACATTCCCTTCTACGGTGACGGCACTCTCTCCGGTCCACAAATACAATTTTGCGGTCTCCCCGGTCAGAAATTCAGCCTGCATGGATACCGGAATGGTCAGCCTGTGTTCCAGATGCTTCTTCCGGATATTCTGAAGCAAAGTCTCATCACTACCGCTGTAAGCCGGGCTGTCCAGAGTCACCATCTCCCCGCCGTTGTGCTTGTGATAATAACCATCCTGTCTCTCACTGCGGATATAGAGGCAGGAAAGCGTATGCATATCTGCCGCAGAAATCTTCTGAGGAGCTTTGGAATCCGCATAATACCGGTCAATATATTTGCGATAAATTGCCGTAACTCCGGCGGCATATTCCGGCTTCTTCATACGGCCTTCGATCTTAAAGGAGTCGATCCCTGCCTCCAGAAGCTCCGGAATATATTCAATGGTACACATATCTTTCAGGCTTAAAGGATAACATTCCTTCGGATGTTTTCCAGTGGTATAGGGCAGGCGACAAGGCTGGGCACAACGTCCTCTGTTGCCACTTCTGCCCCCCAGAATACTGCTGAACAGGCACTGTCCGGAATAGCAATAACACATGGCTCCATGGATAAAGCATTCGATCTCAAGCCCAGTGACTTCCTTGATCTTGCGGATCTCCGCAAGGCTCAGCTCTCTGGCGGGAACTACACGACAGGCCCCCTGTTCCTTCAGAAAAGCTGCCCCATACTCCCCTGTAATGGTCATCTGAGTGCTTCCATGGAGTTCCATCCCTGGAAAATGTTCTCTGAGATATGCAAACACTCCCATGTCCTGGACAATCACCCCATCCAGTCCGGCCCGGTAATAGGGCAATACATATTCATACAGTCCGGAAAATTCCGATTCTTTAACCAGTGTGTTTACCGTCAGATATACTTTTCGCTGAAAAAGATGAGCATACCGGATGCAGGCAATCAGTTCTTCTTCCGAAAAATTTTCCGCATAAGCTCTGGCCCCGAAACGGCTGCCACCCAGATATATAGCATCTGCACCGGCATGGATAGCCCCGTAAAAGGCTTCCGCATTTCCGGCAGGTGCCAGTAATTCTACTTTTTTTGCTGCTTTCATAGATTTCAGATTTCCTCTATTGCATTCGATTCATATAAGCAAATAGCTGCCCGAAAACGGACAGCTATCAATTTATTTGTCTTTTAATTCTGTCTCCAGACGTACAATCTTCTTGGCGTCTTCATTTAACTGCTTTTGCAGTTCCTTCCCCTGCTTTTCTGCATTTTCCAGTTTGATCTGTGCTGAAATCAGTTCATGCTTCAGATCATAAAGCTCTTTTTCCTTGCCCTGCAGTTCTTCCTCCAGAATGGAGATCTGCTTCTTGGCTTTAAAATAATCATCTGCAATATTCAACTGGAGCAGAATGTTCTGCTTATCCAGAGGTTGTCTGCGAAAGCCGTCCAGCTTCCCGTATTCGGTAATCTTTCCATTGATGTAGGAAGCAATTTTCTGCATATAATCTTCACTTTCATAGCCGCTTAAAGTAAATACTTTTCCGCCTATGATCACTTCTGTATCTGTCTTAGGTGACATCTCCACACCCCTCTTAACACTCTTTTGAAAAACACAATATATGCCATTTACGCAAAAATATAATACAAGATTTATTATATATCAGAATGTATAGGGTGGCAAGTAAAATTTCGTAAGCTGCACGTATCAATTCAGTCCCAGATGATGATAGGTAAGATCTGTGACTACACGGCCTTTGGGTGTTCTGTTCAGAAATCCGTTCTTGATCAGATAGGGTTCGTAGACATCCTCTATCGTACCGGCATCTTCACCGATGGCAGCTGCCAGGGTATCCAGACCCACGGGACCTCCGTCGAATTTCTCAATGATCGTGACCAGAATATTGCGGTCGATATGGTCCAGTCCCATCTTATCGACATCCATCAGATCCAATGCCGTTCTGGCTACCTCCTCGGTAATGATCCCGTCGTATTTAACCTGTGCAAAGTCACGGACACGTTTTAAGATCCGGTTCGCCAGTCTCGGTGTACCGCGGCTTCTTCTGGCCATTTCCTTTGCTCCGGCCGGTTCGATCTCCACGTCCAGGATCCGGGCGGAATGCATGATGATCTGCTGTAATTCCTCTATGGTATAAAATTCCAGATGATGGATCATGCCGAAACGATCCCGCAGAGGTGCAGTCAGAAGTCCGGCACGGGTGGTCGCTCCCACCAGAGTGAATTTCGGCAGCTCCAGACGCACAGATCTGGCACTGGAACCCTTTCCGATCATAATATCGATGCAGTAATCCTCCATGGCCGGGTACAGTACCTCTTCCACCTGACGGTTCAGCCGATGGATTTCATCCACGAATAACAGATCTCCCTCCTCCAGATTGTTCAGGATCGCCGCCATTTCACCGGGCTTTTCAATCGCAGGGCCACTGGTCACCTTCATATGCACACCCATTTCGTTGGCTATGATTCCTGCCAGCGTGGTCTTGCCCAGTCCGGGAGGTCCATAGAACAACACATGGTCCAGTGCATCTCCGCGCTGCTTGGCTGCGGTAATATACACCTTCAGGTTCTCTTTGATCTTGGACTGGCCGATATAGTCATCCAGTGTCTGGGGCCGCAGAGAGCCTTCCAGTTTGATATCTTCTTCTGTGATATTTGTCTCTATCATTCTTCTAGGCATAATTTATCCGGTTCCTTAAAACAATTTTTTCAGGGCAGCTTTCAGAATCGCGCCGGAATCCATGGTCTCCACATCCTCAAGGGCATTGACAGCCTTGAGGCTCTCTGCCTGTCCGTATCCCAGTGCCACCAGTGCTTCCACGGCTTCCTTTTTCTTCTCACTGTCAATGTGCAGGCTGCCGGCAGTCAGGATTCCCTGGGCTCCGCCTGCGGCGATCTCTCTGGAGATCAGTGTATCATCAATGGAGAGCTTATCTTTTAATTCCAGAATCAGGCGCTGCGCCGTCCGGGCTCCCACTCCCGGGGCCCTGGAGATTGCCTTGGCATCCCCGGACATAATGGCAAACCGCAGAGCATCTGCATCCATGACCGATAATATTGCCAGCGCTCCCTTTGGACCGATTCCGCTGACTGTAATGCACAGCTTGAACATTTCCAGATCACTTCGGGAGAGAAAACCATATAGTAAAAAAGCATCTTCCTTCACATAGGTATAAGTGTAAAGCCGAACTTCTTCTCCGATTCCCGGCAGCCTGGAGGCTGTATCCGCAGAAATCCTTACATTGATGCCAAATCCGTTGACATCGATCACAGCGTTATCTACCGTGGCATCTTCCAAAAAGCCATTCACATATGCAAACATATATACTAAGTCCTCGTCTTTCCTGTCCTGCAAATAGTAACCTGTAAAAATCGGCTACGATATGTTTATCATACCATAGCCGAACATATGTTTCAAGCAACTTTTCTGTTTTCTGATTTCCATCAGCTCTGAATCTGTTTCAACTGATAAAATTCTCCCTGCAGAGCCATAAGTTCTTCATAAGTGCCGTACTCTGCGCAGCGACCGTCTGCAATGACCGCGATCCTGTCGGCATCCCGGATGGTGGACAGTCTGTGGGCCACGATAAAGGTGGTACGCCCTTCTGTCAGATTGTTCAGCGCCTGCTGGATCAGCTTTTCTGAAATACTGTCCAGAGCCGAGGTGGCTTCATCCAGTACGATCACCTTCGGATCCCGGATCAGTGCTCTGGCAATGGAGATACGCTGTCTCTGACCGCCAGACAGTTTGCCGCCGTGCTCTCCCACCATGGTATCCAGACCCTTAGGCAGTGATGCGATCAGATCCGACAGATTGGCAGCTTTGATCACTTTCTGCAGTTCTTCCTCCGACACATTTTCGCAACCGTAAGTGATATTGTCACGGATCGTTCCGGAGAACAGGATCGAAGTCTGGGGAACTACAGCCAGGTGCTTTCGGTAGGTGCGTAGATCGATCTTACTGATATCCTTGCCATCGATCAGGACTTTTCCGCTTTCCGCCTGATTAAAACCAATGACCAGATTCAGGATCGTAGACTTTCCGGCGCCGGATTCTCCCACCAGTGCAATAGTCTCTCCCGATTTCACATGAAGATTCAGATGGTTCAATACATTATGTTCGTTATTTTTATAATGGAAACATACGTCCTCAAAATCAAAAGTACCGGTCACCTGTTCCAGTTTTTCCTTGCCCTCATTATCTTCGATATCTTCAGATAACAATACTTCACCGATGGAATTGACGGATTCAATACCCTTGGCAATGGTAGGCAGCAGGGTGACGATGGAGGACACCTGATTGACTACCGTGGCAAAATAACTCTGGTACAATGTGATATCGCCTGCCTGAATTTTGCCGCCAATGGCCAGATATCCGGTAAATGCCAGACAGATCACCTGGAAGATCTGGAATACTGCCCAGCCCACCGAGCCAAACAATGCCTGGATCAGATCCAGTTTGTAGCCTTTTTCCGCCACAGCAAAAAGCTGGCCGCTCATTTTTGCCACTTCTTCGTCCTCCAGGGCATGTGCTCTAGTCACAGGCACAAGTTCCACCATTTCCATGACTCTGGCGGAAGTCTCTTCCATTTCCTTACGGAATTCAGTATTCCGTTTTTTCATGATATTCCGGAAAGTGACCATGGTGATGGCTGCTACCGGTGTGGTCAAAAGGAAAAAGATAAATACGATCCGGCTCTTGCTGATGGTGACCACCAGCGCCACACCGATATTCAGCGCAATGTTCAGAATGCTTAAAAATAACTGTGTGGAAAGCCCCTCTACCGCTTCCACGTCACGCATGATCTTGGACTGCAATCGCCCGGACTGAGTCTCCACATGATAGGAAATGGATAACTGCTGAAGCTTTCGGATCAATGCTTTCCTCAGTCCCGTCTCCGCATAGCGGGTGGCCAGACTCTTGTAGGAAGTATACAGATAGTTCATCGGAATGTTCAGCAGGATCAGCCCTGCTTCCAGAATACTGTAAAAAATAATGTTCCGAAAAGTATCCGGGTTGTGGGATGTCACATCATTGATGATATTGGCCGTAATGATCGGCAGTACCCAGACGCAGGCATGCTTTGCAAAAAAGCAGATGACTGCCAGAACAAATTTATGATAATTTCCCTTGTACAGATGCACTAACGTCCGCAGAGGATGCCCCTGATTGTTCCGGTAACATTCGATAAACCAGCTTTCGGTATCCATTTTCTGCCTGGGAGAGGTTTTTGCTTCAAAATCTTTCATACCGCTTTTCATGCCTTTCCGTGATCTGCGCATTTATGTCTTTTCCTGTCCACAGATCTGTTTCATGTTTCAATGCCACGTTTCTATTTTTCGGGCTTACTTATTCATTTTATCGCAATTAATATGTATTTTCCAGTTTGTTTTTGCGGTTTTCCTTTGAAAACAACTGATTTTTTGTCAAAACAAGGCTGTGTCAGAACTTTTACATTCTTACACAGCCCTTTTGTCATAGCATTGGATTTTTTACAGTTGATTAGTTGTTGATCAGCTTATCACTCTCGTTGTTCCAGCTGTAAAGCTTACGGATCTCTTCGCCGACCTTCTCGGAAGGATGCTCAGCAGCAAGCTTTCTCATAGCCTTGAAGTGAACCTGCTTGCCTGCGGGAGACATATCTAACAGGAATTCCTTAGCAAAAGTACCATCCTGAATATCGGACAGGATCTTCTTCATGGTCTTCTTGGTCTCCTCGGTGATCAGCTTGGGGCCGGTGATGTAGTCACCATACTCAGCGGTGTTGGAGATAGAATATCTCATGCCTGCGAAACCACTCTGGTAGATCAGATCTACGATCAGCTTCATCTCATGGATACACTCGAAGTATGCATTTCTGGGATCGTAACCAGCCTCAACCAGAGTCTCGAAACCAGCCTGCATCAGAGCACATACGCCGCCACACAGAACTGCCTGCTCACCGAACAGATCGGTCTCGGTCTCGGTTCTGAAAGTGGTCTCCAGAACGCCTGCTCTTGCGCCGCCGATACCCAGTGCATAAGCCAGTGCCAGATCCTGAGCCTTACCGGTTGCATCCTGCTCTACAGCGATCAGACAGGGAACACCCTTACCAGCCTGATACTCACTTCTTACGGTATGTCCGGGTCCCTTGGGAGCGATCATGGTAACATCAACGTTCTTGGGAGGTACGATACATCCGAAATGAATGTTGAAACCATGAGCGAACATCAGCATATTGCCCTCTTCCAGGTTGGGCTCGATGTCGTTCTTGTACAGATCAGCCTGCTTCTCATCATTGATCAGGATCATGATGATGTCAGCACGCTTTGCAGCTTCTGCAGCGGTGAATACTTCGAACCCCTGTGCCTCAGCCTTTGCCCAGGACTTGGAGCCCTCGTACAGACCGATGATAACATGACATCCGGAATCCTTCAGGTTCAGTGCATGTGCATGACCCTGGCTGCCGTAGCCGATAATTGCGATAGTCTTACCCTCTAATAAAGAGAGATTACAATCTTCCTGATAAAAAATCTTAGCCATTTTCTTCTCCTCCGTTATGAGACATAAAATTTATAACTGATAGGGATCTTCCCTAGAGCTAACATAAAGTGTGAGGTCTTACGCCTGTCAGTCCTCAATCTTCAATATAGGTAACGTTCTCGATACCTCTTCCCAGACCTGTGATACCGGTTCTGGCAAGCTCCAACACTTCGTACTCTTCCGTAAAACGCTGGATCAGCGCATTGACCTTGCTGTGATTACCGGTAAATTCAACGATCAGATTCTCCGCACCTACATCAATGATCTTCGCACGGAAATTGTTGGCAAGGAATTCTACCCCCTGGCGAATCTCCAGACGCTTTTCGGGATCTACTTTCACCTTGACCAGTACCAGTTCGCGGTACACGCTGTCATCCGGGTCCAGTTCCTTAATATCCCGGACATCCACAAGTTTTCCCACCTGCTTCTCGATCTGTTCCAGAATATCGTCATCTCCCGATGTCACAATGGTGATTCTGGTAAAACGGGGATCGGCGGTCACACCTGCCGTAATACTTTCGATGTTGTAACCGCGACGGGAAAACAATCCGGCAATACGGCTCAACACACCTGAAGTGTTGTCAACCAACAGCTGAAATACTTTTTTCTGCATGAATATCTACCATACCTTTCGTATTTCTACAGCCGTCCTCCCTGACGGAGCAGCAACTGTATTCTTAATATAGCAAGATGACTACAGAATGTCAATTAGTGAATTTAACATTATGATTGATGTATTTTAATCATCATTTTCCGTGCATTTTGATAATGCCAAGGTTCCTGTTCGAGCTACTTCCACAATACTGATGGTCTGAAGCATCTTGATCAGAGTGTCGATTTTCTCCGGAGCATCGCAAATCTGCAGCATCATAAAGTGTTTTGACATATCTACGATCTCTGTTTTCATAATGTCACAGATTTCTATAATATCCCTACGATTATTCTTGTTATATTTAACTTTTAATAACATTAATTCCCGGGTATAGCACTGTTCCTGGGACAAAGTCTTCACTTTGATGACATCCAGTTTCTTATTCAGCTGCTTTTCAATCTGCTCTAGGGTACGCTCATCACCGGAGCTTACAATGGTCATACAGGAAACTGCATGGTCATCAGTCTCTCCCACGGCAAGGCTGTCAATATTAAAACATCTTCTGGAGAACAGACCGGCTACCTTGCACAGAACACCGGAACGGTTCTCTACCAATACGGAATATATTCTCTTCATTTTAAGTACAGCTCCCTTCCGTTATTTTACCAGATCCATCGGATCGATCAGACATTCTAACAGCATGGTATTGTCTTCCGCCAGAAAAGCGTCCAGAATCTCATCCACGTGTTCCATGTTGTTCAATCGCAGATACGGAATATCATAGGCCGCAGATAATTTCTCCAGATCCGGGCTTCCGGACAGATCCACGACAGAATAATGATCTTTGTAGGTATAGTGCTGGTATTCCCTTACCATACCCAGATAATTGTTCTTTAGCACGATGATCTTTACCGGGATATTGTGCTGTCTGATCGTAGCCAGCTCCATCATGGACATCTGAAAGGAACCGTCACCGCATACCGCAATAACCTGCTTATCCATGGCCGCTGTCTTGGCTCCCATGGCTGCCGGAATAGAATAACCCATGGTTCCCATACCGCCGGAGGTCAGGAATTTGCCTTTTTTCACAATGTGATAGCCACAGGACCAGATCTGATTCTGTCCCACGTCCGCCACATAGACACCGTCCTCCTGCATCTTCTCGGAAAGTCTTGTGATAAATGCTGCAGGATCCACATAATCGGGATTGGGGGTTCTCTTCTTCTCCATGGTAGAACGATATTCATTCAATGTAGTGAGCCATTCCTCGTAGTTACAGTCAAATTCTTCTTTCTGAAAATCCTGGAAGATGTGTTTTGCATCACCTACCAGTGGAATGGAAGGACCCGCATTTTTGCCGATCTCCGCAGGATCCACGTCAATGTGCACCAGCACTTTGTTTCTTGTGATGAGATCCGGCTGACTGACCGCGCGATCTGCCACTCTGGCTCCCACCATGATCAGCAGATCCGATTCGTTCATGGCACGGTTGGCATAAGTCTTACCGTTATTGCCCACCATTCCATAATAAAGCGGATGTTCGGTAGGCATAACACCGATACCCATCATGGTGGACACCACGGGAATACCGTGTTCTTCCGCAAAGCTGCGCAGCTCCTCCTCGGCCTCACTGAGCAGGACTCCTCCTCCGGCACAGATAATGGGACGTTTCGCCCGCTCCAGCTCTTTGATAACCTTCTTGATCTGCACGGCATGTCCTTTGACGGTAGGCTTGTAGGTACGTAGATTCACTTCTTCCGGATAATGGAAATTTTTGATCGTTGCATTCTGGATATCAATGGGAATATCGATCAATACCGGCCCTTTTCTACCGGTATTGGCAATATAAAATGCTTCCTTGAACACTCTGGGAATATCATTTACATTTTTCACCAGATAGCTGTATTTTACAAAAGATTCCACGGCGCCGGTAATATCCGCCTCCTGGAACACATCACTGCCCAGCAGTTCACTGTTGACCTGACCGGTAATGCAGATCATGGGGATACTGTCAGCAAATGCCGTGGCAATACCGGTGATCACATTGGTGGCACCGGGGCCGGAGGTCACCGCACATACACCGGGTCTTCCGGTCATACGGGCAACACCGCTGGCCGCATGGGCCGCGTTCTGTTCTGTACGGATCAACACCGTTTTGATGTCAGAATCCAGAATGCTGTTGAAAAAAGGACATATGGCAACACCGGGATATCCGAAAACAGTACTTACCCCCTCTGCTTCCAGACATTTAATAATCGCATCTGCTCCAATCATTTTGCTTTGCTCCTTTATCTATACTCCATTATTTCTGTTGTTTCAGACTCTTTTACATCAGGCTTTTGGCCAGTTTCACGGCATCCGCCGCATCCTTGGAATAGCCGTCGGCACCGATCTCATCCGCATATTCCTGCGTAATGACAGCGCCGCCGATGATGATCTTGGCGGTGATGCCTTCTTCTTTTGCGGCTGCCACGATCTCCCGCATTCTCTGCATGGTGGTGGTCATCAGTGCTGACAGGGCAATAAATTCCGCATGATGTTCTTTCGCCGACTCCAGAATTTTCGCCTGCGGCACATCCTTGCCCAGATCGATCACATGGAATCCGTGGTTTTTTAACATCAGTGCCACCAGATTCTTGCCGATATCATGGATATCTCCTTCCACCGTGGCAATGACCACCACCGGCATTTCTTCTCCGGTACCTCCGGTCTGCAGCAACGGTTCCAGCACCTCGATGGAATTCTTCATGGCTTCCGCACTGGCAATCAGCTGCGGCAGAAAATACTTGCCCTGATCAAAGAATTCACCTACCTGATTAATGGCGGGAAGCAGTACCTGATTCAATAGCTCCGCAGGTTTCTCTCCGCTTTCCAATGCTTCCTTCGTGATCTTTACAATGCCGTTACGGTTGCCTTTCAGTACCGCCGTCTTCAGCTTGTCCTGCATTTCATTGATCTGCGGACCGTTATCAGCAGTCGTTTCTTTGGCGGCATTGCCGGCAGTGCCTGTCTTGGCGGTTGTTCCCTGATTTTCCAGCAGGGCCAGTTTTTTTGCCAGTTCCACTTCTTTCTCTTCTCTGCGCTCCCTGACGCCACCGGCGTACTCGATATAGCGAAGAGCGGCTTCTTCTTTGTTCAACAGCAGATCCGCAGCCAAAGCACAGCTCATCAGAAGTTCCTGGGAAGGATTGGCAATAGCCATGGTCAGTCCCGCCTGAATTGCCAGCGTCAGGAATGCGGTATTAACAAAACTTCTCTCCGGCATGGCGAAGGAAATGTTGGACAGACCGCAGATCGTGGCAAAACCGTTCTCTTTGCAATAGCGGATGGTCTCCAACGTTTCCAGTGCAGCTTTCGGATTGGCACCTACCGTTGCCACCAGACCGTCCACCACGATATCTTCTTTGCACATTCCCAGAGAAAGTGCCCGGTCATAAATCTTGTGAATAATCTCTTTCTTCTCTTCTATATCCTTGGGCAGTCCCGCATCCGACAAAGGAAGCAGGATAAACATAGCACCGTATTTGGCTACAATGGGAAGTAGTTTTTCAAATTTTTCCGTCTCCAGAGATACAGAATTGACCAGAGCACGTCCGGGATAATTACGCAGTGCAGCTTCTAAGACTTCCACGTAGCTGGAATCCAGGGAAAGAGGCAGGTTCGTGACACCGCTGACTTCCTCCAGAGCCCGAAGCATGCTGGCTTTCTCGTCGATACCGCTCATGCCCATATTGATATCCAGTACCTTGGCACCGCAGGCGTCCTGTTCTTCGGCAAACTGTATCACCTTTTCAAAGCTGCCCTCACGAAGCTGTGCCTGAAGTGCTTTCTTGCCGGTAGGATTGATACGTTCTCCCACAACGAAAAAGCCGTCATCCAGCCCAAAGCTGTGGGTAATACGTTCGGAGGTCAGATACCGAATTCCATCCGGTCTTCGGGATGCTGCAACCTTCGCATCTGTACCAAATCGTTCATGGATCTGTCTTATGAATTCCGGAGTGGTACCACAACAGCCGCCAAGAATCGTAGCTCCGGCATTGACCAGTACTTCCATCTCTTCTGCAAACTCTTCTGCTTCCATGTTGTAGCAGGTAGTTCCGTTTTCATCCAGAAAAGGAAGTCCGGCATTGGGTTTTGCAATTACAGGAATTCTGGTATGGGACACCATCTCCGAAATAATGCTCTCCATCTGAGCCGGACCTGTGGAACAGTTGGCACCGATAGCACTGGCCCCCAGGCTTTCCAACACAATGGCCGCCGTTTTCGCATCCGTACCGAACAAAGTTCTTCCATCCGCTTCAAAGGTCAGTGTAGCGATTACCGGCAAATCACAGACTTCTTTCGCCGCGATCAGTGCCGCTCTGGTCTCCGCCAGGCTCATCATGGTCTCCACCACCAGAAGATCCGCCCCGGCATCCACCAGACAAAGAATCTGCTCTTTATAAATATCGATCAGTGTTTCCAGCTCCATTTTTCCCATGGGCTTTAACTGTTCACCAGTCATTGTGAGATCACCGGCCACATAAACCGGATGTCCCGGAGTACTCTCTGCCGCTTTCTTCGAAATAGCCACCAGATCACGAATCATGGAAGTCATATTTTTTTCCAGATGATATTCCGCCAGTTTGACGCGATTGGCGGTAAAGGTAGGGGCATACAGGATATTGGTTCCCGCCTGCACGTAATCCTTCTGTAATTGCAGCATGACATCCTGATGCTCCAGGATCCACTGCTCCGGGCAGACGCCGGAAGGCATTCCTGCCTTCACCAGATTGGATCCTGTAGCGCCGTCCAGATATAAAATATGGTCTTTACTTAACGTAATAAATTCTTCTCTTGTCATAGTTCTCTTTTCCTGTATCTTGATTCTTTTAATCATACCACAATGTCCTTTTATTCGTAAAGGGGACGTTTTAACATTATAAGGTTGCGTAAAACTGCAGAATATGATAAATTTTTAGATGGATCAAATGATTTGGAGGATATAATTTTGAAGAAAAAAATACTTGCCCTTACGGCCGGACTGCTGACCGCACTTACGCTTACCGCCTGCGGAAAGGATCCTGCGCTGACACAGTTTAAGGAGGAAATAGATTCTTTTTGTACCGAGATCTCCGATATAGATACCGAGATCAACAACGTAGATGCGACATCCGAAAATGCCACCGATGAACTTCTCGGTTATCTGGATCAGCTGGACAGCGCTTTTCAGGATTTTGCAGCGTTGGATTTTCCTACTGAATTTGATTATCTGGAATCTCTTGCCGATGAAGCAAGCGAATATATGACCACTGCGGTAGAGAGTTACCACGATGCCTATGATAACGGTGGTTACAATCAGCTGACCGCAGACTATGCAAAGGAAAATTATGCCAGAGCTTACAAGCGGATCCAGATCATCATCACTTTCCTGCACGGTGAACAGCCCGAAGATGTAAATCTGACCACTGCAGAGGAAACAGCGGCTGCTTCTGCTGCAGAATAGTTACAATTTTTTAATAATCACAGAAACGTGCGCTGCCAGGCGCACCCATAAAAAGAATCCCCGATGTAATGAACACCGGGGATTCTTTTTATGACTTATTTTCATTTTTATTATTTTAAAATCTTGATCTGGCCGATCAGAGGAACTTCCTTCTCCTGCTCCTGGCAAGCATAAATCAGACCCATGATCCAGCATACAAACAGAAAGATGCTTAAGATAGTGCCAACAATACCACCTACATAAGGAATGTAGTTGATTACTGCTGCAACGATCTGGCCGATCAGAATAACCAGAGCCTGATTCAGATGGAACTTAGCACCCTCTTTGTCACCTGCGCAAAAAGCAACGATCCAGCCGATCCAGGTAATGTAAGCAATGATACCCGTAGTTTTTTTATTCATGTTTTCTCCCTCTGCACTTTTGTGCGATAAAATATTCTGTATATGTAAAAAATGCAAATACAGTCATAATGTAATGTGAAACTTCAGAAGCAAAATATTCTTCAGAATAAAGTTCCCTATCATGATCCCTACCGCCGCATACAGATGCCATTCATGAAAGCGCCAGCCTTTGATCCTGCCAATATGTAATCTGGCAAGGGTCTGACTTAGCATAAAACCTCCAAAGATAACAACAGTATACGTAACCAGTGGATGATACCAGGTGGCCAGTAGCGGATGTCCAGTAAGCAGTGCACTTACCGCTCTCGTTCCACCACAGCCGGGACAGTAAATCCCAAATATTCGATAGACCACGCAGGTATATCCCTGCAGTCTCGGAACGATTATATGAAGATACAGAAAGCTTCCGATGCTTCCGACCAGCAGAAATATCCATCCTGCAATATAAAGCTGATCTTCCAGGCTCCGCTGGTTTTTAGTAGTAGTTTGCAAGTTCACTCATAAATGCTACAGAAAATACAGCAGCTAAGATTGTAATGATAATTCCCAGTACAATACCAATGATAGAACAGATCAGTCCAGCCTTTGCCAGGCCGGTCTTGCCCTGCTTGTTGGCAAATACTGCGCAAATAATACCACCGATTCCAAACAGTGCGCCGATCCATCCGGTGCAGCATCCAAGTACGATGGAAAGGATACCCAGTACCAGGCTGACAATAGCCAGTACATTGGTTTCTTTGTTCTCCGGCTGCTGTACAGGAGCTGTTGCAGCTGCCTGAGGCTGTACATTTGCGGTATAATCCTGATAATTGTTCACAGGCTGTTCTGTTACCGGGGTCTCCTGTACAGTTTCTGCTGCGGAGCTTACTTCTGTTGCAGTAGTATCTACTGTAACATTGTTTTCATTTTCAAAATTCTGTCCGTCCATTTTCTCCTCTTTCTGGCCTGGAAAAGGCCTGATATTAATCTGCCAGGGGATTACCCTTGCCGTCTGTGTCGATCTTGCCGGTCAGGATCATGATACCTTCTACCAGTCCCCAGATACCTACACCCATAACAATGAATACGCCGACTACCACACAGCATAAAAGGATTCCCACGATGGAAAGTACCAATTGGGTAACTGCCTTACCGGTATAGCCAAGATAGAAATTATGTACGCCGAACGTACCAAGGAAAATTGCCAACAGACCGGCTACCAGTTTGGATTTTGCATCCGGTGCCGGTGCCTGCTTATTGGCTACGCCACAGTTTAAACATACTGCTGCATCCGGAGCTAAAGGCTTACCGCAGTTATGGCAGTAATTATTCCCCTGTCCCTTGGCCACACCGCACTTTACGCACATCACAGCTTCGTCTGTCATATAAGGCTCGCCGCAATTCTTACAAAAGTACATTTATTCTTCCTCCCTCTTTTTTGTTCCTGACTCATTTCTCAGTCATTACTGTACATTATACAGGATGTTTGTATATTTTACCAGTGTTATTTTCACATTATAGGCTCTCATAACGTGCAATTTCTACCGGAAAACGAAGTTATTTCCGCCTTTTGTCACAAAATATGAATAATTTCCGATACAATTCGTAATATCCAAAAACTGCCATGACAGAGAATACCGGAATGGTATTATATAGATATCTGGCTCTTGCCTCGAATAACATAACAAATAAAAACATACCGATAAATGTAACGATCATCACAGTAGAAAGACACAGCCGGTCAGACAGGTTCTCTTCTGTCCGGTATTTGGGTCTGCGGATTGTTGACGCCGCCGTCCACAAAAGCATACCGGCCTCTGTTATGACTCCCAACAGTACAAAAAGCCATAATCCCTGGCTGATCGTCGTAAACCAGATATAATTGCTGCCGTCCTGCCAGTAAAAAGCCCTCAGAGGTTCTTTCCAGGAGCTGTCTATGTTCAACGGATATTCCCACGCCTGAAAATACCCTTCCTGATACCAGCTGAACGTCCCGTCGTTAAAATTCATGACCTGCTTACGCAGCCAGAACCGGATTGTACCCCAAATACCACGATCACCGATTCTTTTGCGGATTCCTTCCATCTCATATTGTATCCGGGTATTTTTATCCGTACCAGCAAAAGATCGTACGATCTCAAGTCCCTCTCCGGAACAGGCCCCGGTAGTATCCTCATTGAGGCCGTTATACATATAATTACTCCAGCCGATCTCCATATCCGCATTATAATCATACTGTACGGAACAGTAGATTCCATGCTTACAGAAAGCCCCAAGTCCGAAAGCCGCTATCAGAAGCAAGATTTTTAAGCCGATCTTCTGCAGCCGCTTACGCATTGGCACCTCTTCCCAGGCGGACCATACCAGATCCACCAGTACTACCGCAATCAATGTGACATAGCAGGTGGCTTTCATGATTCCGCCAAGGCACCCCAGAAACATTATCAAAAACCATAAAAGGTATTTCCGTTTTCTCCCATTCTTCCGGAACAATGAATACAGTAGAAGAATCAGGATCGGCATGGCAATGGTGCTTCCGTCCGTATAGGGAATAATCTTCCAGGGAGAGATTCCCAGAAAGATGCTCTGAAAGACCAGGGCAATCACGGAAATTCCAAGGTTCCTGCTGACCTGAAGGACCAGAAGTACTGAACAGAATACCGCCAGTGACAGCATGACGCACTGGAACTGGATCCAGATAAATTCCGGATTGTAGGGATACCCCTTAAGTCCTGAGGCAAAAGAATACAACTGATACAAAAGCCATGTAACGGGAATATTATTACTGTAGATCGTATAGTAATCGTCATACCCCAGTGTCTGGCCCTCATAAAGCCAGCGGGCGGAATTGGCCACCATGCCGCAATCCCAGCCACCGTAAAATGCAATGCATTTGGATATTTTTATATTCACAAGACAGAACAGAATACAGACTGCCAGTGTGATCCCGGTAAACCAGACTGCTATGCGTCCGGTGTAAGGAATCTTTCGCAGAAAATAGTACGCTGCCCCCAGTACAGCCACTCCGATCACCGCGCACAGGGATAGTACTTTATTTCCCTCCACGGTAATGATCTTATGCATTTCGTTGTAGTTCATATTGGTCCCGTAGAATACTATATAATAGAAAACAGGAAGAAACAGTACAAGCAAAAGCACTGACAGTGTTGCTGTACTGATACATTTTTTCTTCATTGTCAGAAATTCCTTTCCATTCTTGTTCACAAAATACTATTGGTAATATTTTAGCATTTCTCTGAACTATTTACAATGTAACTACAGAAAATCGATCCCGTAGATCCTCTCTACCGGAATTTCTGTTCCCTGTATCCGAAGGCTTTTTGTGTTCTCATCGATTTTGCGGACACAGCCTTCTACGGCAGTATAACTGCCGCCGTCCTTTTTCTCATCCGGCACAAAATAAATAATTTTCACCGGCACTGTGTCCAGCAGATGCTGTTGCAAATAAGAAATCTGGCGGTCGAGCTCCTGCTTCCTGTCCTCATCCAGTTCCACAAAACGGTCTGTCCGGCGGGCCGTTTCTCTCAGAGCGTCATCATATCCCGCCAATGCTGCAAACGGTGAAAACTGTGCAGCACGGTCCTGTAAAGCCATTCGGGGATGGGTGGCTGACACCGGGTGAGGCAGATGGAGCATGTCCTTATATTTTTCATTCATCTTTTTACTCTTTTCCTGTTATCGGATTTTGTGGTCCGATAAATATTATGCCTTATGTCCGCCAATCTGACGGTTCCTGTCTATGGTTGTGGCTCCCTCCTGCAGATCGGCAGCCTTCAGAATCGCATTCTTTCCATACTTTGATTTTACGCTGAGCATTGCTTCCTGCAAGTGTTTTTCTTTTTCCAGCCGTTCCTTTTCCAGCTGCTTTGTTTCCCGGGAAGTTTCTTTCTGCCCCGTTTGCAAAAAGCCTCCGGAGAACAGATCCATCTGTTCGTAGAACGGCTCTTCCTTTACGCTGTCCGCATCCTTTAGATGATTGGCCACCAGAGTGATTCTTCGGGTCAGCAGCATGGGATCTACAATCCGTTCATATAATCCCATTGTTGTCTCTGTAATCCTGCTGACTGATGCAGTCATTGCATCAAGGTTTCCAGTGCCGTGGGCATGCTTCGGCACGCTTCTGCCATAACGATCTACCGTGATTTCACCATGATAATGATCTGCGATCTCCGGAATCTTCAGGTTGTCAATATCATAGCCAACAGTCAGCACGATCTGATCTGTGACCAGCTTTTTTTCCACCAGATCCATTGCCAGCTGTTCTGCCATTTCCCGGACTACGATCTTGGCCTGCATAAAATCCGTGGCGCAATGCAGTACCTGGCCGGAGCTGATACAGTTAGTCTCCGGTCGATAGGATTTGATCAGGTCCATGGTCACCGGCTCATACCCCCAGGCATGATCGATCAAAAGCTCCGCATTGATGCCGAACATCCGGTACAGCAAATCTTCGTTATAGTAATCTCCCAGTCCTCCGATAGAGCATCTGGCCACATCGCCCATGGTAAACATTCCGGCGGCTTCCAGCTTCTTGCGGTATCCGGCGCCGACTCTCCAGAAATCCGTCAGCGGCCTGTGATCCCACAAAAGTTCCCGATAGCTGATCTCATCCAATTCGGCAATCCGGACTCCGTTATCATCCGGTTCCATATGCTTCGCTACAATATCCATGGCAATCTTGCACAGGTACAGATTGGTTCCAATTCCTGCTGTGGCGGTCAGCCCTTTTTTCTCCAGAATCTCTGTTGCAATTCTGGATGCTAGTTCTCTCGCTGTCATACCATAGGTCTTCAGGTATTGTGTCACATCCAGAAACACTTCATCAATAGAATAGACATGAATATCTTCCGGTGCGATATATTTCAAATAAATATTATAGATCTGGGTACTATATTCCAGATATCTCGCCATCCGGGGCGTGGCGGTCACAAAACCAACTTCCAGTTCCGGATGCCTCTGCAATTCATCCGCAAAGGTGCTTTTTCCCAAAAATCTGCCGCCAGGGGACCGCACTTTCCGCATGGCATTTACTTCTCTTACTTTGGAGATCACTTCGAACAGTCTTGCCCGTCCCGGGATTCCATAGGATTTCAGAGAGGGAGATACCGCCAGGCAGATGGTCTTCTGCGTCCGGGAAGCATCCGCCACCACCAGATTCGTATTCAAAGGATCCAGCCCTCTGTCAACGCACTCCACGGAGGCATAAAAAGACTTCAGATCCATGGCAATATAAGTATGGGATTGTGATTCCATTGCTGCCTCCTTTCAAACACTTTCTATAAATGATTATAGCAGAATGCATGTTCGATTACAAAGTAATTTTGTGGAAAAAAAGACTCCCGAACAATGTCGGGAGCCTTGAAATCCTTGATTTATCTGATTTTATGTTTTAGAACTTACCAGCCTTAGCAGCTTCCTCGATGGATACAGCAACAGCTACGGTAGCACCTACCATCGGGTTGTTGCCCATGCCGATCAGACCCATCATCTCAACGTGTGCAGGTACGGAGGAAGAACCAGCGAACTGCGCGTCAGAGTGCATACGGCCCAGAGTATCGGTGAAACCGTAAGAAGCGGGACCTGCAGCCATGTTATCGGGATGCAGAGTACGTCCGGTACCGCCGCCGGAAGCTACGGAGAAGTACTTCTTGCCTGCTTCCAGTCTCTCCTTCTTGTAAGTACCAGCTACGGGATGCTGGAATCTGGTAGGGTTGGTAGAGTTACCGGTGATGGATACGTCTACGTTCTCCTTCCACATGATAGCTACGCCTTCGGGAACGCTGTTAGCGCCGTAGCAGTTAACCTTAGCACGAAGTCCCTCGGAGTAAGCGATTCTCTCTACTTCGGTAACGGTGTTGGTGTAAGGATCATAAGAGGTCTCAACAAAGGTAAATCCGTTGATACGGGAAATAATCTTTGCAGCATCCTTACCAAGACCGTTCAGGATAACACGTAAAGGCTTCTGACGAACTTTGTTAGCCTTCTCTGCGATACCGATAGCACCTTCTGCTGCTGCGAAAGACTCATGTCCTGCCAGGAAACAGAAACAGTCAGTATCCTCTTCCAGCAGCATCTTGCCCAGGTTACCATGGCCAAGACCTACCTTACGGGTATCAGCAACGGAACCGGGGATACAGAATGCCTGTAAACCTTCGCCGATAGCTGCAGCTGCTTCAGATGCCTTTCTGCAGCCTTTCTTGATTGCAATTGCAGCGCCTACAGTGTAAGCCCAGCAAGCATTTTCAAAACAGATGGGCTGGATCTTCTTTACCTGATCGTATACATCCAGGCCTGCATCTTTTGTGATCTTCTCTGCTTCTTCGATAGAGGAGATACCATAGCTGTTCAGTACAGCGTTGATCTTATCAATACGTCTTTCATATGATTCAAATAAAGCCATTTTTTCTGTCCTCCTGTATCTTATTGTTTTCTGGGATCGATGATCTTAACTGCATCGTCTACACGACCATACTGGCCCTTAGCCTTCTCCCATGCAGTGTTGGCATCGTCACCCTTCTTGATGAAGTCGGTCATCTTGCCCAGGTTAACAAACTGGTAACCGATGATCTGATCATCCTTGTCCAGAGCGATACCGGTTACATAACCTTCTGCCATCTCCAGATAACGGGGACCCTTCTTCAGAGTACCGTACATAGTACCAACCTGGCTTCTTAAGCCCTTACCAAGGTCTTCCAGACCTGCGCCTACAGGCAGACCTTCCTCAGAGAATGCACTCTGGGTACGACCATAAACGATCTGTAAGAACAGCTCTCTCATAGCGGTATTGATTGCATCACATACAAGGTCAGTATTTAAAGCTTCCATAACGGTCAGACCGGGCAGGATTTCAGCAGCCATAGCTGCGGAGTGAGTCATACCGGAACATCCAACGGTCTCAACCAGAGCCTCCTGGATGATACCTTCCTTAACGTTCAGGGTCAGTTTACATGCACCCTGCTGAGGTGCACACCAGCCCACACCGTGAGTCAGACCGGAAATATCCTTAACTTCTTTTGCCTGCACCCATTTTGCCTCTTCGGGAATGGGAGCACAACCATGATGTACGCCCTGTGCAACGGGACACATTTCTTCAACTTCTTTTGAATAAATCATGTGAAATCTCCTTTCAATATGTACTTATAATACTATTGATAAAATAATATCATAATGGTCGTGTTCATTCTCTCATATTTCCTTTAAAAAATCTAGGGGTTTTGACAATTTTTTTCAATAGTTTATAGAAATAAACACCGTATCCCCCAATGAACTGCATGGGAAATACGGTGCTTTGTGATTGTTGAAAATCAATTATCAACAGCTTACCAACTCTTGATAAAGGTATCAATGTAATTGTCCAGACACTTTTTAATGACTTCAATTGCCTCATCTCTGTCGCCCTTTTCATTGACAGCAGTGGTCTTGTTCTCCAGTGCCTTATATACTGTGAAGAAATGCTCCATCTCGTCCACCACATGACTGGGCAGCTCGGAAATATCATGATAGCAGTTGTAATTGGGATCATTGAAAGGAACTGCAATGATCTTCTCGTCATTTTTGCCGTTGTCCAGCATGGAGATCACGCCGATGGGATACGCTCTTACCAGTGTCATGGGCTGTACCGGCTCGGAACACAGTAACAATACGTCTAACGGGTCACCATCATCACCGTAGGTTCTGGGAATAAAACCGTAGTTCGCAGGATAATGGGTGGAGGTATGCAGGATACGATCCAGGATCAGAAGGCCTGTCTCCTTGTCCAGTTCATACTTGTTCTTGCTGCCCTTGGAGATCTCGATGACACAGACAAAATCTGTGGGAGTGACTCTCTTGGTGCTCATAGTGTGCCAAATACTTCCATTTACTTCTTTCATAAATTTTCTCCTCTTCCTCTATAGTTATTTCCGACAGATGTCTTTGCATACAGGACAAAATACCCAGCCGGAGAATACGCAGATTATCCGCCTGTGGCGGGTCGCAAATGCTTATCTGCGGATCTGACCGTTTCCATGTATCTTGTATTTATAGGAGGTCAGCTCCTTCAGGCCCATGGGACCTCTGGCATGCAGCTTCTGGGTGCTGATACCGATTTCTGCGCCAAATCCAAACTCGAAACCGTCTGTAAATCTTGTGGAGGCATTGACATAAACACAGGCTGCATCCACTTCGTTTAAAAATTTCTCTGCAGTCTCCGTATTTTCCGTCACGATACATTCGGAATGCTTCGTATTGTAACGGTTGATATGGGCAATGGCCTCTTCCACGCTGTCCACAGTCTTGACAGATAGAATATAATCCAGATACTCCGTACCGTAATCTTCTTCTGTAGCGGGAATGCAGTCCGGCAGGATCTCCCGGGTGCTTTCGTCTCCCCGCAGTTCTACGTTCTTCGTCTTCAGGGCTTCCGCCATCTTCGGAAGGAACTTATCCCGGACGGCACGATGCACCACCAGAGACTCACAGGCATTGCAGACACCGATCCGCTGGGTCTTGGCATTCATCAGTATTTTTACCGCCATATCCACATCCGCATCCTTGTCCACATAGACGTGGCAGTTGCCGGTTCCGGTCTCTATGACGGGGATCGTGCTGTTCTCCACCACGCTGCGGATCAGTCCCGCACCGCCTCTTGGGATCAGCACATCCACATATTCCTTCATCTTCATAAACTGCGCAGTGACCGCACGATCCGTATCTTCGATCAGCTGTACGGCAGTCCTGGGCATACTGCAGGCTTCCAGTGCATCCTGTAATACTTTGACAATAGCGATATTGGAATGAATGGCATCGCTGCCTCCCTTTAAGATCACTGCATTTCCCGTCTTAAAGCACAATCCGAAGGCATCCGCCGTCACGTTGGGACGAGCCTCATAGATAATGCCGATAACCCCTAACGGTACTCTGACTTTATCGATTTTCAGTCCGTTGGGACGTTCGAAATGTTCTATGGTCTCACCGATGCAATCCGGAAGAGCCGCAATCTGCCGAAGGCCCTCTGCAATCTGCGCGATTCTCTCTCCGGTAAGCTTCAGACGATCCAGCAGTCCCGGATTCATTCCGTTGTTTTTCCCGTTTTCCAGATCCAGTACGTTGGCTGCAAGGATCTCTTCCTGTCTTTCACACAGATCATTTGCCGCTGTCTGCAGCGCCTTGTTTTTCTCTTCTGTAGTAAGCTTCTGCAATACATATTTGGCATCGCAGGCATTTTTTCCCAGTTCTAAAAGTTCCGACATTCCTTCCCCGCCTTTCCAAAACCAAAGATTTATACCAAAATCACCTGATAGGGCTTTACATCTGTCTCTTCCACAGGAACACTTTCGACCTGCTGGCAGCGGAACCCGACAGCAATACTGCGAAGTCTTAAGGCTTCCCTGTCTGCCAGATAGCGGTCATAAAATCCGCCGCCGTATCCCATCCGGTTGCCCAGGGGATCAAATACACTTCCCGGCATCAGAAGCAGACAGTTTGCTGCCTCTTCGGGAGCATATTCATAGCTCTCCGTATTGCCTTCCGGCTCCAGGATTCCCTTATAGCCCTCTTTCAATTCCGCCAGGGATTGAATCCGGTAAAAACGCATTTCCTGACCTTCCACCTTCGGAACATAGACACGTTTGCCATCCTGCAGAGCATTCTCCAGAATCTCTGTCGTGCAGATTTCACTTCCGTAGCTGACAAAGCCCAGAATCGTATCCGAGAGGTAATACCACTGGTGTCCCAGAATCCGCTCGGTAATGAGAAGATTCCCTCTCTCCCGTTCCGGCTCCGTCAGTGCCGCCCTGCGGGCCAGCACTTCCCTGCGCAGTTTCTTTTTCACTTCTCTGCGTTCTTCAGTGCTCATTTCTTCTTTTTATAGGACGGCTTTAATTTTTCAATGGTACCGTCCGGCCTTTCGATTTCGATGCTGTCCAGCTGCGCCTTCATATTGCGCTTGATGCTGTCCACGTATTCCTGTCTGAGAATGGACTGTTCCAGCTTTTCTTCGTCGGTCAGTCCCTCGCTCTGGGATTTATGATAAAGCTCATTGATGCGCTTTATTCTTTCATCCATATTCATAATGTATTCCTCTTTTCGTTGACGTATCATCACTGATTTTTGTGCAGATTCTGTACAAATTCCGGCAGATCAAAGCTTTCATCCTTATGTGCCACGAATAAAGTACCTTCGTTTTCACCGGATAACAGACGATGAAGTACTCCGATGTCCTTGCTGTTGGCAATGATCATATCCACATCCGAACTGGTGGCAATCTTCGCCGCGATCATTTTGGTATTCATGCCGCCGGTCCCCACATTACTGCCGGTACTGGCCTTGCCCATATGCATGAATTCCTCCGTGAGTTCATCCACCTGTTCGATAAATTCCGCATTGGGATTCTGCCTGGGATCATCGGTGTAGAGGCCATCGATATCTGACAACAGGATTAGCAGATCTGCATCGATCAGTGCTGCCACAATAGCCGACAGGGTATCGTTGTCACCAATCTCAATCTCGTAGGTCGCTACCGTATCATTTTCATTGACAACGGGAATTGCTCCCATTTTCAATAGCTGGGTGAAGGTATTATGGGCATTGTAGCGGTTCAGATTGTCCACGATGGTATTTTTCGTCATCAGGATCTGTGCTGCTACCTGATTGTACTCCGCAAAAAGCTTCTGGTAGGTCATCATCAGTCTTGCCTGGCCGATGGCGGAACAGGCCTGCTTGATCGCCATGGATTCTGCCTGAGTCTGCCCCTCCGTAGTCTTTAAATGCACTGCCTGTTTTCCGGCGGCGATAGCACCGGAAGTCACAAGTACGACTTCTTTCCCCTGATTGCTGATATCGCAAAGCTCTCTTACCAGCTTTTCCAGACGAGTATAATCCAGGTCTCCCGTCTCGGCATGCTGTAAGGAGGAAGAACCGATCTTAACGACGATTCTTTTCTTATCCTTGATTTGTTCCCTTATGTTATTCACGTGATTGCCTTTCTAAGTCCATATTATGATGCCAGGGTCAAAAGGTCTAAGCCCACATGAGCTTGCTCATAGGTGGGTAAAAGACCTTTTGACCCGCCCCGATATGAGCATAAAAGTGGGATGATAATCCCACGATATGCGAATATTGGGTGGATTGTGGGAGTGCGTAGCACGGAGCAATCCGTAGGCATCAAAGTCGGGGGCTTTTGACCCCGACATCATATTATTAGGTTAATATATTCAGCGCCTCCCCCGAAAAATCGATCTGCAGGATGCAATCTCTGAATATTTGAATCATATAACATTTTCTGCCATACGTCAACGCTGTAGCGGAGCAAACTGTGAAGCGATCTGTTCTGCTACGCGGATACCGTCCATGGCGGCGGAAGTGATTCCTCCGGCATATCCGGCCCCCTCTCCACAGGGATAGCAACCCCGGATGGCAGACTGTAACTCTTCATCCCGTTCGATCCGCACCGGGGAAGACGTCCTGCTTTCCACACCGGTCAGGATCGTTCCCGGAGAGGCAAAGCCGTGGATCTGTCTGTC
>NZ_JBKVQF010000029.1:0-36978 GCF_046969025.1 Waltera sp. | reverse complement strand
CAGGTGCTTCAGAAGCTGTATTATTTACATCATTTTTCTTATTTACACCATCTAACGACTTCATTGTCGGGAAGAGCAGAACATCACGGATCGCAGGAGAGTTGGTCAGCAGCATTACCAGACGGTCGATACCGTAACCGATACCGCCGGTAGGAGGCATACCGATCTCCAGTGCGTTCATGAAATCTTCATCGGTCGTATTGGCTTCCTCATCGCCTGCTGCCAGTGCAGCTTCCTGCGCCTTGAAACGCTCTCTCTGGTCGATGGGGTCATTTAACTCGGAATAAGCATTACACATTTCACGTCCGTAGATGAACAGCTCGAAGCGCTCTACATAATCAGGCTTGTCCGGCTTTCTCTTGGTCAGAGGAGAGATCTCTACCGGATGATCCATGATGAATACGGGCTGGATCAGATGCTCTTCTACGAACTCCTCGAAGAACAGGTTCAGGATATCGCCCTTGGCATGACGCTCTTCGTAGTGCACACCCTTCTCGTCTGCCAGCTTCTTCGCTGCAGCGGTATCGGGAATCTGGTCGAAGTCAACGCCTGCGTATTTCTTGACAGCATCTACCATGGTCAGTCTCTCGAAAGGCTTGCCCAGGTCGATGGTCTCTTCTGCGTAAGGGATCACGGTAGTACCGCATACTTCCTGTGCCACATAGCGGAACATGTTCTCAGTCAGATCCATCATTCCGTAATAGTCGGTGTATGCCTGGTACAGCTCCATCAGTGTGAATTCCGGATTGTGTCTGGTGTCCAGACCTTCGTTACGGAATACACGGCCGATCTCGAAGACACGCTCCATGCCACCGACGATCAGTCTCTTCAGGTACAGCTCCAGGGAGATACGCAGCTTCACGTCCTCATCCAGCGCATTGTAATGGGTCTCGAAAGGTCTTGCTGCCGCACCGCCGGCATTGGATACCAGCATGGGGGTCTCTACTTCCAGGAAACCCTGTCCGTCCAGATAACGGCGGATGGCACTGATGATCTTAGAACGCTTTACGAAAGTATCCTTAACATCCTGATTCATGATCAGGTCGGTATAACGCTGACGATAACGGATATCGGTATTGGTCAGGCCGTGGAACTTCTCAGGCAGGATCTGTAAGCTCTTGGACAGCAGTGTTACCTTTGCCGCATGTACGGAGATCTCGCCGGTCTTGGTCTTGAAGACTTCGCCCTCGATACCTACGATATCGCCCACATCATATTTTTTGAAATCCGCATAGGACTCTTCTCCGATGCTGTCTCTTGCTACATATACCTGGATATTGCCGGGCAGATCCTGTACATTACAGAAGGATGCCTTACCCATGACACGTTTGGACATCACACGTCCGGCGATGCGGACGGTCTTGCCTTCCAGTTCCTCGAAATTGTTCTTGATATCGGTGCTGTGATGGGTCACATCATATTTGGTGATCTGAAAAGGATCCTTGCCTGCTTCCTGCAGGTTCGCCAGCTTCTCGCGCTTTACCTTAAGCAGCTGATGAATATCCTGCTCCTGTACATTTGTGTTCTGTGTATCTGCCACTTTTTTCCACTCCTTACTCTGTCTTACTTACTCAACGTTACTTCTCTGGATCTCCAGAATCTTATATGCGAATACACCTGCGGGTGTCTCTACTTCTACGGTATCGCCGACCTTATGACCGATCAGTGCCTTACCTACGGGGCTTTCGTTGGAAATCTTACCCTTTAAGCTGTTGGCCTCGGTGGAACCTACGATCTTGTACTCCAGTTCTTCACTATACTCCACATCCAGAATCTTAACGATACATCCGATGTTGATCTTGTCCAGATCTACCTCATCCTCTACAACGACTTCTGCGTTCTTCAGGATCTTCTCCAGTTCTTCGATACGGGCTTCGATGTCTCTCTGCTCATCCTTCGCTGCATCGTACTCAGCATTCTCGGACAGGTCTCCCTGCTCTCTTGCTTCCTTGATCTTCTGGGCTACTTCCTGACGCTTTACCACCTTCAGATCGTGTAACTCTTCCTCATATTTTCTGAGGCCTTCGTAGGTCAAAATGTTTTTCTTTTCCTGCATGATACCGCACCTTCCTGTTTTCTATATTTTGTACTGCCGACACTCCCGGCAACTATACTAGCCTAATCAACCGAGTTATTATACCCATTTTTGCTGATGGTGTCAAGGTATTCCTGGGCTTTTCGAGGGTCTTTCCACTCTTTTTTCATGGAAAAATAACGGATCTGCGGACATTGTACCAGGGCCCGGTGCTCCTTGTCCTCCGATGCCGGAAAATCCAGCCAGATACTGCCTGCTGCCAGTCCGCCGCCGTAGACCTTTTCATTGTCGCAAAAATCCAGTACCACGCAGGGTTTCGTCCCCTGCAGCCGTACTCGTCCGTAGTCCGCAGTTTCCGCAAGCAGCCGGATCTCCGGGATCAGACCGTACTCATCCTCCAGTTCCCCGGTCAGCCACTCTTCCTCCTCCCGGTATTCTCTTTCCGTAAGATACCATTTCATGCTCTGCAATCTGGCAGCATAGCGGAGCACGACATAAGGCAGATACGGATTTCTCCCCAGCAGAACCAGATCCGGCCACGCCGGATAGCCGCCCGGTCTCTCCCCGTAGCGCAGCAGATGTTCGATCCACTCCTGTTGCAGATAATCCCGGAATTCCCTTCCGAAATAAAAAGAAAGAGGCTCACGGCACACCACATAGGTGTGATCCGGATCCTCTGTCAGTTCCTGTAATTGTTCCCGGAGCTTTAGCTCCGTGAGCTTTAGCTCCGTGAGTGCCAGCTCCGCCTGTTCTTTATCCATGCCTTCCGTTCTGGCTACCGACACTCTGACCAGATGATAGTCCGGGAAAAAATATTCCGTCCGGCTCACAGTCACCACAGGATGCCGGTCTTCTCCCTTTTTCCACAGGAAGGGCAAAAATTTCTTCAGTTTTCCCCGGCGCAGTTCCGCTTTTTCCTCCGGCGGTGTCCCGCACATCGCTGTCCGTCGCGCCGGATAGAGATACAAAATAGTGTCCATGCTTCATTGTATGCAGTCATCCCAATTATATGCACCACACCGCGCACAACATCATATCATGCAAGGTCTGCCTCATAATGCATTGCTGTATCCAAAATCCGCACTACACTTCGTCCGGAAAGATTTCCTGCACTCCCCGGATCAGTTCGTCCATTTTCTCCATGGTATTGATGGTCTGGCGGAAATGAGCGGAATGGGGCATTCCCACCGTATACCAGGACAGGTGCTTGCGCATCTCCCGGACACCGGTGTATTCTCCCTTGTATTCCAGCTGCAATGCCGCATGGCGCAGGATCATTTCCCGCTTCTCCCGGTTCGTGGGTCTTGCCGGGATCGTGCCGTTCGCAAGATACGACACTACCTCCCGGAAAATCCAGGGATTGCCCTCTGCCGCCCGGCCGATCATGACACCATCGCAGCCGGTCTGTTCCAGAATGGCTTTTGCTTTTTCCGGACTGTCCACATCCCCGTTGCCGATCACTGGAATCTTCACTGCATCCTTCACCTGTGCGATAATATCCCAGTCTGCCTGTCCGCTGTAGTACTGGGCTCTAGTCCGTCCGTGCACCGCCACTGCCGCCACACCGCAGGCTTCCGCGATCTTCGCGATCTCCACGGCATTGACATGGTCATCATCAAAGCCCTTGCGGATCTTTACCGTCACCGGTTTGTTGATGGCCTTTACCAGTGCCGTCAGAATCTGCTCCACCAGCTTCGGATCCTTCATCAGTGCCGAACCTTCCCCATTGTTCACGACCTTCGGCACCGGGCAGCCCATATTCAGATCCAGTATGGAAAAAGGACGTTCCTCGATCCGTTTTGCCATCTCCGCAAGGATCTGGGGATCTGAGCCGAACAGCTGCAGGGAAGCCGGCACTTCCTCGGGATGGATCTCCATGAGACTGTCCGTATTTTTATTGTTATAATATATGGCTTTGGCACTGACCATTTCCATGCACACCAGCGCCGCTCCCATCTCCCTGCAAAGCAGGCGGAACGGCAGGTCGGATACTCCCGCCATGGGTGCCAGGATCACCGGGTTGTCCAGGGTCACATTACCAATCTGTAATTTTTTCATGCTGTCCTTCCTATTTCTTTTTGTTTCTGTTTCCTTTCCCTACTACTCACAATACCGCCTGCGATCCTCCCGATGCCACCCGCCAGCAGACGGCCGTAATACTCCATACTGCATGCCGCGCTGGGAAGGATCATGACGATATAGGGATACACATAACGGCTCTTGGCCTCCCAGAGGATCGTAATGAAAAAGCCGCCCAGAAAAATAATCCCCGGAAGTACCTGTACACCTTTCAGTTTTCCCAGCAGGATCCTCAAATAATATCCGAAAACCGCCAGATATACCATTCCCTGAAAACGGTTCAGGAATGCCAGTGCTCTTTCATTGGCCTGTCCGGTATAGAGGTCTTCCACCCAGCCTTGCGGCCGGTACTGGTATCTGGTCTGGTTAAAGCTGCAATAAGTAGGCTCGATCCACTGGATCAGCAGTTTCTCCTTGAGAAACGTAACGGCTGCCACGGGATCCTCCTGCCATTTTGCCAGACACTGCCTGATATCTCCTTTGGCCACTTCTGCTGCCTCTATGCTGTCATACCCGGCCTGCAGATAAGTGTCCAGATTATAGTCATTGTAGGTTCCCGGCCCCTTCAGGGCGTCGGGATTCTCCTGCATTCCCATGGCAACCCACAGAACATACGGAGCACCGGAACCATATTCCCGGTCAAGCTGTCCTTCCGCCATGTGACAGAGAGTCGTTTTCCCCAGCAGCATGACTGCCAGCACCACGCAGAGCGCCGGCAGTCCCTGCCATTTTTTACTGCGAAGCAGCACCAGGATCTGCATGATGACCATGGCGATCCATACCACCAGCAATACATTTCTGGTCGCATACGCCAGTCCCATGAACAACGCGACGGCACTCCACAGTAGTCCCTTCTGCCACACCTTTCCCTCCGGCCGGTTGGCCATCAGGTAACACCAGATGGCACACAGGACGCTGCAGGTTCCGATACTCTCACCATAGATAAACAAAGCATAGCAATACACCGGCAGGAACAAAAGCTCCGCCACAAGATACAGCAGTTCCGCTGCCCTGCTTCCCGACAGTTCCCGCACGATCCTAAATCCAACATACAGCGTGATGCCTCCGCAGACCGCCTGTACCTGTTGGATCACGAGCCGTTCCGTGGAGCCTGCCACACGGAAGATTAAGGCGAAGATCTCCGCCAGTCCCAGCTGGAACGGATAGATACCATAGTAATCCTGTGCCAGCACCCATTCCGCATCACCGTCCGCCAGTGCCATAGCTGCTCTTTGCACATAATACTGGTCCGCAATGCTCTCCGCTCCGGCGGCCCTCGCAAGCCTTATCCCTAGAATCACTGCTGTCACAGCTCCCAGAACTGCCAGCAGATGCAGTGCCCACGCCGGGATCTTTTTCATCACTCCGGACAGAGCCCCGCATACCGCCACCAGCACTACGCCGACAAGAGCATTCCAGAGGATACTGTCTTTTTCATCCAGATAATATTCCGGTTCCACCAGCCTCTTCGTATATTTCCAGGAATAAAACAGCAGGAACAGCATTACTGCTGTTCCGATGGCTGCCATAATCTTTGTTGCTGCTTTTTCCAGCTTTATCATGTCATTCCCCTATCAACGTCTGTTCTTGTCGTAGATGATCCGCAGTCCATCCAGTGTCAGAGAACTGTCATAGATATCAATGCTGTCGGTCTCGTCCGCAATGGCACGGCCTAAGCCTCCGGTGGCCACGACCTTCAGCTCCGCAAGCCCGCTCTCTTCCTTTACCTTGCGGATAATGTATTCCGTCTGACCGATCTGACCGTACATGAGTCCTGCCTGCATACTGGTAATGGTCTCCTGTGCCAGGATGGTCTTCGGCTTACGGATCTCAATATTCGGCAGCTTCGCCGTCTCTTTCCACAGAGCCTCCGAACTGATCCGGATACCGGGAGCAGTGATTCCTGCAGTAAAACGTCCGTCCTCCGTGATCAGATCATAGGTGGTCGCCGTACCGAAATCCAGTACCAGCACCGGTCCGCCGTATTTCACATAAGCTGCCACCGCATCCACGATACGGTCCGCACCGATGGCCCGGGGATCCTCGGTAGCGACCTTGATGCCGCTCTTCACACCGGGGCCCACGATCAGTGGTTTTGTCTTGAGATAACGGATGATGGAACTGGTCAGGGAATGCATCACATCTGGCACTACGCTGGCAATGATGACTCCCTCGATGTCCGTCACTTCGATACCGTTATTTTTTAGCAGCTGGGTGATCATGATCCCGTATTCATCTGAGGTTCTGGGGGTCTTCGTCATGATCCGGAAGGTGGCTTCCAGCTTTTTCCCCTGAAAGACACCCATGGTCATATTCGTGTTGCCTACATCAATGACAAAAATCATTCATCGTCCTCCTCATCCAGCAATGCGGATACATCTTCTTTTTTGATAAACACACGGTAATACAGACTCAGGGACTCGAAAAGCTCCTGTCTGTTCCTACGGATCTCAGAGATCAACAGTCCGGAAGAGATCTCATCATAATAGATGTCATCATCATCCGCATTGGTCTCCATGACCACATTTCCATCCTCCTCAAAGGCAATGGTAAAGACACCGCCCACTTCCTCGGTGAAGAGCACGCAGATCACATGCAGCTCCTGCTTGATGGAATCCGGAATCATCTTAAATTGTTCTTCGTTAAAATAATATTTCTTCTCATAGGCGTTGGCGCCGCAGAGTACGATCTTGTTCTCGTCCATAGTTCTATATCCTGTTCTGTCTCAATTCTGTCACGGACTATCTATTCCAATCTTTTTATTCCGGTCTTTTCATCCGGCTGTCCGTCCTGCCTTCTGCCATCCCGGAAAATGCTGTACCTGCCTACACATACCCATAGATTCCGCGGACCGATACCTCTCCGGCATAGACTTCCTCCACAGTGCCGTCCGGTCTCTCCACCAGAAGCTCTCCCTGGTCGTTGATGCCTCTGGCAATGCCGCGGTATTCACCCTTGGGATCCAATACGCAGACTTCCCTGTCCTGATTTACCAGAAGTTCCGCATAGGAGGCCCGCAGACCTTTCAGGTCATGGGTCCGTAAAAAGATCTCGTAATCTTCCTCGAAGGCTTCCATAATATCCGCAATCAGCTGACTGCGGGAAATGCGGAAGCCGCATTGTTCATCAATGGCTGCTGCCCGGTCCCGGATCTCCTCGGGAAATTCCTGCTTACGCACATTGATGCCCACACCAATCACAATATGCTGGATATACCCCTGCTCCATGCTCATCTCCGTGAGAATGCCGCAGACTTTTTTCCCGTCCACCACAATGTCGTTGGGCCATTTGATCCCGACTTTGGCTGCTGCCTCTTCGCTGTCGCAGCGCAGTGTCTGCCGGATGCCCTTCGCCACCGCCAGTGCCATGACTAACGTCAGCATCGGTGCACAGTCCGATGAAAAATCCGGTTTTAACATCAGGGTGTAATAAATATTTGTTCCTGCGGGGCTCTCCCAGCCCCGGCCTCTTCTGCCGCGTCCGGCGCTCTGCATATCCGACACCACCAACAGGCCGCTCTCCGCGCCCTGTTCCGCTTCCAGTTTGGCACGGATATTGGTGGAATCGATACTGTCAAAAAACTGTAAAGGATGTGCCACCCATTTCGTCTTTAATCTGCTCTGGATATCCGCCTGGTTGTAGACTTCCTCCGTCTGATCCAGCAGACGGTAGCCGCGGTTCTGTACCGCTTCAATGACATAGCCTTCTTTTTTCAGTTGTCCGATGGCTTTCCATACCGCAGTTCTCGATACACCGAACTGCTCGCAGAGCTCCTGCCCGGAGACATAGGCCTCGCTTTCCGGTGCTCCTGCTGCCACCCGATCCTTCTTTTCCCGAAGAAGCTCTAAAATCTTTGCTTTCATACTCATAAAGTCGCCGCCATCACTGCCTTAATCGTATGCATACGGTTCTCAGCCTCTTCAAACACCAGAGACTGGCCGGATTCAAATACTTCATCGGTCACTTCCATCTCAGTGATGCCGAAACGCTCACCCATCTGGGCACCGATCTTGGTCTTCAGATCATGGAATGCAGGAAGACAGTGCATGAAAATGGCCTGCTCGCCGGCATTGTCCATGACTGCTTTATTCACCTGATAAGGAGACAGCTCCTTAATACGCTCGGTCCATACTTCGTCGGGCTCGCCCATGGATACCCACACGTCAGTGTATATCACGTCCACATCCTTCGTGCCCGCCTTCACATCCTCGGTCAGGGTAATACTGCCGCCGGTCTGTGCCGCAATGACCTCACACTCCGCTACCAGCTCCTTCGCCGGGAAATATTTTGCGGTGGTACATGCGGTAAAGTGCATGCCCATCTTCGCGCAGGCTACCATCAGAGAGTTACCCATGTTGTAACGGGCGTCTCCCATGTAAGTCATGCGGATTCCCTTCAGATGTCCGAAATGTTCACGGATGGTCAGAAGGTCTGCCAGCATCTGGGTGGGATGGAATTCGTTGGTCAGGCCGTTCCATACGGGCACCTTGGAATATTTTGCCAGTTCCTCCACAATATCCTGTCCGAAGCCACGATATTCGATACCCTCGAACATGCCTGCCAGTACTCTGGCAGTATCGGCAATGCTTTCCTTTTTGCCGATCTGGGATCCGGTGGGATCCAGATAAGTCGTTCCCATTCCCAGATCATGGGCTGCCACTTCAAAAGCACATCTGGTACGGGTACTGGTCTTCTCAAAGATCAGCGCTACATTCTTGCCTCGGAGAGTATCTACGGGGATTCCTTTTTTCTTCTTATCCTTCAGGTCTGCCGCCAGATCCAGCAGATATTCGATCTCTTCCGGTGTAAAGTCCAGTAATTTCAAAAAATCGCGTCCCTTTAAATCCATAATACTCCTCTTTTCCGAAGCTTTCCGGCCTTGCGCCCGCAGCCTCTGTTTTCTGATTTTGTCCATTGATATCCCTGTTACGAACGTTGCCTGTAACAAGCTATATGTAATCAATATACTTCATTATTCTGTGTTTTTCAACCCCTCGCGTTTATCCCCCGTCATTGTTTTTTGTGAATCCGACATAAAAAAGCCACCCTCCGTATTTCCCGGAAAGTGGCTTTGGTTTATCGTTTTTTAGTTTACTTATTCTGCCTTTTTGCCTGCGGCTGCCTTGAAGGTCTCTGCCACGCTGGCAATGCCCTGCAGCTCTGCGGGCAGCAGGATGGTGGTGGCCTGGCCGTCAGCTACCTTTTCAAAAGCTTCCAGGCTCTTTAACTTCAGGACTGCGGCATCTGCGCCTGCTTCCTTCAGCATCTTGATACCGTCGGCATTTGCCTGCTGTACCTTGAGGATGGCTTCGGCTTCACCTTCTGCCTCGCGGATCATCTTCTCCTTCTCAGCTTCCGCACGAAGGATGGCTGCCTGCTTATCTGCCTCTGCACGAAGGATTGCGGACTCCTTGGCACCTTCTGCCTCCAGGATCTTAGCCTTCTTCTCACCTTCTGCACGGGTAACAGCTTCACGTCTCTCACGCTCTGCCTTCATCTGCTTCTCCATGGCATTCTGGATCTCTGCGGGAGGGATGATGTTCTTCAGCTCCACACGGTTGACCTTGATACCCCAGGGATCGGTGGCGATATCCAGTGCCGCACGCATCTTGGTGTTGATGGTCTCACGGGAAGTCAGGGTCTGGTCCAGTTCCAGGTCACCGATGATATTACGCAGGGTGGTGGCGGTCAGATTCTCAATAGCCATCATGGGATTCTCTACACCGTAGGTGAACAGCTTGGGATCTGTGATCTGGTAAAAGACTACGGTATCGATCCGCATGGTTACGTTATCCTTGGTGATTACGGGCTGGGGTGGGAAATCCGCTACCTGCTCTTTTAAATTGACTTTTCTGGCTACCTTATCGATGAACGGGATCTTCAGATTGAATCCTACATTCCAGGTGGACTGATAAGCACCCAGACGTTCGATCACGTAGGCCTGTGCCTGAGGCACGATCTTGATACAGGATACACAGATCCATAATACTAAAACGACAATAATGATTAATGCTACCATTTTTCCTCCTTCTGCGTACATTCGTGTACGCTGCGTACCTCTGTACGCGCTTTTCCCTCATGTATCCGTGTTACACGATTCTTAATTCTGTGACTCCGGTACTTCCCCGGTGACCTTCGTCATCTGCGGATCCACCTTGACGATCAGCTTGACACCACTGACTGCCATGATGTCTACCACCGTTCCGGGCTGTAGATTCAGTCCGTCTTTTTCGGTTCTGGCGCTCCACTCCTGGCCGCCCACCGTTACCTGTCCGATGCCCTGCAGATTGTCGATCTCACTGGTCACGATTGCCTGTCTGCCGATCATACTTTCCACATTCGTCCTTACGCGGTCTTTGTTGAAATATCTGACTGCGACAGGTCTGGTGAAAAATAACAGCAGCAGAGACACTGCAAAAAATAACAGGATCTGCAACCAGATCGGTGCCTGCAATGCGGCGGCAATCACTGCCACAACGGCGCCTCCGGCGAACCAGATGCTCGTCAGTCCCAGAGTGGCGACCTCCACACCGATCGATACGATCAATACCACAAGCCACAAGGTTACCATTTCACTCATGTGATCACTCCTTTGGTTTTGTAGTTGTATCCAGTGTACTACAAATATTCTTCTGTGACAACAGCTATTGGTGCACGATACGGGATTCTATTGTGCTCTTCTCATTCCTCATTTCATCCGGCGGATCGGCTCCTGCCTGTACGTTAAAAGACGGTACCCCTGTTCCGGGATACCGTCTCTGTTGTATGCGCTGTTCTTTTGTGTGCCACTTAGTAGAAGACGTGGTTACCGATGACCAGTCCGTCACGGCCGTTGTTACGTCTGAAGTGGGTCATGTCTCCTACATTGGAGACACCGGAGATGGCTTCCTGGGCTGCCTGAACACAGCTTGCGGAGATCCTGCCGGATTCGTATACGGTATTTACCTTACCGTTCAGTGCTGGAGTAAACTGTCCGGAGGCGTAGATAACACCGTGGATACTATTGGGATATGCTCCGCTTCTTACACGGTTCATAACTACGGACGCTACCGCCAGCTGGCCTTCGTAGCTTTCACAGCCTGCTTCACACTGTACCAGTGCGGCCAGCAGCTGCGTGGTATCCGCATCGGTGGTATATTCGCCGTAGTTGACGTGACGCTTTGCTTCACGCTCTGCGGCTTCTCTTGCCTTGATCTCCTCCAGTGTCTCACCGGAGTCGATCTGGAAATCTACAGTTACATATTCCGCAGCCACATAACCGTCTGCGCCTTCGTAGTCAATACAGACCCATTCCGGGTTGCTGTTGTCTACTACATCTGCGATGTCTCCCTTGGGAAGAAGTCCCAGGACACCGGCTTCCTGATCCGCTTCCGTTCTCACACGGAGGGTCTCCGTATTGATCTGTGCGATCATCCTGCCTACATCGTTGGCCAGTGCTCTGGCGTCATCTCCGAACAGGAGATATTCGTCCTTTGCCCAGCCGATCAGAGTGCCGGACTGGATCTTGGTCCAGCCGTCCTTACGCTCCAGGATGGTACCTCCACAGTCCTTGTAGAGTTTACCGACCTTGGATGCTTCCTCGCTGGCATCGCTTCTTACATTCACGGCATCCCTTACGTTCGCCATGACCAGACCGGAACTGATCTCTTCCTCTGCCGGGAAGGTCAGGTTCAGTTCCTTCACCGTAGCGTTGATCACCTCAGTGCTGTTCCTGGAACCGGGATCCAGGATGGATGCAATACCACCGTTCAGATCATTTACATAATTTTTTGTATTGCCCGCCTGTGCGGTCATGCTCATCTGCATGCTCAGGAAGAGAGAACAGAGCAGTCCTACGCATACAACCAGCATTCTTCTGCTTTTTGTCATCTTGATACACGCCTTTCCCACAGGAAGATTCCCCGATGGGTGTGATACCTGTGGATCTCACCAGTGAATAGTATATGCTGAAATTATTAAGATTTTCACCGGTTTGTTACAAAAATATTAAATTTGTTACGCGAGATATCATAACAGATGACAAAATTTTTGTCAAGTTTTGGGACTTTGGGCGCTATTTAGCCATGACTGCTCGGTTTGCGCCATTCGCAAAATCATGTTAACATGATTTTGCTCTCGACTCTGTTCATGGTCGAGCTGTCACTACATGCTTTTGGACTTCTCAATGCAGGCATCCATGGCATCCATGACAGCGGCGCGCATGCCTTTTTCCTCCAGTACCTTGACTGCCTGGATCGTGGTTCCACCGGGGGAGCACACCATGTCCTTCAGTTCTCCGGGATGTCTGCCGGTCTCCAGCACCATCCTGGCACTGCCAAGGACGGATTGTGCTGCGAATTCATAAGCCTGTTTTCTGGACATTCCGGCGGCTACTGCCTCGTCTGCCATGGCTTCAATGAACATGAACACATAGGCCGGGGAGCTACCGCTGACACCTACGACTACATCCATCAGCCGTTCCGGTACCACACTGGCAATGCCGAAGGAACGTAACAGTGCCAGTACCTGCTCCATGTCTTCCTCCGTGACGTTTTCTTCCGCACAGACGCCGGTGCAGCCTTCCAGTACCAGTGCCGGAGTATTGGGCATGCAGCGGATCAGCTTCAATTCCGGTCTGCCGAAAGCCTCTTTCAGATAGTCCAGAGTTCTTCCTGCCGCAATGCTGACGATCAGGGTATCCTCTGCCACGACATCTTTGATCTGGTCGATCACCTCCGGGAAAAAGATGGGTTTCACTGCCAGGAACAGAATGTCTGCCTGTGCCGCTACGATTTTGTTATCCGTTGTTGTGTTAATATTAAATTTTGTTTTAACTTTTTCTACTGTTGTTTCCGTTCTGGCTGAACCAATGATGTCCTCCGGAGCTGCAATTCCTTTTTGCAACATTCCTCCGATCATGGCAGTGGCCATATTTCCCAGTCCGATAAATCCGATCTTCATGATATCTTTCCTCCTGTTCTGTCTTTCTTCTATTATTATGATGTCGGGGTCAAAAGCCCCCGACTTTGATGCCTACGGATTGTTCCGTGCTACGCACTCCCACAATCCTACCCAATATTCGCATATCGTGGGATTATCATCCCACTTTTATGCTCATATCGGGGCGGGTCCTAAGGTCTTTCACCCACCTATGAGCAAGCTCATGTGGGCTTAGACCTTTTGACCCCGACATCATAATTATTCAGAGCCATGTAAATATTATCGGCTGCGCATCGAATGCCTGGCATTTGATAATATCTATAAGGCAAATGGGTCCGGGATAGTTACAGTCTTGCGCTTCGCTGTCTGTGGGCCTCGTACATCAGAAGGGCCGCTGCAATGGAGGCATTCAGGGATTCCACCCTGCCCTCCATGGGGATCTTGAGATACTGTCCTGCCTGGTCGGAGATTTCCTTGGATAAGCCGTTTCCTTCGTTGCCGATGAGGAACGCCGTAGGTTCCCGGAAAGAAAAGGAATCGTAGTATTCCTGTCCTTTCAAGTGTGCCGCATAGGTGTGGATACCTTTTGCATGCATCTGTTCCAGCACCGGTGCCAGATCTGGCACGTAGACAAAGGGTACCCGGAAAATAGACCCCATGGTGGCACGGATGGTCTTGGGATTAAAGATATCAACCGTCTGGTTGTTCATGATAACACCCGTTATCCCTGCTCCTTCTCCGGTACGGATCATGGTTCCCAGATTGCCCGGATCCTGCAGATTTTCCAGCATCAGGAATAAAGGATCCGGCTGTTCCAACAGCTGTGTCAGGTCATAGACCGGTTGTTCCAGCACTGTCAGAATGCCCTGGGGGGTCTGGGTATCCGCCATTTTGGCAAAAACTTCCGTGGAGACGGTCTCGTAACCGGTCTGCTGCAGCTTGTCCCAGAATGCCGCGTCTCCATTCTGTGCATTCTGCCGGATCTTTTGCTCCAGTTCTTCCGTAAGGTAGACCTCCCGCACGTTTTTTACCGGAGCCTCCTCACACATTCTGACACCTTCTGCCAGAAATACGTGATCCTTGCGGCGCTCCTTTGCCTTGGTCTGCCACTGCACCACCTGTTTTACTTTTGCATTGTTGTTGCTTGTGATCATATCTGTCTGCTAACCGCTCCTAAACATCATAATAATATGGTTTCTCCGTTCTGCGAACTCTCGAAACCATAACAAACATGCGTAATCCGGGCTAATCGCCCTACTTACTTATGTTTGTTTACTCCTCTCATAGAATGATCCCCTGCCTGCAAGCAGTCGGGATGCATTCTATGGATGAGTTTATTATAGTCAAAAAGGCATTTCCACGCAATGGGAAACGCCTTTGTCTTCATATCCGTTCAGACACTCTTATTTATAAAAGTGCCTGCTTCGCAGTCTGAACTGTTAAATTAAATTAGATGGACAGCAGATGAGATACCTCGAACTGGTACTCATTGATGCCCTTCTGCATCTGCAAAGCCTCTTCGATATCGAAATCGATGAACTCACCGTGCTGATAACCTACGACACGGTTGGTCTTGCCTTCCAGCATGATATCTACTGCGTAAGCACCCATGATAGATGCATAGTAACGATCCTTGGCAGTAGGGCTTCCGCCACGCTGCATGTAACCTAAGATCGTAGCACGGGTCTCAATACCGGTAGCAGCCTCGATACGCCGGGCCATGGAAGTGGAATGTCCGATTCCCTCGGCATTGATGATGATATGATGGGTCTTACCATGCTTACGGTTGGTAATGATATTATTGATAATATTCTGTTCGTTGTAATCGTACTTCTCGGGAAGCAGGATATCCTCGGCACCGTTGGCAATACCGCACCACAGAGCGATATAACCGGCATTTCTGCCCATTACCTCGATGATACTGCATCTCTCATGAGAGGAAGAAGTATCCTTAACCTTGTCGATTGCCTGCATTGCTGTGTTGACAGCAGTATCGAAACCGATTGTGTACTCGGTACATGCAATATCCAGGTCGATGGTTCCGGGAAGACCGATAGTATTAATACCAAGTCTGGACAGTGCCTGTGCACCACGGTAAGAACCGTCACCGCCGATGACAACGATACCGTCGATACCGTGCTTTCTGCAGATCTCAGCACCCTTCTTCTGTCCTTCCGCTTCCTTGAACTCCAGACAACGTGCGGTTCCTAAGATCGTACCACCGCGCTGAATGATATCGGATACGTCCTTGGCTTCCATATCTATGATCTCTTCATTCAAAAGACCCTGATAGCCTTTTTTGATTCCCTTAACCTTCAGTCCTCTTGCAATGGCTGTACGAACAACTGCACGAATAGCAGCGTTCATTCCCGGTGCATCACCGCCGCTGGTCAATACGCCGATCGTCTTAATCTCTTTTGCCATGACTGTTACCTCCTAAGTAAACGAACGAATAGTTTTCTCTTCTCGATTCCTTATTTTAATCTATTTTTGAGCGGTTTTCAATAGGTTTCGTTATAAATTTAACATTTTCTTTTCCGAACAGCACTGTAAGCTTTTCCATTAATGCCCCGTCAGCTTTTACCTGGAGATTTTGGGGCAGGATCTTAATATTTTTAATGTCCCGCAGATAGATCACCACATCGTCATCCCCGTCGGAATCCGCAATGGCCTGCAGCAGTTCCTGCTCTCTGGTCTTATAGGCCTCCATATTGGGGAACTGGATCCAGGCTCCCGCCGGCATGCCTTTTTTCTGAGGGGTTCCATTTGCCTGTGTACGCTGCCCGGACTGCATTTGTCCTGCTGCCTGACCGGTCTGTCCCACCGACATACTGCTGCTGTTCATACCGTCATTTTGGTATTGTCCGTAGCCGTTCCCGGCATTCCGGTATCCACCGGCACCGCCATTTCCACTTCCGTTTCCGTAGGATCCGCCGCGGCTGCTGCCGCCCCGGCCTCCGTAATTTCTGGGGAACAGGGGCTGGTTCGCCGCTCTCGCAGCCTGCGCATCCTCGAAACTGATGATCTGGTCGCAGATCAGCTTGCCGTCCTTGTCTTCTTCCAGGGATACTCTGCCCCGGATAAACACCTTCGCATCCTCCACAAGCAAGGTGCTGTAGCGCTCGTACACCTGTGGAAATACCACGACTTCCACATTACCGATCAGATCCTCCACATTCAAAAATGCCATGATCTTGTCATTCTTGGTGTATTTTACTGTCTTGTCCGCGATCAATCCTCCGATGACTGCATTGGCCTGGTCCCTGACTAACTGCACCTCTCCGGTCTCTTCATCCAGGGCAAAATCCCCGGCAGTATTGCTGATGCAGTTCTGCCACAGCTCCTGATATTCCTCCAGGGGATGACCGCTGACGTAGACACCCAGCACCTCTTTTTCGAAGCCCAACAGCATCTCCTTATTGTATTCGCCCACATCCGGCATCCGGATATCGAATTCTTCCTTATCTTCTTCCCCTGCAATGTCAAACAGGGAGATCTGTCCGGCCAGATTGTTCTTTTTATCATGGGCAATATGGTCCGCGATCTGCACATAGACACTCATGAACTGTTTTCTCGTACCGCCCAGTCCGTCCATGGCTCCTGCTTTGATCAGGTTCTCAATAGCCCGCTTATTCATCTCTTTTTTATCGGACATGCGGGTAATAAAGTCCTTCAGATTCGTGAAAGGGCCTCTTTCCTTACGCTCCTGTACCAGGCTGTCAATGATGGGACGTCCCACACCCTTGATAGCTGTCAGGGCATAGCGGATCTTGCCGTCTGTCACAGAGAATCCGGCTTCTCCCGCATTTACATCCGGCGGCAGAATGGCGATATTCATGTTCCGGCAGTTCAAAATATACTCCGATACTTTTTTCGGGTTATCGATGACGGAAGTCATCAACGCCGCCATGAATTCTACGGGATAATAGTATTTCAAATACGCTGTCTGGTAAGCCACTACCGCATAACAGGCCGCATGGGACTTGTTGAACGCATATTTGGCAAAATCCATCATCATATCGTAGATCTGCCCTGCTGTCTGCTCGTCAATGCCGTTGGCAATACAGCCGGGGACATTTTCCTCCGGGTTGCCGTAGATGAAGTTGGCCCGCTCTTTTTCCATGACGGACTGTTTCTTCTTACTCATGGCACGGCGCACCAGATCGCTTCGTCCCAGTGTATAGCCCGCCAGATCACGAACGATCTGCATTACCTGTTCCTGATATACAATACAGCCGTAGGTGGGCTTTAAGATCGGCTCCAGCTGGGGACAGGCATAAGTTACCGCATCCGGATGATTTTTACCCTGAATATACTTCGGGATAAAATCCATAGGACCTGGACGATACAGGGAAATACCAGCCACCACATCTTCCAGATTCTGGGGACGCAATTCCTTCATGAAGCTCTTCATTCCGGCACTTTCCAGCTGGAACACTCCTTCCGTTCTGCCGGTGCCGATCGATGCCAGCACCTTCGGATCGTTGTAGTCAATCGCATCCACATCAATATGTCTGCCGGTGGTATTTTCAATGAATTTTACCGCATCATGGATCACTGTCAGCGTGCGCAGCCCAAGGAAATCCATTTTCAGAAGCCCCAGTTCCTCCAATGTCGTCATGGTAAACTGGGTAACGATGGAACCGTCGGAGCCTCTGGACAGAGGAACAAATTCATCCGCCGACTTCTGGCAGATGACTACACCCGCTGCATGCATGGAGGTATGTCTGGGCAGTCCTTCCAGACGCTTGCACATATCAATCAGATGATGTACCTGTTCGTCCTCCTGGTACAGCTTACGGAACTCCGGATTCATTTCCAGAGCCTTATTCAGGGTAATATTCAACTCGTTGGGAACCATCTTCGCAATGGAATCCACAAAAGCATAGGGCAGATCCATCACACGTCCCACATCACGGATGACACCCTTGGCTGCCAGGGTACCGAACGTAACGATCTGCACCACCTTGTCGTTGCCGTATTTTCTGCCCACATAATCAATGACTTCCTGTCTCCGTTCGAAGCAGAAGTCCACATCAATATCGGGCATGGACACACGTTCCGGATTCAGGAAACGTTCAAACAGCAGATTATAATGAATGGGATCAATGTTGGTGATCTTCAGGCAATATGCCACGATACTTCCCGCAGCGGAACCTCGTCCCGGTCCCACCGGAATCCCGTGCTCTTTCGCATAGTTGATGAAATCCCATACGATCAGGAAATAGTCCACATATCCCATTCTGCGGATGACACCCAGCTCGTAATCCAGACGTTCCCGCAGGGTCTGTCCGGTCTCCCCGGCAGGCTGGTCACCGTCACCGTAACGCTCTGCCAGTCCGTCATCGCAGAGCTTATTCAGGTAGCTCCAGGAATCGTACCCCTCCGGCACATCGTATTTCGGCAGCTTCGTCACGCCAAACTCTATCTCCACATTACAACGGTCTGCAATCCTCTGGGTATTCTCCACGGCCTCCCATGCATAGGGGAACAGTCCCTTCATTTCCTCTTCGCTCTTGACGTAATACTGACCGCCCTCATAACGCATGCGATCCTCGTCCGCCAGCTTTTTGCCGGTCTGCAGACACAGCAGAATATCGTGGGGAATCGCATCCTCAGCATAGGTGTAATGCACATCGTTGGTGGTTACCAGCGGAATGTCCAGTTCTCTGCTCATCTGGAGCAGTTCCATGTTCACCGTACGCTGCTCCGGGATACCGTGATCCTGCAATTCCAGAAAATAATTGCCCTTGCCGAAGCAGGCCTCGTATTTGCGGGCCGCTTTTCTCGCTTCGTCCTTCATTCCCTTCAGAATAAACCGGGGCACTTCACCTGCAAGGCAGGCAGACAATGCGATAATTCCCTCGTGGAACTCCTGCAGCACTTCCATGTCCACACGGGGTTTATAATAATATCCTTCCGTAAAGCCACGGCTGACGATTTTCATCAGGTTCGCATAGCCGGTATTGTTCTCCGCTAACAGCACCAGATGGTGATAACGGTCCTCTCCACCGGTCAGCTCCTTGTCAAACCGGGAGTTGGGAGCCACGTACACCTCACAGCCCAGGATCGGCTTAATTCCTGCTTCCCTTGCCGCACGGTAGAAATCGATCACACCGTACATAACACCGTGATCGGTGATCGCTGCGCTGTTCATGCCCAGTTCCTTGACTCTGGCTACGTACTCCTTGATCTTGTTGGAACCGTCCAGCAGCGAATATTCTGTATGAACATGAAGATGTGCAAATGCCATTTTGTCGTTCCCTTTCTAGTGCAGTTCTTTTGCTTTTCTGACGCATTCCTCGTAAGTTGCTCCCACCTGTTCCCTGTGGTAGCCGGGAGCCAGCATCGCCGCGAAATACAAGGTCTCCAGTGTCTCTTCCTGTGCCGGTGTGGGATGGGAAGGCACCACCACACGGGTACTCCATATTAACATACAGCCGGTATACTCCACCATGAAAAATATGGGCTCCATATTTTTCTCCATACGGCTGTTCAGTGTCAGTTTATCTTCGCCGGAGATTTCCTCCAGCTTTTTGATATGAGAAGGCTGTGGCTCTTCCACACTGCCGTCCGGCAGGATCACGCACTCGCAGGGATCCATATCCTCTCTGTGTGCATTGATAAATTCCATGACAGTCATTCTCACACCTCCTTTGTTCCGTCTGTCAGTCTGTCTGTTCTTCCGCCCGGACCGCCCAACGCATCTTCGTGGAACGGGCTCTGCCGTTCTGTACACATTCCTCCGCAGAAGGGCGGATCACGTCTTTCGCATAATCGGCATAAATGCCGTTCCGGTAGCCTTCCTTCAATGCCTGCTTCACCAGCTTGTCTTCGCCGGAATGGAAAGTCAGGATAGCTACTCTTCCGCCAGGTTTCAAGGCTCCCGGCAGCTTTTCCATGAACTCATACAATACTTCAAATTCGCGGTTCACATCAATACGCAAGGCCTGAAAAGTTCTCTGACAGGTCTTTTTGATGGTATCCTTTTTCTCCTTCTCCGGGAGGAAATCCAGAGTCTTTTCGATGACTTCCCTTAATTTTGTAGTAGTATCGATCCGGTGTCCTTTACGGATCTCATCGGTGATGGCCTTCGCCAGTTCCTCGCAGTAGGGTTCGTCGGAATTCTCGTAAAGCATTCCCGCCAGTTCTTCTCTGCTGATGGTATCCAGGCGCTCTGCTGCACTGATTCCTTGCTGCTGATTCAGTCTGAGATCTAGCGGACCGTCCACCTTGAAAGAAAAACCTCTGCTGGGATTATCGATCTGCATGGAAGATACTCCCAGATCCGCCAGAATAAAATCAAATCCGCCGACCTCTTTTGCGATCTCATCTATAGTGCAGAAATTCTGTAATCTGATGGTCAGAATCTCTTCTCCGTAACCGGCCTCTGCCAGTCGTTTCTTCGTCTTGGCAGACTCCTCCGGATCTACGTCTGTGGCATAGATATGCCCACGCCCCTGCAGCTGCTCCAACATGGCTTTCGTATGTCCACCGTAGCCCAGTGTTGCATCAAATCCGGTCTCTCCCGGCTGGATCTTCAGGAAATCCAGAATCTCCTTTACCATAATGGAGATATGCATGCCTGCGGGAGTGTTTCCCTTCTGAATCACATGGGCAATGGTATCTCCGTATTTTTCGGGCTGTAATTCCTTATATTTTTCCTCAAATTTTCTGGGGTATTTCCCTTTATAACGCACCCGGCGCTTGTGGGGTGTCTGTTCCTGATCCATTCCCATGGTTACCTCATTTCACTCATTTTGTTCCAGTTCTGTTCCCTGTAATTATATCGCATATCAGATATCCTTGTCCACTTCCTGTCAGAGAAAAAAAGCAGGCATCGTTGCCGATACCTGCTTTTCCAGCTGTACTATATTTTTCTCAATGTCTCAGCCGTTCTTATTCCTGAGGAAGAATAAACTTGCTGATCAGCTCATCCAGAGAGATTGCCTGTGCAGACAATTCCTGGCTGGTAGCGGAAGATTCTTCTGCGGTAGCGGAGTTGGACTGTACTACCTCGGAGATCTGGTTGACACCCTGCTCTGCCTGATCCATGGCATTGGCCTGGTCCTTGGAGATCTCGCTGATACTGCGGGAAGACTCTGCAATCTTGCCGATACCGTCTACTACGATCTCGATGGAAGCAGCAGCGCTGTCTGCAGCCTGGTTGCCTTCCTTGATCTCCTGCATGGAACCTTCAATCAGGTCTCTGGTATCTACAGCAGACTTGGTACTCTGCTCTGCCAACTGACGGATCTGGTCAGCAACCACAGCGAATCCACGGCCTGCCTCACCTGCTCTGGCTGCCTCGATGGAAGCATTCAGGGACAACAGGTTGGTCTGGGATGCAATATCCTCGATTTCAGAAATGATATTGCCGATCTTGTTGGAAGTATCACTGATTCTGGCCATAGCATCCACCATAGCCTTCATCTCTGCTCTGCTGTTATCTGCTTCGTTTGCATATTTTCTGGCCTGCTCATAGGACTCCTGTGCCTGTTCAGCAGCCTGCTCAATATTGGAAGTAATGTTGGTAATGGTAGCCTGCAGTTCTTCTACGGCACCTGCCTGCTCGGTAGCGCCCTCTGCCAGATTCTGGGAAGCATCTGCCAGGTTAGCTGCACCTGCGGATACCTGCCTGGAAGACTCCTCGATGGAACGCAGTGTCTGAACCATCTGTGTCTTCATGTTACGGATAGACAGAAACAACTGTTCAAAATCACCCTGATACATATCCGGGTTCTTGGAAGTGATGTTGTAATTGCCGTTTGCCATCTGGCTCATAACTTCTCCGGTGTCGGCAATGACAAAACTCAGCTTTTCTGCCATTTCATTTGCAGAATGAATCATGTCAGCGATCTCATCCTTACTGTTCAGTGTCGGGAACGGATCGGACAGGTTACCCTGTGCAAAAGTCTCCAGACGCTTTGCCAATGCATCCAGCGGTGCTGCGATTCCCTGAGAGATTGCATGTTCCATTCTCGTTGCAATGATAATTGCCAGCACGATCACACCAACAATGATAAGCAGGAAAATAAATCCCATGATATTCAGTATGGAAGAAAGGGAATCTCCTTCACGGACATTCTCGTTCATAAGTTCACGCATGGTATCATAAATTTCATTATAAAGCGGTGCTACCTGATTCTGCATCAGCTCCTGTGCCTGCATACGCTTCTCTTCCATATCCACCTTACCGGTATTAATGGCCTGCTGATCCAGCTCCCAGTACTGCTGAATCTGCTCATTTACCTGATCATACAGTTCCTTCTCCTTTGAAGAAACAACAGTCTCGCCGACAACTTCCCAGTATTCAAGAAAAGCCTGCTTCTTCTCATCGTGAGTCGTGATCAGACCGTCCACCAGATCCGGGTCGTTATATCCTATGATTCCACGGGTTGCGGATCTTACATCCGTGAATACAGTCATGGCCTTACCGATATCTCCCTGTGAAAAACCGTAATTGGTCAATGCATGCTGATAGCGGTTCATGGTAACGATCATTGCCAGTGCTCCGAGCACTCCTGCAATAGATGATATAACTACAATAATGACAAAAGCTTTTTTCAGGCGCTGCCTGATTTTCAAATTTTCGAACATTTTCCTCTCCTTACTATTGGTTGATAACAAGTCATATTATAATATTGTAACATTTTGTAAAAATATGTAAATAACTTTTTTAATTTCGATTATATTTTTATATTTTATTTGTCTTTTCCCTGTTTTCCGTGTGTGGCGGATCAATATTCTCCATTAAACGCATTCACTGTATACACAGAAAACTCTCCTCAACAGAATAACATCTGTCCGGAGAGTTTTTCATAGTAATAGTAATATAGGAGATTATAATGCTTTTTTGATGGCTGCCATCAGTTCGTCATAGGTCTCATAGGCCGGCAGCTCCGGATGATCCTTCTTGATCTGTTCGGTGCTCTTGAACAGGAACCCTGCCTTGCTGGCCTGGATCATGCCCAGATCGTTGTGGCTGTCACCGCTGGCGATGGTCTGGAAGCCGATAGACTGCAATGCCTTCACCGTAGTGTACTTGGAATTCTCCACACGCATCTTAAAACCGGTGATTTCACCGTTGTCAGCTACCTCCAGGGAATTACAGAAGATGGTGGGGTAACCCAGTTTTTTCATCAGAGGGCCCGCAAACTGTGAAAAAGTGTCGCTGATAATGATGACCTGGGTAATGGAACGCAGCTCATCCAGGAATTCCTTCGCCCCGGGGATGGGGTCGATCTTCGCGATAGTCTCCTGAATCTCCTTCAGTCCCAGACCGTGTTCCTTCAGGATGCCAAGTCTCCATTTCATTAATTTATCGTAATCCGGCTCGTCTCTGGTGGTTCTCTTCAGTTCCGGGATTCCGCTGGCCTCCGCAAAAGCGATCCAGATCTCCGGCACCAGTACTCCCTCCAGATCCAGGCATACAATATTCATATCCATCCTTATGTCCTCCCAGTAAATTCAAATGTATTTGTGACAAGTATACCCCATTTTACCTTTTTACGCAACCTTTTACTTTATTGTTGTAACGTGTTCTTGTAATGCAGTTGTAAATTTTTCTCAGATATATCATCATACGCACACAATTTTGAAACGAATATTTCCATGTGTTTTACATATTTTCGTTTCATGTCGTAGATGCCAAAGAGTGCCGCTTCACATTGTTTTCTGAAATTTGCTTGTAAATTCCACTTTTTTCTGTTATTTTTGTGACATTTTAACTGTTTACTTTGTTCTATATGTGCTATAATAACCATAGTGCAAAAAGAACTTCTACAAGCTCTCATCTACACGAAACAAACGTAGAGATCGAGGAGGTCATTATTATGTTGACATTAAAAGCTGAAAAAAGAAATCCTGACGAAAAAGCAAAGAAATTAAGAAGAGACGGTTTTATCACCGGTGTTTTGTACGGAAAAGAAATGAAAGAGAATGTTTCCCTGAAATTCACAGAGAAGGATGCATCCGCTTTTATCAAGAATGCAAAAGAAGGCACCCAGGCTTATCTGGAACTGGATGGTAAGAATGTAGATGTTCTGGTAAAAAATATTGATTTTGATCCTCTGACCAAGAAATATATGGCTCTGGACTTTCAGGCTCTGGTAGCCGGCGAAATCGTATCCGCTACTGTTCCCATTGTCTATGTGAACGAAGACAAGGTACAGGGTATCTTCGAAGCAGAATTGTCCGAGGTGCATTACAAAGCAGATCCCGCACATCTGCTGGAGCCCGTTGAAATTGATCTGGCCGCTCTGCCCCAGACTACGAAGACCATGTATGTCAAGGATCTGAAGCTGGAAGAAAAAGGTGTGCATGTCACTACCTCCGGAGAACAGCAGCTGTTCCATATCGGAGAGTATGGGCAGGAAGAGACAGACGAGACCGAGGAGACAGAGGAAACCAAATAAAACGCCATGCTTCATTCATACATGTGCCGCATAAAAATCAAAACAGGAACTGTTCCCTGTGAGTAAACTCCCGGGAACAGTTCCTGTTTCATTTTTGCATGGCTCGTAACTATGCCAGGTATTTCTTCAATAAATCCACCTTGTCCAGCTTCTCCCAGGGCAGATCCACATCGGTACGTCCAAAGTGGCCATAGGAAGCGGTCTGCTTGTAGATAGGTCTGCGCAGATCCAGCATCTTGATGATGCCTGCGGGTCTTAAGTCGAAGTTCTCACGAATGATCTCCACCAGCTTATCATCATGCAGTTTGCCCGTACCGAAGGTATCTACCATGATGGAAGTAGGATGTGCCACACCGATAGCGTAAGACAGCTGGATCTCACACTTTTCAGCCAGTCCTGCCGCTACGATATTCTTGGCAACGTAACGTGCTGCGTATGCCGCACTTCTGTCCACCTTGGTGCAGTCCTTGCCGGAGAATGCTCCGCCGCCGTGACGTGCATATCCACCGTAGGTGTCTACGATGATCTTACGGCCGGTCAGTCCGCTGTCGCCGTTAGGTCCGCCGATTACGAAACGTCCGGTAGGATTGATGAAGAACTTGGTGTCTGCATCGATCATGTCTGCGGGCAAAACAGGATCGAATACATACTTCTTGATGTCCTCATGGATCTGCTCCTGAGATACATGTTCGTCATGCTGGGTAGACAGAACGACTGCCTCCAGACGAAAAGGCTTGCCATTCTCATCATACTCTACGGATACCTGACTCTTTCCGTCGGGTCTTAAATAGGAAAGTGTACCATCCTTACGAACCTTGGTCAGCTGTCTGGTCAGCTTGTGTGCCAGAGAGATGGGATACGGCATATATTCCGGAGTCTCATCCGTAGCATAGCCGAACATCATACCCTGATCTCCGGCACCGATGGCATCCAGCTGTTCATCGGTCATGTGGCTTTCTTTTGCTTCCAGGGCCTTGTCTACGCCCATGGCGATATCAGTGGACTGCTTGTCCAGAGATACCATAACGGCACAGGTGTTGCCGTCGAATCCCTTCTCGGAAGAATCATAGCCGATCTCGGTCACGGTCTTACGAACAATAGCGGGAATATCAATATTTGCCTTGGTGGTGATCTCACCCATTACCAGTACGAAACCGGTATTGGTGCAGGTCTCACATGCTACACGGCTGAACGGATCCTGCTCCATCAGCGCATCCAGTACCGCATCAGATACGGCATCACAGATTTTGTCGGGATGTCCTTCGGTTACGGACTCCGATGTAAATAAACGTTTTTCCATTTGTCCTCCATTCTGCTTCCCTGTGGGAAGAGGGTCTAGTGTATGAGTTGCTAAAGTCCTGTCATTCAGAGCCTCATTCGTAAAATCAAATTTTCAATGCCGACAGCTCTGAATGATGCAAAAAAGTCCGCTTTCATAAGCGGACTGATTTATTGTGCGATCAAATCCTCTTATTGTTCGACAGTTATTCGCTCAGGTGGGCACCTTCCGCATTCTGCGGGGTTGCCGTGGCTTCATCGATCCTATGTATCTCCACCACTCTGAATAAGGGAAAGTCTATATGAACTTTTCTACGCTAATTAACTTACTATGAGTTACCTGTTTTGTCAACAGACATTTTTTTCAAAATGTCATTCTGTTGTGGTTTATGAGAAATCCACTCATTAACCGATCTTCAGCTTGAACTTCTGCAGGTCCCGCTCCGTCTCGATCAACTCGATCTGGGCTCCCAGTCCCTGTAATTTCAGGTGGAAATCCTCATAACCTCTCTCAATATAGCGGATATCATCCACAGTAGAGAATCCTTCTGCAGACATGGCAGCCAGTACCAGTGCTGCTCCCGCCCGCAGATCCGGTGCGGAAATATTGGCTCCGGTATATCTGGATACACCGTCGATGATAGCGGTGTTGCCTTCTACTTTGATGCTGGCGCCCATACGGGTCAGCTCATCCACATATTTGAAACGGTTCTCGAAAATACTCTCCGTCACGATGCTGGTTCCTTTGGAAAGTCCCAGCGCCACTGTGATCTGGGGCTGCATATCCGTAGGAAATCCGGGATAAGGCAGGGTCTTCACCTGGGTATGCTTCAGAGGCTTGGACGCTACCACACGGATACAGTCATCCGCCTCCTCTACTTCACAGCCAATCTCCAGAAGTTTTGCCGTAATAGACTCCAGGTGCTTCGGAATCACATTTTTCACCGTCACATCGCCCTTGGTCACTGCCGCTGCGAACATAAACGTACCGGCTTCGATCTGATCGGGAATCACGGCATACTCTGTGCCATGCAGATGGGAAACACCCTTGATACGGATCACATCCGTACCGGCACCCTTGATATTTGCTCCCATGCTGTTCAGGAAGTTCGCCAGATCCACCACATGAGGCTCCTTGGCAGAGTTCTCGATAATCGTGGTGCCTTCCGCCATTACCGCAGCCATCATGATATTGATGGTAGCGCCGACACTGACCACATCCATATAAATATGGCTGCCGCGCAGATGCTCCGCCTGTGTCTTGATCAGGCCATGCTCGATCTTCACGTCCGCGCCCAGAGCACGGAAGCCCTTAATATGCTGGTCGATGGCACGGCAGCCGATATCACATCCACCGGGAAGTGCCACTTCCGCATGCTTGTATTTACCTAACAAAGCACCGATCAGATAGTAGGACGCTCTGATCTTCTTGATATTTTCATCTTCTACTACAAGTTCACTGATGTTGGATGCATTGAGAGTCACTTTGTGACGGTCGGTTCTCTTTACGATCACGCCGATGTTCTCCATGGCGCTCAAAAGGACATTCGTATCTCTTACATCCGGCATATTTTCTATATAAACAGTCTCATCCGTCATCACGGAAGCAGCAAGAATAGGAAGTGCCGCATTCTTGGCACCTCCTATTTCAACTTCACCGACTAATGGATTACCGCCTTTAATTGCGTATTGTTCCATTGTTTCTTACCTCTGTCATTCTCAGATCAGAAAAACCTTCTTATGCACTTATACCACATTTTCGCACATTTGTAAATACAACGCCCTAATTCAGGTACTTCAACGGGTTCACCTGGCTACCATTAATGAGGATCTCAAAGTGAAGATGAGGTCCCGTACTTACGCCGGTATTACCGCTCAGTGCAATACGTTCTCCCTGTTTTACCGTCTGGCCGACCTTGACGAGCACCTTGCTCAGATGTCCGTATCGGGTCTGTCTGCCGTCTTCATGGTTGATATAGACACAATAACCGTATCCACTTCCCCATCCGGCTCTGGCCACTGTACCGCCGCAGGATGCAAATACCGCAGTTCCGGTAGGAACCGACCAGTCCACACCCTTATGGTAGCTGCTGGCACCCTTGGTAGGTGACTTTCTGCGTCCGAAATTGGAACTCAGACGTCCACCGGAAATAGGCTTGATATAGGTCGGAGGAATCTTGGTGCCTCGTTCCACAATCTTGGGAACTGCCTCCATGACCACTTCTTCCTTCAGAATATCCCTGGTGACCTCTCTGTCATTCAGATAAGATACATCCGCCACTACCCGACGGAAACCGGCGGAGGGCTGCTGCAAAATCTTGGTCTGGGTCGTATACCAGGAATCGTTGTCCACATAAATTACATCTGCATCATAGATTTCTTCATAATAATTCTGCTCCATGCGCTCCACGGACAGCTCCGGCTGCGGCACGGTAATGATCAGCTTGTCCCCTACGCGGATCGTAGAATTTTCATCGGTCAGTGTCTCGCTGTTCATGGCGATGATCTGATCCATCGGAATATTTACTTTAATCGAAATCTCCGACAGGGTATCTCCGCTGACTACTTCATATTCTCCGGGGGTCTCCTGATCCTTGATCACATCCTCGATTGCCTGATCCAGCGGAGTCAACATGCTTTCCGGAAGATAGGTCTCTACGATTTCCACCTTTTCCGCAAAGTCCATGGTCATCAGCCCAAGATCATAGTCTTCGAAATCTTTTTCCCCCTGCTGGTCTGCCTGGGAGCCCGCCTGATCCAGTACGGACTGTACACCGCCTGCATAGATGGATTCTTCCTTCTGTTCTTCCTGAGCGGTCAGTTCCTGTTTATTGACTACCTCGGTGGTAAGAACATTGAATTCCTTCTGTGCATCGTGAGTCAGTTCCACGCTGAATTTGTCTTCACTGTCGTATTTGTCCACTGCTGCCTGCAGCAGAGACTCCACATCCTCCACGCTGGACAGGTTGACCATATATTCATTTACTTTCATTGTATAGGATCTGTGGGAAGTCTCACGAATACTGCTCTCCAGTTCCCGTTCCATGGCTGCCAGCAGATTGTCCTCATTGTCCAGTGTTCCCCACAGCACTTCTTCACCGACCAGCTTTAAATCTGCGTCCACAAAGATCATATCATCACTCTGGGAAGCGATATTCCTTCTGGCTTCCTGCAGAAGCTGCTCCGCTCTGTCTGCTTCGCCCACCGTTCCGATCTCATTGCCGTTCAGGAACACGTGGAAGTAATTCTCTCCGGTCTTTTCAAACGCTGCATACCCTTTGAGGAAAAAGAGGCTCACAAAAAGAGTGGCCAGCGTTGTTTTCACATATGTATATTTTACTCTTTTCGAGTAAGATGTCAGTTTCTTCATGAATTCCTTCTCGATCTATCGTATCTGAAAACAGTATGCCCCCTTCGGGCATTCTGTATACCTGTCTTACTGTAATAACTTTGTAACATATAGATTCTATCAGCATTTATATGCCTTGTAAAGAAAGAATGTCTGTTCGATTTTTTTGTTTTCTCCCGAACCGATCTATGCTATACTGGAAGTAAATAAAACGGTCTGATCCGGAAAGGAGACGCCATGAGGGAACCGGTCATTTTTCATATTGATGTCAATTCCGCTTTTTTAAGCTGGACGGCGCTGGCCCGTCTGGAACAGGGGGATCCTGTGGATCTGCGCACGATCCCTTCCATCGTAGGCGGTGACACCTCCACCAGACACGGTGTGGTTCTGGCCAAATCCATTCCCGCCAAGGCTTTCGGCATCACTACCGGTGAACCGGTGGTTAATGCCCTGCGCAAATATCCGCATCTGGTCATGGCTTCTCCGGATCATAATATGTACCGTCTGAAAAGCCAGATGCTTATGGAACATCTGGCGGGTATCTGCCCCGACATCGAACAGGTCAGCATCGATGAATGTTATATGGACTATACGCCCATTGCGGCGAACTACGTCTCTCCCGAGGAAGCCGCTGCTTTCATTCGTCACTCTGTTTTTGAAAAATTTAAATTTACGGTAAATGTGGGAATTTCGGATCGAAAGGTTCTGGCCAAGATGGCCTCTGATTTTGAGAAACCGGATAAGACTCACACCTTGTATCAGCGGGAAATAGCGCAGAAAATGTGGCCGCTGCCTGTTTCCGCCCTGTTCACCTGCGGACATTCCAGTGCGGAGACTCTCCACAAATTAGGTATTCTCACGATCGGGGATCTGGCAAAGACGGATCCTGCGATCCTGGAAGCACATTTAAAAAGTCACGGTCGTTGTCTGTGGCAGTATGCCAACGGCATCGACGATTCCACAGTAGTCCTGGCTCCTTCCAAGGCAAAAGGGATCGGCAACTCCACCACTTTAAGCAGCGATGCCACCACCAAAGAGGAAGCCTGTAAAGTATTGCTGTCTCTGTGTGAATCCGTGGGCAGGCGTCTACGGGCCTCCCACCAGTTGGCAGGACAGATCTGCACGGAGATCCGGTACAGTGATTTCCGGAACGTTTCTCACCAAATGCCGATAGACATTCCCACGGCTTCCGTGAATCTCCTGTACGAAGATGCCTGTGCATTATTCGACGAATTATGGGATTCCACTCCCATACGGCTTCTGGGGATCCGCACTTCCAAGCTGGTGCCGGAAGACGAACCGGTTCAGCTCAGCCTGTTTGATTTTCCGGCTCCCCGTTCCGAGAAACAGCAGAAGCTGGATGCCGCACTGGATAATATCCGGGCAAAATATGGCAAGGATGCCATCAAGCGGGGGCGTTTTCTCTAACGCTGCGTGGTAATGATCATGTTGAGTACCGCCTTGGTCTCACCCACATTGTGATAGACATGTTTCCTGTCACAGGCAAAATAGAGAGAACCACCTGTCTTCACCAGAAAACTGGAATCTTCCAGAATCAGTTCGACCTCCCCGGATACCACCGTCAGGTATTCCCAGGTCTGCTCCCCGTGGGATTCGCTTTCCATCCGGGCATTTCTGGTCAGCTCGCCCTGATAGATCTCGAAATTTCTTCCGGCATCGTAGGGCAGCATCACATAGATCCGGTATTCCCCTTCCTTTGCCTTGCATACCGGAGCCTCTTCCGGAGACGGCACCACCATGATTTCTTTCCTATTATAAATCAACTGTTCAAAAGGTACCTTCAATCCCTCCACGATCTTCCCGATAGTGGACACCGTGGGATTGGATTCTCCTCTCTCGATCTGTCCCAGCATGCTTTTGCTGACACCGGTACGCTCCGCCAGCATATCCAGACTCATATTTTTGGATTTGCGGATTCTTTTCAGATTGAATGCTATGTTTTTATCGATCTGTGTCATATGCTTCACCCGGACTTTCCCATGATTGCGGTACCCGGCAGATATTTTCCCGCCACCGCATAAAAAAAGCATCAGACTCCCGTCTGATGCTACTTCTTCGTAGTAAAATTTACCATGTTCTTATTTATGACTTATGATACCGAAACGGAGGGCAAACGTCAAGTAATTTTTTACCTGTGTTACTCATCGCTTCTTTACACTATATCCGAAGGTTCCCAGCAATTCGCCACAGCCGAAATAGGAACCGTGGGAATAGATGATGGGTTCCGCCTGCTCCAGGTGGAATTTGTGCTTCTCATCCATATATTTTTCATCGGCATGTACTGCCACCACATCCGCCAGGAACATATCATGGGATCCCAGCGGCAGGATCTGTCGCACCTTACATTCAATGTTCACCGGACTCTCTTTTATCATCGGTGCTTTCACCTCAGATGCCGGAATGGGAGTCAGTCCCATTTCTTTGAATTTATCCACGTCCCGTCCGCTTTTCACGCCACAGTAATCTGTGGCAAATGCCAGCTCCTTCGTGGTCAGATTGATCACGAATTCTCCGCTCTCCTTTAGGATCGGATAGGAATATCTCTCGGGGCGTACGGAGATCGACACCATGGGCGGATTGGTACATACGGTTCCTACCCAGGCCAGCGTGATAATATTGGGGCGGCCGTCCCGGTCAGCCAGGCTCACCATGACCACCGGCAGGGGATACAGCATATTTCCCGGCTTCCAAAGTTGTTTTCCCATTTCCGTAAAACCTCATTTCCGTTACTTTCTTATCAATTTCAGCATTCTTAAATGAATACTTTATCTGCCTTTTCAGAAAATGTGCAAAATGCTCAATACATGAAGAACAATATCCGCAACCGTCAGAACTACTGCCGCAATGGATACTCCCAGCACACCGTTCAATTTACCGCCAAGGTTTTCCTTTACTTTTGCTGCGATGGCTTCGGTCTGCTTCTCGTTCTCTTCTACCACAACCGCCTGTACATTACGGTATACCTTTACGCATTCCTTATGTACATTCTCTTCCGTAGTGCTCAGTTTCTCATCCACATGCTTCTGAAGCTCGTCCAACACCTTGGTACTCTGCTGCAGTTCTTCCAGTTTGGCAGTATACTGCTGTCCCAGAGCTTCCAGCTTCTCTGTGTTCTCCTGCTGCAGCTTCTGCAGGGCAGCCACGCCTTCCTCGGAAAGCTTCGTCACTTCCGGAGCAATGGTCTCGGACATCAGCTTCTCCATCTCCTGATTGATCGCTTTCAGTTCCTTATTGACCTGCTGCATCTGTGCCAGGCACTCGTCGTATTCCCGCAGCTGGCTTTTCAGCTGATCCATCTCTTCGGCATCAGCCGCGGAATTCGCCTTGATCATTTCCTGGGCATTCAGCTTTTGTGCAAGTTTATCCATAAAAGTATCCATCCATCTTCCTCCAAACATATTTCGTCCCTCATGTGAACAGTTTCCCTTTTCAACTGTCCCTATTTTACCATGTTTATTCCCCGGTTACAACCAAAACCCCATGAATACTGTGTTTTCATGGTTTACGCATTTTTATGCAATTTGTACAGTTTCTTTTTTGGTTTCTGTACTTTTTCGTAAAATTCACCAAGTTTTCACATCATGTTCATAATTTGTTCATAATTGGTTGGTATACTTTAAATACAGTCAAGGAAGAGATAAGACTTCCGGATAACAAAGCATATAAGATAAATTTTTTCATAATAGCCCAGGCGCCGAAAGGTGTCTGGGCACTCCTCATTTTATGGGGATTTTCCTGTCATCCCATTACTGTTTTGACCATAAAAAAGAATCTCGCTTGCGAGATTCTCCGCCTGCGGCGGGTCGCTTTTGCGACATATTTCATAACCGCCGCAGTGCGATCCCTGCGGAGCATTTTTAATTCATAGGAAGAAATTTCCTATGAATTAAAAATGCTTCTGTCGTTTGTATTACACCGGCAGAAGCTTTTGGATTATTTGGATGTTACGCTATTTAATTGTTTTTCCTCTTCTCTCTTTTGGCTGATGGCTAGTATCTCTTCGTTCAGAGACAGCATCCTCGCATCCAGATCAGACACCATTCTCGCACACTCCACCAGTTCATTTTTAATGCTCTCCGGAGCATCGCCCTCGAATTTGTAATGGATCTTATGCTCCAGGCTGGCCCAGAAGTCCATGGCAACCGTCCGGATCTGTATCTCCACCTTCGTATCCACCGTGCGGTCCGACAGATAGACCGGAATACTGACGATCATATGATAGCTTTTATAGCCACTGGCTTTGGGATACGTAATGTAATCCTTCACCGCGATCACCTGAATATCCTTCTGATCCCGGATCATATCCGCAATGCGGTAAATGTCCGATGTAAAGGAACAGATGATGCGGATGCCAGCAATATCGTTTATGTATTTTACCATGTTATCTATGGTGGATTCCTGCCCGTAGCGTTTGAGCTTTTTCACAATGCTTTCCGGGGTCTTGATCCGTGCCTTGATGTGTTCGATGGGATTGTACTGGTGTACATGCTGAAACTCGTCGTTCAGAATCTGCATCTTTGTCTCCATCTGACGCAGTGCGGCGCTGTATACCAGCGTGACCTCCTTCCAGCTGTCGATTCCATCCCCGTTTTCTACCTTAAACTCCATATTACCTCTCAATCTCTTCTGTCACAGAAGGCTCTGCGACCATTTTTCATATTTGTTACTTCCGTAGACGCTTTTTCGTTACGGAAATTCTGCATTCGTACGTTGATATTTATGATAATTATAGCATACCTCCTTTTAAAAATGTATAATTTTAACAAAACCTTTATTATTTTTTAAGATTGATTGGGCAGTTTTATAGTACGCTTTCGCAAACGTGCCGATTCGGCGGACGAAAGCTATCCCATATACAATATAAGATGGATCTGATGGTTGTGTGACTTTTTTTGCTTGCAGGGGAAACCTCTTCCTATTATAATTTATTATTAACGACCAATATGTCTGATTTTTTGCGTAAGGAGATTTTCTATGTTCCGTATGTGGGCCAAAATTTTTAAAAATAATCATATGCTGAAAGACACCTGCATCGAGGACGGCAGTGACGATACCCGTACCCATAAAGTTTTTCACTCTCTGGACGAAGTCTGCCATCAGTTTGATCTCGGTACGCCCATCTGGCTGGATATGAATATTGCAGACTTTAAACGTCACAACAAGACCCGTTTTACCCAGGACAGTTTTGTAGAGTCCATCGATTTTGACTATCTGGAGATCCAGATCATTGAGGAGGATTAAGATGAACAGCAATTATTCCGCACAAGAGAAAAATTTTGCAACCGCATTGCTGCATAATCTGTGGAAATATCTGTTGCTTGCCGCATCTATAGTTGCTACCGTCAAGATTATTTTCTTCGGATTCGACATTGACGAGCAGTATGCCGTATCTATGGCTTACCGTCTGGTACAGGGAGACAGAATGTTTCTGGAAATGTGGGAGCCTCATCAGACTTCCGCGTTCTTTTCTGCTGCCTTTTTATGGCTGTATATGCAGTTGTTTCACACCTTAAAATACTCCGTGCTCTTTCTGCGAATCGTAGGTGTCGTTACACAGTTGCTCATCAGTATTCTGACCTACCGGACTTTCCGTAAGTTTGTAACTGAGAATACTGCTTTTGTCATTGCTGTTTTTTACTACAATATCATTCCCAAGAACAGTACCGTTCCCGATTTTTCCAATATGCTTCTGTGGTTCAGTACTCTGGTCTTCTTAAGCTTTCTGGAATTTAGTCTGAATCGCGGTACCTCCGCACGCCGTCCTGCCTTTTTCCTGATTGCCGCCGGAGTAAGCACTTCCCTTCTTGTGCTTTCTTATCCCACCTGTATTTTCGTGGTACTTCCCGGATGTATCGGTATCTGGCTGTTATCTGCTGCCGGAAACCGTCTGAAAAATCTTCTGATTTATCTCGGGACCTGTGGTGTCTGCGGTCTGGGTTGGTTGGCCTACTTTTTGTGTCATATGTCTTTCCGGCAGTTTCTGGATGGCTTGTCAGAAATGCTGACCGACGGCTCCCAAGATGTCGGACTGCTTGGGAAATTAAAAGATAACCTTTCCTGCCTCGGCGAAACCTTTCCTTATCTGCTGGTCGCTCTGGTGATTACTTTGGTATTCTGGTGTTTTTTCCGATTCATATGCCGGAAAAACTACCGTTTCTTCCTGTTGTTGATTATTTCCCTGATTCTGGAACAGCTTTTTGTATGGTATCGGTTGCAAAAGCATATCGAGTATCCCGGGTTCGTCTATCTTCTGTTCCCGCTGTGGGGCATTTATTGTTATTTCCGCCGTAAAAAGTCTTCTGGCGAATTGGCCCCTGTTTATAAGGCATTGTTCTGGTTTGGAAGTATTACTTCTCTGTTTTTGCTCCTTGCCGCTTTTACAGCCAGCAATACAATGCTCTACGAGTCTGCCGATTATATGGCTATCGGTATGTTGGTTTCTTTATGCTATGCAGAGCGGGAAACATTGGAATCTCCCGTTTTCTGGAAATCTTTTGTCCTGCTGTTTGTGGGACTTGCCGTCATTCACAAAGGATTTCTGTTGTATAATATTTACGGTCACGACACCATTTTCGTCACACGGCAGAAGGCGGAAGAGGGCCCCATGGCAGGAATCTACGGCCGGTATTCCGATGGCTACGAGTATAATATCCGAGGACGTCTGTTAGACGAATTCATTCCCCGGGGCAGCAAAGTACTGATTGCCAGCCATAAGAGCATTATGTATCTTCAGGAGGATTACGTGATCTGCAACTATTCCACCATCAGCACTCCGACCATCGATGAGCGCTTATTCCAATACTGGACGCTCTATCCGGACAAAGTGCCTGAATATATTGTATGGGATAAAGGTTCTGAAGGCTACATTGCAACAAATCCGGAAGTAAATGCCCGTCTGGTAGAGAATGCGGAGTTACTGGTTGATGATGAAGGACTGTTGATCTACAGACTTCCTGCCAATCCTTATTGATACTTTTCTCCCAAATATCTGAATGACTATTGACTTTTCCTTTTTTATGCAGTAGTATTTGCATTGTCAGATGTAGTTTTGAAAACTACATATAAAAGTATTTCAGAATATGTGTTGTTATTTGGAATAGTAAATACTATTGTCGGATAAAATGATCTTAAATAGATTCGATTTGCAGACGGCAGCTGCTGTCGGGAAAAGGAGGAGTTATTATGCAGATTACCATAAGAGAGCCGGGAAGTGCCATTACCCATTTCATTGCCATGATGATGGCAGTGTTCGCAGCTGTGCCACTGTTAGTGAAAGCCGGTGTACAGTCCGGGCAGGAGAATTTCCTGGCCATGGCCATTTTCATGGGCAGCATGATCCTGTTATACGGTGCCAGCGCCACTTATCATTCCGTGGACCTCACCGGTAAAAGTCTCCGGGTCTTCCGGAAGCTGGATCATATGATGATCTTTGTATTGATCGCCGGTTCTTACACGCCGGTGTGTCTCATTGTGTTGGGCGGTAAGCTGGGATATACGCTGCTGGCTCTTGTCTGGGGCATTGCCGCTGTCGGCATGATCGTAAAAGCCTGCTGGATCACCTGTCCCAAGTGGTTTTCCTCTGTGATCTACATTGCCATGGGCTGGGTATGTGTCCTGGTATTCGGGCCTCTGCTGAAAACTCTGTCCACGCCCGCTTTTCTCTGGCTGTTGGCCGGCGGCATCATCTACACCGTGGGCGGTGTCATCTATGCCCTGAAGCTGCCGATCTTCAATGCGAAACATAAGTTCTTCGGCTCCCACGAAGTGTTCCACCTCTTCGTCATGGGCGGAAGCGTATGTCATTTCATTTTTATGTATTTATATGTAGCATAGCTACGAGCCATGCAAAAATAGAGTGGAACACCTCGATGGGCGCTTGC
>NZ_JBKVQF010000028.1:0-38275 GCF_046969025.1 Waltera sp. | reverse complement strand
GGGTTCATCATATTTGGTGTGGTATCTTTAACTATGGGAAACTCCCCGCTCCCACTTGGATACGGATTTGTCACTCATACCCAGTTTTTCGGCGAGCTGCTTCTGCGTCATACCTAAGTCTTTTCTTTTGCCTGCAATATATTTTCCTATCTTGACGAGATCCATGTGCTTACCTCCTGTGTCTGAGATCATACTATTCTCTTTTCAGAAATAAGTACACCTCCCGGAAGTAGAATCCCGGTATCTACTGTGTTTTCCATTGTATACTCTTCTATTACACCTATTTCTGTTCCACCAATTTCTTCCAGTCATCCGGAAAACCCATCGTTTTCACATCTACTTTTTCATATTTATCTATTAGCAATTCTATTTGATCTACATAAAGATTCCAATGCTTGTCATTCTTTAAAATCTGTTTCATACACAATAATACACCAAACATTCTATTGTTTCCTATACCGGCTTGTGTATATTCTTTGTAAAGAATAGGCGTCTTTGAAAGTTTTGCATTATACAACCTCCCATAATGCGCACAAACATTGCGAACATAAGAAATGCTCTCCAACCAACTTTCCAGATATGTATATCCAATTCCAAAACTCTTGGCAACTGCCTTTTTGTCAGCATTTTTCATGTTTTTGTAAAATTTTGAAAGAGTGCCAAAACTAAATACCTCCACCAACGCATATATAGGCAAATTTCCACCTGCATAATTAGTTTTGAAATTTCTCACAAACGGCGCCTTTGAGTTTCTCCGAACCTCCTCTTCGATATCAGCCATAAATGCCCGATGATATTCTTCGTCCACAAAATTTTGGGGTTCCATATATCCAAGAACTCCATAAACTTCCGCAAAATAATTTGCAATTCTGCATCTGACATTTACTTCTATTTTTTCTATCTCAGCAAATGTCACTTGTCTGAAATTAGCATTGAACAGATATAACTCTACAATCTGCTCAAATGTTACGCCTTCTTCATATTTCCCATTTTTAGGTTTAAATCCTAAACTATACGCCTTAATTAATCGGAAATAGGATATGTCATTTAATATCTTCTTGGCATATTCCTCATTCTCAATAATTAAGCCAAGTGATTTCAAGTTTTCTATTTGTTCGTCTATTGTCATCGGTAATGGATGTTGCTTTAGTTCCCCCATATATTTTCCCCCTTAAAATTAAAAGACCCAACGTGGTCCGCATCGTTGAGAGGCGTGTTGGGTTCTGTTATTTTTAGTATATTCTATATGTTGTAAAAATACAATGATTATTTCAAATTACTTAAACTTTTTCTTATACCCGCAGTCGCAATAATATCCGCCGGAAGCCAGGGTGTATTCCCTGACAAAATTGGTGACACCGCCCGCCTCGCTCATGGTGTAGTCAAACTGGCACATGGCAGGGATCAGCTCAGTAAGTCCCAGTTCCTTCATAAGGGTACAGATTCCGCAGGTCGTAAATCTTGCCTCGTAGCCGCTGCCATCCTCCCTCTAAAATGTAATTTGCATATTCTGTCCCTATTCCCCGGCATCCCTCGCCTTGCTGTGCTTATGTCTCTTGCGCACTTCTCTGGCGTGATCTCTGCGGGCCGCAATAGCTTCTGCCTCTTCCTTAGGAATCAGCTTCGTGGTCTTGACGATATATACGCCGCCGTCATATGCCTTGCGTACCCGGATCTTGCCCTTGAGATAGCCGTGCTTCTCGCAATAAGCCACGCAGTAATAATGCCTGCCGTTGGCGCTGAACCATTTGATCTTCTTGCGCAGATTACGATGGCAGAGATAACATTTGCTGGACACGACTTCCTTATCTGCGAAGGCTTCTGTCTTGTCCTTAAATTCTCTGGAAATATATTTTACATAGGTATCAAACTGCGCTTTCACCTCATCCCCACGGTCCTTCGGAGGACAGAAGGTATCGTAGGACAGATTCACCACTACCTCCGGGTGCTCCTCCAGGATCCGGATCAGGATCTTTGCCGTATAGTAGGCATCACTGAACGCCCGGTGGAAGGGAATATCCTTCTCAATATGCAGAAAATCAATGGCATATTCCAGATTTCTGCGGATCTTGCGCTCCTCATAGGCAATGGCGAACAGCTTCTGCACATCCAGATAGGGTAGCGGCCCTGGTGCCAGAAGCGGCATCTCATAATATGCCATATTCCGCTGTAACTCCGTCAGATCCAGCGTGCCCCAGGTACAGAACAGATACTCCTCCTGTCCGCACCATCTGACAAAATCTCCTCCGACCTCCGGGAATGGTCTCCCACGTTCCAGCTCCTGCATCTGAATATGGATCAGTTTGCTGGTGATCTTGTGCATCTCATGGTAGACATGTGGCTTGATCAGTTCATTGAATTCGCTGACCATGACACGTTCATTATTCAGTTTGATGGCACCGATCTCTATGATTTCAAAAGGCAGCTTCTCCACAGCATCCTCTTTGCCGGTGTTACTCTGATTCCATTCCAGATCCAGAACGATATATTCCATACGTTCCTCCATATTTTTAACTACTAACAGGGGTTATAAATGTCTTACAGTGTTGGCAGGGCGATATCCAATACCTCTTCATGCCAGCAGTGGTCTCCCTCTCTGACATCGTGGAGCGGATATTCCTCTTTTCCGTATAGACTGTAAGCCTTCCGCACAATATCTAACTGCTCCGTCACATTCATCAGTCCTCTGGGACCGTTCAGATGGTCATCCCGGCAGGACTGAACCGCCAGCGGTCTCGGCGCAATGAGCGATGCAATATCTCCCATATCAAAGTGTTCCCACAGATGGGGAACATAATTACAGCTGCAATTACCGTTGAGTAATAACAATGCGTCACGATATCCATAGAGATATCCGCTGATGATACATTTTTTCACACGGTCATCCAAAGCAGAGATCCAAAGCGTCTGCATACCACCGCCGGAAAATCCCACGACGCCTAAATCATCAGTATCCCATTCGCCCCGTTCGTAGACATAATCGATCAGCCGGGAAGCATCCCAGGTACACATACCTGCCACGGTCTCTCCCAAAGGCTCAGCCATATGTGCCAGATGAAAACAGGTACTGGTCAGGAAGGACTTCTCATCCGTTCCTTTCTGCAATGCCTCATCCCTGCGTTCTCCGAAGCCTCTGCAGTCCGGACAGATTGCCACATAACCACGCTTCGCCAGCTGCATACCGTAATCATAATGGTAGAATTCGATCATCCGTTTTACCGCGGGAATATCATTGCGTCCTGCCACGCTGAATTTACCTGCTCCCTGATGCCCAGGAAGGGCAAGAAAACATTTCTGCTTCTCTTCGCTCTGCTTCGGCGGGATCAGTATATACATAGGCATATACACTTCCGGCTCTACCTGAAGGATCACTTTTTCCCGACGAATGCCGTTCTCCAGCTCCACGACTTCTTCCACGCGGGGGTCCAGATCACAGGTCTCCATATATTTCCATCCCAGAAGGTCTTTTAATGTCTCTCTGGAAGTCTCTTTCCAACTTTCCCATTCCTCTCTGGTGGACCCTGTGAAAGCATCCTGCCTTGCATATTTATCAAATTTGTTCTGCATTCCTTTCAGACTTCCGTAGAAATGAGGGATCTGAATGATCGTATCTGCCTGTTCCATGACTGCTCCTTGCGTTTTTCATTTTCTCTTATTGCTATTCTTACCATTCTCTGCCCTGTGCGTGCAGTCCGTCTTCCACGTCTCCTGCAAAAAGGCTCTCCAGCCAGGTATGCGCCAGCCGGATCCATGAGGTGCATTCCTCCTGTACGGCTCTGCCATCGTTGGTCTCTGTCAGCTTATCCGCCAGTGCCAGTCCGTGCGCTCCCTTTTCATACATATGGAATTCTGTGGGCACTCCGGCTCTGCGGAGAGCGCTGACGAACAGCAGGGAATTTTCCACCGGTACCGACTGATCCGCAAAGGTATGCCAGATGAAGGTCTTCGGCACTTTATTTGTTACCTGTTTCTCCAGGGACAGCTTCTCTCCCAGCTCCTCCTGTCTGCTTCCTAACAGATTCTCAAAAGATCCTCTGTGGGCAAACTCTCCGGAAGTGATGACCGGATAGCATAACAGCAGTCCGTCCGGACGCAGCAGCTCATGCTCGGATGCCGAAAGTCCCTGGCTCTCTGCCAGAAAATCTTCATCCCAGAACACCCCAAGGCTGGCTGCCAGGTGTCCTCCCGCAGAGCAGCCCTCCACTACAATCTTGTGAGGATCTATGTGCCACTCTTTCGCATGCTCCCGCAGGAGCTTGATGCTGTAAGCCAGTTCCTTTAAGGAAGTAGGATATTCCGCTGGAGCGCAGGAATAGCGCAGCACTGCTGCATGATATCCCATCGCCAGGAATTTCAGTGCCATGGGCTCCGCCTCTCTGTCGGAGGTTCTTGTATAGCCGCCTCCCGGGCACAACAGGATCAGAGGTCTGTCGTTAATTGCCATTGCATCCGAATACTCCTGAATATAGGTAACTAAATGTGCTCCCGGAAGGGATCCCTCCTGATGCAGTTCAAATGTATTATAGATCATATTTTTCCTCATTTCCGAGCATTATCATTGAAAAATAAGGCGCAGACCATGTAGCAATACTACCGGCCTGCGTCTTCGTCTGCCTTATTAATATTTTCATAACTATTCAGAACCCCATTCGCAAAACGCTCCTATGGAGCTTCTTTTTGCTCATGTGGTTACTTCGCCCTATAAATATCATAAAATATTCTTACGAATGCCAGCATTCGACGAATATTTGACGATATTTACATAGCTCTGAATAGTTACATATTATCTTAGTATGCTCTTCCCCAGTATACCATCTTTTTCGCAGGTTTTCCACAACATACGCAGGTATCTGCGATCTGTTCCTGTTCAAAAGGCATGCAGCGGCTGGTAACAGCAAGCTTTTCCTTGATCTTGTCTTCGCATTCCTGACATCCGCACCACATAGCCTTGACGAATCCGGACTTTTCGTTGAAGATCTGCTCGAACTCTTCCATGTTATGTGCCACATAAGTATGGCTGTCACGATGTGCTCTTGCTCTCTCCAGCATTTCCTTCTGCATGGTCTCCAGGATCTCGGCTGCCTTGGTCTCCAGATCCTCCAGAGCTACCTCGGTCTTCTCTCTGGTATCACGGCGGCAGATCACACACTTGCCTGCCTCGATATCCTTAGGTCCGATCTCCACACGAATCGGATAACCTCTCATCTCAGCCTCTGCGAACTTGAAGCCGGGGGTCTTGTCACTGTCATCTACCTTGACACGGAAATTCTTCGCCAGGCGGTCTCTCAGCTCATACGCCTTGTCGAGAACGCCTTCCTTTTTCTGCATAACGGGTACAATGCAGATCTGGATGGGTGCCACACGGGGAGGGATCACCAGACCTTCGTTATCACCGTGTACCATGATCAGTGCTCCGATCAGACGGGTGGTCATACCCCAGGAGGTCTGATGTACATATTTTAAAGTATTGTCCTTGTCTGCGAACTGGATGCCAAAAGCCTTGGCGAAACCGTCACCGAAGTTATGGCTGGTACCGGACTGCAGTGCCTTGCCGTCATGCATCAGCGCTTCTACCGTATAGGTTGCAACTGCACCTGCGAATTTCTCCTTCTCGGTCTTCTGTCCCTTGATCGCGGGGATAGCCAGAACCTCCTCCAGGAACTTCGCATATACATTCAGCATCTGCAGAGTTCTCTCCTGAGATTCTTCTGCAGTAGCATGTGCGGTATGTCCTTCCTGCCACAGGAACTCTCTGGAACGCAGGAAAGGTCTGGTCTCCTTCTCCCAACGTACCACGGAACACCACTGATTGTATACCTTAGGCAGGTCTCTGTAGGAATGGATGTCATTCTTATAGAAATCACAGAACAGGGTCTCTGAAGTAGGTCTGACACAGAGTCTCTCAGGAAGCTCGTTTAATCCTCCCTGGGTAACCCATGCTACTTCGGGTGCGAAACCTTCTACATGATCCTTCTCCTTATCCAACAGGGACTCAGGAATGAACATGGGAAGATATACATTCTGTACTCCGACTGCTTTGAATCTTGCATCCAGTTCCTTCTGGATCAGCTCCCAGATCGCATAGCCTGCGGGCTTAATTACCATACATCCTTTTACGCTGGTGTAATCACACAGCTCTGCTTTCTTCACTACATCGGTATACCACTGGGCGAAATCTTCTTCCATGGAAGTGATCGCTTCTACCATTTTCTTGTCTGCCATTTTCTCTCTCCTTTTCTTTTTCTGAAAATAAACTGCTCATACGATCTACGGAAACGAAAAACGCCGGGTCATCGCTCCCGAAAAAGGGACCGATCACTCGGCGGTACCACCCTGATTGATACAAATATGTATCCTGCTCTGTCACCGTTAACGCCGGTTCTACGCTATGCTTCGCCGCTTCCAGGTACATTGCGTCTCGCACAGGACTCCAAGGGAGGTTTCCGATCCTCTGTCATAAGGGGTTCCCAGCCGCACGTCACCGTGTCCTTCCCCTCTCTCTGGGATGCTTTCCGATCGTACTGATCCTTTTCATCGTCATTGTCGTATGCAAGTAATTGTAGTGCATGCTTCCGTGATTTGTCAAGGTCTATCTGCTAATAAGAAGATACCTGCCGGAGCTGCATAAAATAAAAGCAGATAATAACGCACCAGGGATATGGGGCCCAGAAAGACCGTAAGGCACAGTGCCAGAACCAGCAGCCAGCTGTTCCATATCTCTGCCCTCCGCCGCCGGATACCGTAGAAAAACAGGATCACTGCCAGCCAGAAATAGGTGCCGATTGCAAACAACGCACGGATCACTGGAATTTTCTGGTAATAATATTTCAGCGATATCTTACGATAAAATTCTGTCAGCCGGGGACTGATCGTCTTCATTTCCAGTACATTTCTTCCCTCGAAATCAAAGTAATAAATATCACCGTCCGGATCATCCACAACCGATGTCCCCGGATACCAGGCCTGATACGTATTATCCAAAAAGGCTCTCAGATAACATCCCGGATACTGCCATCCTTTTCGGAACCATAGTCTCAGATACTCCCACTTATTTTGAAGAAGTTCTTCATTATTCACATAATTTTTGATCCGGTCTGCCAGAAACGGATTATATTGTGACCACTGTTCTCTGTCCATGATCTGATCCAGCAGCTGCAATTCCTCACTGTCAAACGCCGCTTCTCCCTTATCTGTATATACCCTTGCAATCTGCTGGAGCGGTACACACAGAGCCTCTACCGCGGAACCTTTTTCCGCATGGAGCAGAGTTTCCATTCCCACAGACAATAGCATGGTCAGCAGAATCGTTCCCGCAAACAGTGAAATGATCTTTCTTTTCTGCTTTTTACAGAAAACCGCGCACAACACCAGATAAAGAAAAACCGCATAAATTACATTTTTCCGATACAGCGCTCCCACGATCAGGCTGCACGATAATGCTGCGATTTTCTCTTTCTTCCGAAAAAATCCCTCCGTATTCTCATACAATTCATACAACAGGTGAAATGCAATAAAAAGTGCCAGAGAGCATACCACATCCTTGGTCGTACTGACGGAAAACAAGGCAATCGTCGGCAGAAAAGCATAAAAACAAAATCCGACTCCCAACAGCCACTTTCTATTCAATCGCCGATACCAGAAATCCAGACTGTAGGAAAAGGCCGCCGCACAAAGTGTCATCTGGAAGCAGGAGTGCAGAAATACTGCCTTCTCCATCGTCCCGAAGATCCGGTATCCTAATGTGATAACGCCTCCCATGACCAACGTGCTGAGTAACGAATGGTGTGTATTATACGGCACCTCCGGATACATCACCTGAGGCACCTGCCCATAAATATCATAATTATAAAATCCGGGATCATTGGAAAGGAGCACCGGCAGCCAGGCTATCAACAATCCTGCAAAAATAAAAAATATTCTCTTTCCGATACCTTTCCCGATACCGTCCTCCTGAACTGCCTTGTCTCTCCCTGCATGTACAAACAGCCATCGCAGCATCTGTCCAAAAAGTAATGTCTCTGCTATCCACCATAAAATCCAGCCTGCTATAGGAACCTGTTCCAGCCAAGACTGCATCGTTCTATGTACGGAAGTATGGTATTCTATACTGATCCGGCATCCCACTGTCTGACAGGTTGCCAGTAATATCGCAGGTATTCCTACAGCAAATCTGTCAGTCCAGTCCAAGTCTTTCCCGGATGCTGTCCGCTGCAATATTCCAGTCACCCATTTCTTCATATGCGGCATCCATCTTCTCCTTTTCTCTGGCAGCTCGCTCCGTATCTCCGGTCTGAAGAAATGCCTTATACATGGACGCCGCCTCAAAATATCTCGCCACACCATAGCATTCCTTTTTCGTTCCGGACAGCAAGCCGCCGTACACCATATCCTCATGATAATTTACTACTAAATAAGCATAATTTTCACTCTGTACATTATTCTCCATCCAGTTGGTCTTCGCAGGACGGGAAAAGGCGTCATTTAATTGCCGGAACATATGAATGGTTCCCCAAAACAATATCAGGCACAGGGCTATGATCACAAGATTCATCACAAGCAGCGCGCCTCTCTGCTTCTGTGCCTGTTTCAGCTTACTCTTCAGATTTACCATAACCCATCACCTCGCCTTTTTCTTCCAGGAATAAGATTTTTTGTGCATTTGACATCGTACCGAAATTCTCTGCCTCTTCCGGGGTCATGCCAAAATAGGTCTGCAGCAGTGCCTTTTCATTCTCTTCCATCCGGAGAATGGCTTCCTTCTGCTCCTCCGGCAGTTCCCGATATTGTTTTGCCCTATAATCATTATCCACAGGATGCAGAATCCTTTCCAGCTGCTCGTAATAATCCGAAATATCTTCATACAGACCGGGAAGTATGGATACATTGCCAGAGTTGATAGTAACTGCCTTCATCAGACTTTCATAAAAGTAACGATACGCTCCGCTGGCTTCCATGAGCAGCTGATATTTTTCATAATTATTATTACTGCTATAAGGCCGGATGTAATGCCTGTCGCAAAAAGCTGATAAACCTATGTAATCCTCATCTTCCAGATATTGTTCCATCTGTTTCATATAGCTGCTCTGCCGGATCCCTGCATCAAACTGCAGCAAGCCTCTGTGGATGCTCCAACTACGTGCAGATACTACAAACACCACCACACACAGGATCACCAGCACTGTGATGATTATCATATGTGACATGATCTCCGTATTTTTCTCCGCCACTTCATAGACATCACTTTTGGTATCCTCAAAGTTGCTCTTGTAATGCTCCATGTCCTTGACATGCTGTGCGGCTTCTTCATTCGGTCTTCCGCAATGCGGACAATATGCCTGCTCCAATGTCAGATTGCCCCCGCAATATTTACATTTCATCATTGCTTTTATGATCCTTTCCTATTCGTTATGCTTCTTAATGTATTCCTCGCAATCCTCATATCTGGGATAACCGTAATTATTTCGCAGACTATCCTCGAATTTTTTCTCTTCTTCTGCGGTAAACGTATAACGGTCTGCCAGACTGTTCAGGGTTGCTTCCACATAAGGACGGATATACTCCCTGTCTTTCTCCGTCAGAATGACCTCGCTGTAGTCCAGTCCCCGCATCATCCAATAATCATCCAGCAGCAATGCCTGCTGATACTCATTCAAAGTCTCTCCACTCTGCTCCAGTGCCAGATATTCCCTCGCATCCCGACAGCTCATGAGCCAGCGGAAAATACCACTGTGTTCCCATCGGTCTATGGTTCTGTTCTCTTCGACAGCCTGCTCATAAAAATCCATCAGTGCTTCCAGATCCTTCTCCTGATAGAGACGGTCCAGTATCGGAAAGTTCTCTTTTTCCCACAGATAATCTGCTCTGGCATCCCTGGGTTCTATATACTGCACCCGGAACACAATTACCGCAAGTATCGCTGCCAATGCCGCCAATAAGATCAGAAGCTTAATCACAAATTTCTGTTTCTTTTTCAGTTTTTTCTTCAGTTCCTTCTCCGGTACCTGCTCCAACTGCTGCATATCCTGCCGCATGCTTTCCAGCTTCCCCAGATATTCCGCTTCGGCGCCCTTGTAATTCAGGCTTCCGCAATAGGGACACTTCGGAAGGGTATCCTCAAATTCTGCCCCACAGGAACTGCAGATGATCTTTTTAACTGTGGTATCTGCCATACAAATCCTCATATCTTTCCACAACCTGCACACTTTGGACTGCCGGTGCAAAGCTGCTTATTGTTCACAATCATTATTAATATACAACACAAAAATGACACGTGCAATGCAGAATCACTTTTTGCACACATCTTGAGGTTTTTGTCTCTTTCCTGTAAAATAAACTCAGTCGAAAAACCTGCCCGAAGTTCAAAATTGCGGGTTGCTGAAAGGAATGACGATCGATATGTATGAGAACAATTTTCTGGATCCGGCCTATATCACACCGGAGGAACAACAGATTTTAGACGGTAATATTGCCGTTCAGAAGAATCTCTACACCAGCAAACAGGATTTTGTAGTAGAGAGTGATAAATTTTTGGAACACTCCGAAGATGATATTACTCTGCGTCGCCACACCCGCTTTGTGGATTTTCCAAAGCATAAACATGATTACGTGGAGATCTTTTATTGTCTCTCCGGTTCTGTCACACATGTCATAAATGAAGAAGAGATCTGTCTCCGCCCCGGGGAACTTCTATTTATGAACCAACATATCGAACATGCGGTAATAGCCTGCGGCCAGGAAGATCTGGGCATTAACATCATCATCCGCCCCGCCTATTTCCAGAATATCCTGACTTTGATCAACAAGGATAATATTCTGGCGGATTTTATCATCAATGCGCTGGAAGGTGACAGTTGTGTCGGTCAGTATCTGTACTTTACCGTCTCCGACAATCCCTGCATCCAGAACCTCATCCACAATGCGGTCTTCCTTCTGTTACAGCAGCCTCAGAACTGGCATAAGCTCTCGGAACACACCTTTGCCCTGCTGTTCATGCATATCTTAAGCAATGCGGAAAATATTTTATTAGACCAGAAAGATGAGCAGAGCAATGTCCTGATGGTGGTGGTACGCAGATACCTGGCGGAGCATTATGATACCGGAACTCTTCACGAACTGGCTGCACAGATCGGGTACACCCCCTCTTCCCTGAGCCGTATGATCAAAAAATATTCCGGCACTACCTTTAAGGAAATACAAACACGGCAGCGTATGCGAGTCGCTATGAATCAGCTGTCCCACACCGCGCTGCCGGTGTCTGAGATTGCCCTGTCTGTAGGCTATGAGAATCAGAACTTCTTCTACAAACAGTTCAAAAAAATGTATGATATGACACCTAACGAGGCGCGTTTAAAATCGCGCCGATAACGTCAGGCATTCAAGATATAACGGTTCGAGGCTCCTTCGTGTGTCCCTCGGATCGTTATTTTTCATATAAGAACTCTTCCGGAAGGGTCACACCGAAGTCCTTTGCCAGATGGCGAAAATCATCGGGGGTAATGGTCTGTCTCTTATTCGGCTGCATGGACAACATCTTCACCAGAATTTCTGCGGATTTTTCTACGGTATGCATCAGACCGAAGGTCAGGTCGAAGTCTTTGCCTGCGGCAAAGGTTCCATGATGTGCCCAGATGGCCAGATCGTATTTCTTCATCAGTTCGGAGGTAGCTACTGCGATCTCTCTGCCGCCCGGTACCATCCAGGGCACTACGCCCACACCATCCGGGAATACTACGGGGCACTCGGTTGCCATCTCCCACAGTTCTCTGGTGAATACCTTATCCTCCAGAGGAAGCACGAAGGTCAGCGCAATGATATTGGTGGTATGTGCATGATATACCACACGGTAGTCGGGATCCTGCAGCTTCTTCACTTCCAGATTCATCAGGTGGCTGGGGAGCTCGGAGGTAGGTCTGCCCCCGTTTACCAGACCCCATACGATACGGTAATTCTCACCCTTGTCGTCAAGTTCGATCATGCAGATAGAATCTTCCGGCTTAATGCTGACATTACGAAAATATTTGCCACTGCCGGTCACCAGGAAATACTCTCCTGCCAGTGCGGGAACTGTGGTGCCGATGGGCTGGAACTCCTTCGGCTCAAAGTTCTCCTTTACCAGTTCTACCTCTTCCGGCTTCACACGGTAAGACAGGTTGCCGCCGTTACGTTCATGCCAGCCTTGCTGCCAGCCGTCATCTGCCATTCTGATAAATCCCTGTACAAATTCTGCATCTAAAAATTTCATGATAATACCTAACCTTTCTATCGTCTGCAACCTCCCGGCCGCAGACATAATTTTCAAAATTATAAGCATTTTCTACACAAATGCTATTATCTGGTAATGATATCTACCGGCACATTTAATATTTTAGCAACCTTCAGGATCGTGTCAATATGTCTGCCGGCTGCCGCTGCCATATGATGGGTAGGGCCTGCCTCGCTCCAACGGTTCACGAACTCTCTGCAGGGGATTGAGAATTTGGTACGCATATTGGTGTCACCGAAAGTGAAGATCGGGCCGGACTGATTCTCGCCTTCTGCCACAACGAACTTGAAGTTGCCGTCCTTATCCTGCGTGATAGCCAGATAGGTCACAGGGCCTACGGGAGGATAGAACTGAGTCAGATATCCGCCGCCTACCTTGCCGTGGAATACCTTAACGATCTTCATGGTGGGCTTATGTGCCAGAGAGATATCCGCATCGCCGGATCCGGAATGACCGATGATGCAGATATCCTCGTTGAAATCAATGGAGTACATCTCGGACAACTGTCCCATACCGGAGATCGTCTTCAGAATGGACATTGCCATGGCTACTTTCATATCACCTTCTACGGCACATGCGGTACCTTGCTTGATCAGCATGGAAAATGCAGGGATCAGCATGGAATCCAGTTTACCGGCTACTCCCTGTGCCTTACCGGCATAATGGGAGGCGATCATGCTTAAGTCTTCATCCTTCGCCCACTGCTCGAAAGCAAGCACATGCTTTGCCATATCCAGAATATCTTCGTCATCTGCGGTAGCGCCACCCTCTACTTCGAAGGTATCGATGATGTCCTGTGCCTTCGCCTTAATAGCTTCGGTATCGGTAATATCATCTGCAATAGCCCACATATCTTCCCAGTCAAACTGCTTGGTATACAGGCCCATTCTGTTGTAAAGGTTGGTCTCATCGATATAGAGATCCATCATTCCGGGATAAGGGCGGCCGATCTGGGCAATATTGGTCTGACGGAAACGTCTGCGGACCTGAGCTGCCTTACACCAATCTTCGATCTGAGCTGCCACCTCGGGGTCGCCGCCTTCTACCACGCCAGTGATTACAGCATGTCTCTTGCCTGCACGCTCCAGGTCTGCCACAGCCTCACCTACGGCACCACAGGCATACAGGTCACCCAGCCAGATGGGAATATCGGTATTGGCATAGTCCGGCGCCAGCTTCTTCTGCACATTGATACATACTACAGGCACATCCAGATCACGGATCGCGGGAAGTACGTTATAGGAAGTTGCATAGGTCAGCAACTGCAGGAATACCAGATCTACGTCTGCAGCACGGAATTTATCACCTGCTGCCATAGCCTGTTCCTTGGTGGTCACCATGCCACCATCAACGATATCTACAGTATCGGGAATCGTCTTCTTGAAATCCTCATACTGTGCCTCAAAATTAGGCACCAGCTGGGGGAACTGGGGCAGATATGCTCCCAGAGCGATGGAAAATACACCGATCTTTGCCTTTGTGTTTACTAACATTTATAATTTCCTCCTTTTATAAGGTTATTTTTATGATGTCGGGGTCAAAAGCCCCCGACTTTGATGCCTACGGATTGCTCCGTGCTACGCACTCCCACTTCTACGCTCCGCTTCGGTCCGTGCTAAACATGTGCCACTGGCACATAGCACCCTACCCAATATTCGCATATCGTGGGATTATCATCCCACTTTTATGCTCATATCGGGGCGGGTCCTAAGGTCTTTCGCCCACTTATGAGCAAGCTCATGTGGGCTTAGACCTTTTGACCCTGGCATCATTTTTATTACTTTGCCGGAGCAAATGTCTTAATTTCAAAAGACTCCCGGACACATTTTCTGGCACTCTTCAGATCTGCAAGATCTCCTGCATGGATCATCTGCGCCAATAGGTTGCCGATAGCGGTTGCCTCACCGGGACCCGCATATACGGTCTTGCCCGTAGCATCCGCTGTCAACTGGTTCAGATATGCTGCATTGGAACCGCCCCCGATGATATGGATGCTGTCATAGGTCTTCCCGGCGATCTTCTCCAGACCTCTTACGGTCTCTCCGTAGGACTGTGCGAGACTGCGGTATACTACGGAAGTCAGCTCTCCCACGGACTCCGGTACCGGTTGTCCTGTCTTATGACAGTACTGTCTGATGGCTTCCACCATGCTGTCCGGAGAGAGAAAACTCTGGTCATTCACATCCACTCTGGAAGGGAACTCCTTGCTTTCCTCTGCCATATCGCACAGCTGTGCAAAAGAGTATGCATCGTTATATTCGTGTCTTACGGACTGGATCATCCACAGTCCCATAATATTTTTCAGGAAACGGAACCGGTGATCGTAACCGCCCTCGTTGGTAAAGTTGGCCGCTGCGGCATCCTCTGTAATGACCGGTTTCAGGGATTCGATTCCCATGAGAGACCAGGTTCCCGAGCTGATATAAATGCCGTCTCCTTCTGTCTGAGGAACTGCCATTACGGCCGATGCGGTGTCATGGCTTCCGCACAGTACCACTTCCAGATCGAATCCTACTTCCTTCTGAATCTCCGGAAGCAGCTGGCCCACTTTCGTTCCGGGCATCTGCAGCGGCAGGAAAATATCCTCCGGGTAACCCAGCTTACGGATCAGCTCCTTATCCCACTGGAAGGTATCGGGATTCACCAGCTGTGTCGTGGAACCGTTCGTGTACTCCGACAATTTATTGCCCGTCAGACGGAAACCGAAGTAATCCGGCAACATGAGAAGTGTCTTTGCCTGCTGTAAAAGCTCCGGAGTCTGCTGCTTTACTGCCATCAGCTGATAAACGGTATTGAAAATCTGCTTCTGGATACCTGTTTTTCCATACAGTTCGGTCTCCGGCAGGATCTTCGCCACCTCCGCGTCCATGCCATCCGTGCGGTGATCACGATAACCGTAAGTATCACCCAGAATTTGATCCTTTTCGTCTAACAGAACATAATCCACAGCCCAGGTGTCAATAGCCATGCTCACCGGGATCTTTCCCAGTTCTTTGCATTTTTTCATGCCGGCAACGATCTCGCCGAACAGACGGTTCACATCCCACAGAAGCTTTCCGTCCTTATGATCCATGCCATTCTCAAAACGATAGATCTCTTCCAGCTCTATTTTGCCGTTCTCCAGGCGTCCCAAAATATGTCGTCCACTGGAAGCACCGATATCCACGGCCAGATAATATTTTTCCATAAGATATCCACAGCCTCCCTTATCTGAAACTGAATACCTGTGTAAGAAGCGGCTGTGCTCCTGTAACAGGATCCTTCTCCATGATCAGAATGTCTTTCATATACTCATCCCATTTTTTCACTACATCGCTCTCCGCCTGCACTTTTGCAGCGTACTCTACACCCTTTTCACATTCATAATAGCCGAACAGCTCCTCGCCCTGCATCCAGATGGAGTAATTCACTATCCCTGCGTTTGCCAGAACTTCCTTCATCTCCGGCCAGATATTGTCATGTCTCTTCTTATATTCTTCCTGCATTCCCGGTACAATTTTTCCGCGCCATGCGTATTTTTCCATACTAACCACCATACCTTTCTATGTATTCCGATGCACCTTTGGGCGGACAGACCGCCCGATCGTCATTGATTCTGTTTTTATTGTAGCTCTGCACTTTTGATTTCGAAATGACATTATTTGCTCCGGGCACTGTCCGATTTTGCCCGAATGAAAATGGCGCCGTTCATTCTGTTGTGCACAAGATACAGGAATTATGTTATGATGAGTAATCATAGAGAAAGAGAGTTTTTCATGGAACGAACACTAATTTATACTGCTGATAATTCCATAGTCTCCATGCCGGTCAGCCGCTTTCTGAAGCAAAAAGGCTTCTCCTCACAGAATCTGGTGCAGTTAAAAAAAGACCCCTCCGCTGTACTGGCAAACGGGATTCCCTGCTTTATGAATCATATACTGCAGCCCGGCGATACCCTGACACTGCATATCCGGGAAAATCATTCTTCTGAGAAGATTCCCCCGGTAAATCTGCCATTAAATATTGTCTACGAGGATGCGGATCTTATGGTGATCAACAAGCCTGCGGGAATGCCGATCCACCCTTCCATGAACAATTATTACAATTCCCTGGCGAATGCCCTCGCGTACTATTTTGAACAGCAGAACTGTCCTTTCATCTTCCGCTGCATCAACCGCCTGGACCGGGATACTTCCGGACTGACCATCGTGGCGAAGCATTATGTCAGCGCCGGTATACTTTCTGCCATGATTGCCAATAAAGCGACTTCTGGCATCACGAGGGAATATCTTGCCATTGCAAAAGGCTCGGTACGTCCCTTAGAGGGAACCATCACCGCACCCTTAGGGCGCAAGGAAGGCTCGATCATCGAGCGGACGGTGGATTTTGAAAACGGGGAATCTGCGGTTACGCATTACAGAGTACTGGACGAAAAAAATGGGCACAGCCTGGTCTCTCTCATCTTAGAGACCGGCCGCACCCATCAGATACGGATTCATATGAAATACCTGGGCTATCCCCTGATCGGAGATTATTTGTACAACCCGGATATGGAACGGATACAAAGGCAGGCGCTGCACGCATGGAAGCTGATCTTCCGCCATCCCATCACCGGGGAAATACTGTCCTTTACCGCACCGTTGCCGAAGGATATGGCGATGGTAGCGGGAGATACCCCATGGAGCATATCCTGAATCTGCTTAATCTGCAAGCAGTCATACAGATTCCTATGGTGCAGTATTATGCACGCAGTTTCTTCAGTGCTTTCTCCCGGATCAGGCATTCACCGTGTTCTTCCAGATATCTTATCTTCTGCTCGTCTGCGGCATACAACGCTGCGAATTCCATAGCCTGGATGCAGGCTCTGCTGTAGCGCTCGTAGGACGCACCGCCCTTCTGCACATAGACATAGCAGGTGCCGTCTTCCATCCGGTACAACGTGCTGTTGATCCGCAGGTTCGCCGGTAATACGGCGGCATATTCGATCACTCTGCCGATATTGCGGAAGGCAAAAATTGCAAACTGGGGCTTTGCTGCTTCCTCTGCTTTTCCCTTTGCTTTCTTATTTTTCCCGGCGTTGTTCTCCGTTTCTTCCTTCGCCTGTTTTCCCAGCGTAGCGCCGATCTCTGCCTTCTTCTCCTCGAAGACCCGTTTCATTTCCTGCAAAGCCTGCAACAGCTGTGCACCGTTTTTGTTCTCCAACGGTTCTTTCTCGGAAAATACCAGTACCAGTCCTTCATCCGGCAGCATCATGATCTGCAGGTCAAACGCATACTTCGGCGGCTTGTAGCCTACCTCTTCCTCTGCCTGTTCGATGATCTCCTGTACCACTTCTTTTGCTTTATCACTGCGGGTCACAAAATCTTTATAATCAATATCGTACTCTTCCAGCTCTTCGTTGGAAAGAAAACACTTCACGGTCTTATCATCAATTCGTTCTATTTTCATAGCTATCACCTCTTACTGTTATATGTATGATAGCATAAAAATGTTGTGATTTCCACTGTGCAAATTATGAAAACACTATAAAGCTATTCTGACAACTAACTTTTGTGAAGCTTATTAACTTGAAAGTTAGTGAATATTGGCAAAACCGACGAACTCCCGGAGCATGCGATACACATGTCTTGATGTAAGGTCTCCGGATGTGAATTTTCTACGAAAAGTGATGAGTAATTCTCGTCATGACGGGGCCGCCTACAGTCGACATCCATGTCGACAATCGGCTGACGCGGACATCGTGTCCGCTTTCCCCCTGCCTTTCAGCACTTTTCTAGAAAATATCAACATCCTCCGACAAACATCTTCGACATGGCACCGCATACGCCGGGAGTTCTGCGTTTTGGAAAGCTTTCAAAAAAACCAGTAGCCCCGGCTGGGTATAAGAATAAGCAGTGCCGTAAGCAGACGTCGGTACTTAGCGGTCGTATTGTGACCGCTTATGTACCGCTACGCTCTGCGACAGAGCGCGAGCGTGCCGCGTTTCTTATACCCTGCCAAGGGCTACGGGATTATTTCACTAACTCTCAATTTAAAATGCAAAAACCTCTAGATAACTTCCGCATCCACTCTGGTCACGATTTCCTGTTCCCCTTTGCTGATATGGTATTTCACTGCGGGGATCTTGGTCTTGGTGTAGAGCAGGTTAGTGTTGGGATCTACGGTGATCATGTAGCCTACGGGCGGCTTGTCTGCCACTTCGTTAACCTGTGTATTTTCATCCAATACCGCACTGACAGTACAACTGCAGAATTCGTTGCTGGCCTGGGCGGACATACCGTCCACCTTTTCCGCAAAGCCGACCTCTTCAAAATCACCTCTGCTGACTGCAAATCCACAGTCGTAGGCCACGCAGTCAATCTCGCTGGTGATCTTATGTACTCTGGTATGTCCACCGGCATCCGGGGTGATCGTGGTCTCTACCGTAATGCCGGGATAGGGACTCCACTTCGACCATACTCCGTTCTCCGTGATCTTTGACTCCTCGCAGATCCGGCGCACATAGACATAACCATCGATCCAGAACGCCAGCATATTGTCCGGGGCATTCTCATGCAGCTCGTAGCAGGACTTTGCCACGCTGATACTGAACCGGGTATCATAAGCAAACTTTCCGTATTTTGCCACGATCTGGCCGTGTCCGTTAGGGCTGTAGACGCCTGGTGCAAATGCTGTGGTGTGATTGCCGTAATGGTAGACAAACAGATCGGCATACTTCTGGGGACAGGCCGGTGCCAGCTTCGGCAATGGTGCCTCTTCCACACTCCAGAAGGGATGATCATCGGGAAGCAACAAAAAGGCAAACACCTTCATGCCCCAGTAAGGAGAACCGGGGGCATTGTACCGCTCCGCCATGGTCAGATTCGGATATCCATAGCCGATGGTCAGCACATGATCTCTGTCGAAGATCGGACGCTTCAGCCAGGTGCGCAGATGCCTTGCGATCAGACCTTTCATCACGGGAACCGGGAACGGCTCCAGTCCTGCCAGCAGGCAGACACTGAAAAAGCTTACCTGAGAGAAACGATAGGTCAGGGATCTGCCGAAAGGAATGGCCTCGCCCTCTTCATCGAACCAGTAAATGAACTGCTTTGCGAATTCCATGGCTCTCGCCTTGTATTTTGTTGCCCGCTCCGGGTCATCTTTCTCCATAATCACGGCATAGATCAGGCTGTAAAAATGGATGGCAAAGGAAATATAGTAATCCTTCTGACCGGAATCTCCGTCCTGATACCAGCCTTCACCCAGATAGAAGGTCTCCAGCCCTTCCAGATATTCTTCCAGCATCTCGGGGCTATACCGGCGTCCCACCTTTTTCATTGCAATGTTCACCAGTACGGCGAACAGGATCCAGTTACACACCGGCAGAGGATGCTCATTGATCTTATTTAAATAGTTGCAGAGATTCTCCTTCTGTGCTTCCGTGAGAGGATCCCATACCACTTCGGGGGCAAACATAATGCCATAGGAAATGGCTGCCATCTCCACGAATCTCTGATCAAAAGAGGTGCATTCTCCCCAATATTCCGGGTTCTTCTCATCGGTTCCGGCCGTCAGGCCCTTGCGATAGATCTCTTCGAATTCCGGCTCTTTTCCACCGCCTGCCCAAAAGGGCACCAGTCCCCATAAGGGACGGGAAAAGGCTTCCATCCATGTGGCACCGATGTCATAATGTGCCATGGTAACGCCCAACGTCAATCTCGCCTTTTCTTCACTGTAATAGGGTTTTAACGGCTCCAGGATAGATAACATACAGTCCTGAAAATCTTTTTTGCTATGTAAGTTCATGCAGTTAGTCCCTCCAAAATAACAAACGTAGTAACTATATTCCTATATTAGAAATACTTCTTACAGAAGCCCAGACAGGATGCCATGCCGAAGATGTTTGTCGTAGAGTGTGAGATTTTCTTGAAAAGTGGTCTGGCAACAGGGCGAAAGCGAACACGATGTTCGCGTCAGCCGATCGTCGACATGGATGTCGACTGTAGGCGGGCCCGTCATAATGAGAAAAACTAAGCCACTTTTCTTTAGAAAATCCACACTCGGAGACCTTACATCAAGGCATGCGTATCTGTATGGGCTTCGTATGATATCAATTTAATATAATCTACCAGTACTCTCTCCAATCCTTCAATAACCGGGTCAGTGCCTCCATGTAGAAGTAATCTCCCCAGGAATTGCACTCGTCTACGCCGTAATGATTGCAGGTATTGTAAGGAGAATGGTTTGAGTAGGTGCTGTGCAGCACCAGTCCGTTGGATTCCTTCGGATCCTTTACGGCATAGCCCACATAGACAGACCGCATGATCTGTTTTGCCAGTGTAATGTAATGCTCTGCTTCTTCCGGCTCCAGATATTTCGCCATTTCCAGCATACCACAAGCCGCGATGGAAGCGGAAGAAGAATCTCTCGGCTGGTCATCCCCGTCGGTGAATTCCAGATCCCAGTAAGGTACCAGATCTTTGGGCAGATGTGCCAGAAAATACTCTGTTACATGCCGGAACAGATCAATATATTCTTTTCTTCCGGTATAACGGTAAGCCAGTGCCATACCGTAGACGCCCCAGGCCTGACCTCTCGCCCAGGCGGAACCGTCACGGTATCCCTGACAGGTGGCACCATGATCCGGTGCTCCCGTCTTCATATCAAAAAAGAAGGTATGCCAGGTAGAATAATCCTCACGGATCACATTGGCAACAGCGGTATGAATATGTTTCTCCGCAATGTCACGGTATTTCGGATCTCCAGTCTCATCGGATGCCCAGTACAACAGAGGCAGATTCAGTAAACAGTCAATGATCAGGTGGTAATTCTCCGGTGCATCCATGGGTCCCCATGCCTGAATAAACTCCCCTACCGGATGATATCTGGTGATGAGCTGGTCTGCTGCCTTGATGGCTGCTTCTCTGCCCTCTTTGCTGCCGGTCAGCTTATAAGCTGCCACGCAGGAAGGGGAATACAGAAATCCCATATCGTGATGATCCACTTCGATTTTCTTGTCTATACGATCCAAAAAGCTCTTTACCTGAACTTCCCCGGCTTTTTTCAGCCTTTCATCCTGAGAATATTCATAAGCCAGCCAGATCTCTCCAGTCCAGAACCCACAGGTCCAGTAATTGTTCGGAATCGGCTGATAGAAACCGTTCTCGCTGTATGCTTTCTGGAACTTCTCTGTAAATTCCGACAGATCCCGGATTACCTGCTCCGTGGAAAACTGCAGAGCGTCTTTGATCTCCGCATCTGTGATCTGCGGATATTTCTTTTCGTCAAATGTTATCATAGTCTTATCCTTTACCTTATTATGCATTTTTATTATACAAGCCTGTGACATGGAACCGGCACAGGCTTGTGAAAATACATTGTTATCTGTTATCCCTTCAGTCCCGTAGAGGCAACACCCTCTACAAAGTATTTCTGCAATACCAGGAATACGATCAGTACCGGGATCAGCGACAATACCGATCCTGCCATGATCAGACCGTAATCGGAAGAGTACTGGCTGATGAACATTTTTAATCCCAGCTGGATGGTCTTCTTCTCCTGACTCTTCAAGTAGATCAGGGGTCCCAGATAGTCGTTCCATGTCGCCACGAAGGTGAAAATCGTCAGTGTGGACAATGCCGGCTTCGACAGTGGCAGCATGATGCTGGCATAGATCCGGTACTCACTCATACCGTCGATTCTGGCGGCTTCACACAGATCGTCGGGAATGCCTTCATAGAACTGCTTCATCATGAATACACCGAATGCGGAAAACGCCTGCAGGCAGATCATAGCAAGCAGCTTATCGTTCAGTCCCATTCTTCTCATCATGATGAACTGAGGTACCATGTATACCTGCCAGGGCATTGCGATGGTTGCGATGTATGCCAGGAACAGTCCGTTCTTATGACGGAAGTCCAGTTTTGCAAAAGAGTATGCTGCAAAGCTGCTAGTCAGTAACTGTAAGAAAGTAACGATCAATGTCAAGTATACCGTATTTCCCACGAATCTGCCAAAGGGAATCTTCGTCCAGATCTTCACGTAATTGTCCCACTTGGGGTTCGCAGGGATCCATACAAAAGGATTCATCTGGAATACTTCTCTGTCACTCTTGATGGATGCGGAAAGCATCCACAGGAAAGGAATGATCATGACCACTGCGATCAGAATGAGAATCGCATATACGATCACTTTGCCAAAAACGGCTTTTTTATGTGCTGATTTCATAATCTGTGCGCCTCCTAACGTTTTACCCTGCCGTACACTTCAATCTGACTCAGTGCCGGGAAGGGGGATGGATCTTCTGCTTTGATCAGGTTGCAAAGCTCCAGCCAGGTGATCTCTTTCTCGGGGATCGGCAGTACATGTGCCCTGCTGCTCTTCTCTAAGGGAAATTCCTGTTCACTGCCATCGGAAAACCGGATCGTTACCTGCTGCCACCAGTTGTCATGCGGGAAATCGGATCTGGTGTACAACACGATCCTGTCTGCCAGTACCGGTCTGCCGAAGTCCAGCTTCATAGCTGCATCATCCTGCATGTTGATTCCCCAGGATTCGTAGGGCCATTCTCCGTGGGAGCGGTTCGCCCGGACACCGTCAATGGCGTTTTTCGCTGCAAATACGCTCTCGCCTCTGGTCTCCACATTGGCTGTCGCATGCGGATAACAGGGAACATCCATATGTTGGTCTGCAGGATTTAGTGCCAGGTTTCTATAGACTGTGATCTCATCTTCTCTTGCGACTTCCGCATAGAGATAATGTTTATTTCCGGAAAATACCTTAGGGGACATGCTGATCCTTTTTTCCCCGAAGGGAACATAATAGGATACATTGTCGGTTATGTATACGAAAGCATCCCCAAGAGCATCATCCACCTGTAAATGTACATGTATATTTTTCTCATCGGTCTCCAGCACGATCCGGTCACCCTCTTCATAGGTATGGGTGCAGACCAGATCCACAAAATCCTCACCGCTGCTGACGCAGATGGTGTTGCTGTCCTTATCGAGAACCTTCAAAGCCAAGATTGCCATTATGCTTTCTCCCTCTTTGCCTGACCGCGGAACTGAATGATCGTTACGAACAGTACCATCAGGAACAGTACCATTGCTACAGAGCTGGAGTAGCCCAGATCCCAGTCAATAAATGCTTTCTGATAGATGTAGTATACAAGAACGGTTGCTGAAGTGGTTAACTCTCCGCTTCCACCGCCTGCCAGCATGATGGCGATATCGTACACCTTGAAGCAGTTGATGGTCAGCATGACGACTACGAAGAAGGTCGTGGAAGACAACTGCGGCCAGGTCACATAACGGAATTTCTGCCAGGTATTTGCACCGTCCAGACTGGCTGCCTCATACAGTTCAGAGGAGATTCCCTGTAAGCCTGCCAGGTAGATTACCATATAATAACCCATATATTTCCATACACTGAACAGAATCATGGAGAACAGTACCAGTCCGCCGGTGAACCACTGGGGAAGCTGGTCCTGCGGTACATTGAAAACATTCAGCAGAATGTTGTTCACAGGTCCTTTCGAGGGGTGGAACAGCATTTTCCATACTGCGGTGATTGCTACCAGAGAAGCTACATATGGGAAAAAGGAAAGGGTTCTGAAAATACCTCTTCCTATTACTTTCTGATTTAACACGATGGCCAGTGCCAGAGATGCGATCATGGTCAGAGGCACGGTACCGATACAATAAATAATGGTGTTTTTAAATGCTGCGATAAAGAAAGTATCTTTCCACAGTCTTGTAAAATTACTGATGCCTGCCCACTGGATCGGGTTACTCCCGTCCCACTTCATGAAAGCAAGGGCAAAGGCAAAAATAATGGGGATCAAGGTAAATACGCAGAAACCGATAAAGTTAGGTGCAATAAAGGAGTAGGCCACCAGATCTCTTTTGGTTTGACGGCTTAATTTCCGCATAACAATTCTCCTTTCAAACGCTTTTTGTGTCATCTTTTGCGTCTTTTTCTGATAAGAAAGGGGCCGTAGGTACGACCCCTTAAGTCTTATTCAACATTCAACAAACATTCAATACTTTTATAGAGAAGATCTTCATTACTGAGCCTGAAGGTCAGCTACCGCTTTATTCATTGCTGCAATACCATCATCAATGCTCATCTCACCGGTCATGATACTTCCATGATAGGAATCCAGAGCGGAGTTGATCTCAGATACATTGGGAGCGTAGGGAACTTCCAGGTACAGGTTGGATACGGTCAGAGCCTCCTTGCTGGCTTCATCGGTGGGGAATCCTTCCAGACCGGAGATCATGTCTACTACTTCGTCAGTCATCATTGCAGGGAAGTTACCGCTGGAAGCCATAACTGCTGCGCCTTCTTCACCGCTGACCCATTTAACGAAATCCCAGGACGCATCGGGAGTATCACTTGCAGTGGTTACAGCCAGACCGGTGATGGTACCCAGAGTAGAACCGGGCTCTACGCCTTCTGCATGGGGATACTTAACGATACCCCAGTTACCGCACAGGCTGGAATCATATTCGCCGGACTTCAGGTTGGACATCATGGTTGCGATGAACCAGGAGCCCATGTTCATCATTGCTACGTCTCCACCGGAGAATGCTGCGGAATAATGTAAGCCTTCGGTCTTCAGATCTGTGTACTTTCTGCATACGCCGTCAGCTTCCTGATTCAGAACCATCTCATAGTAAGGTTTGAAGAAATCATAGTTACCGTCTAAGATGGTATGTTTTCCATCCAGTACACCGAAGAGCTGTACCGCACTTCTCCAGGTGTGGTAATGAGCACCGTATACCTGAGAACCAAAGGTAGTATCGGTCATTTCTCTTGCCAGAGCATCGTACTCATCAAAAGTCATATCGTTGGTAGGATAAGCAACACCCTTGGCATCAAACAGATCCTTGTTATAGAACAATACCCAGAAGTCATTTCTGAAGGGCAGCTCATACAGGCTTCCGTCTACAGTTACCTGATCGGTAACACCTGCGTATTTGCTTAAATCCACGCCATCTTTGGAGATGTAATCATCCAGGGAAAGGATAGATCCCTTCTGTACCAGAGTTGCATATCCGGGTACATCCTTGACGGTTACTACATCGAAATCGGAGCCGCTACCGGAAAGCTCCGTTGCCAGAACGGTCATGTAATCGGTAGAACCAAGGTCTACCATCTCAATGGTTACACCGGGATGAGATGCTTCATACGCGTCCTTAATGTCACCCCAGTACTGTGTGGTCTCCTGATCCCAGATAGCCCACTTTAAGGTAACTTCTTCTGCAGGTGCTGCTTCGGTGGAAGCTGCTGCCTCTGTGCTCGCTGCGGGCGCTTCCCCTGTGGAAGCTGTCTGGCTGCCGTTGTCGGAGCTGCCGCAGCCTGCAAGCATGGTAGTCATCATTGCTGCTGTCAGTACTAAACTTAATACTTTCTTTTTCATGTAAACCCTCCTGTTAATTTGATACTATGTTACGTCTGTTACGGATCCGTTGTTACCGGTTCCTTGACTGTAACTAAAGTATAACGAAAAAGATCTTTCCGTAACATGGAAAAATTTATAATATAATTCACATTCTTTTATAATTTTTTTATCTTTTTTCTAAAAGTGCTTTCGCCTCAATAGTTTTTTGAAATTCCCGTGTGAGGGGGAAAGTTGATTACAAACAGAATAAATTACAGCAGTGAAAGTGACGATACAAATGCAGGAAGAGCAGAAATGTTCTTCCTGTTTTTTAACAGAACTTCAGCAGCTGGCGGGGAAAGGAGACAGTATGGCAAAGTTCTTAAATTATGAGGACCGGCTGGAGATAGAAAGCGGACTAAAGGAGCATATGACTTTCACAGAGCTTGGAGAGAAACTGGGAAGGGACAGGACTACCATCACAAAGGAGATCAGGAACTATTCCATCGAACAGGACACCGGTTATGGAAGTTACCCGCATAATACCTGCAAGTACAGAAAAGCATGTAAGAGGAAAAAAGTATGTGGGACAAATGACTGCAGGCATCCACTGGTAGCTGTCTGTAAACAGTGTGAACTCATATGCAACCGTTACTGCGAGCATTATGAAGAAGAAATATGTACCCATCGCTTTAAACCGCCATATGTATGCAACGGATGCAGTGAAGTAAAGAAGTGTACGCTGACAAAAACTGTTTACGATGCTCTGGGAGCCCAGAGGCGGGCAACGGATAAGATATCGGAATCCCGAAGCGGGATCCTTGCTACGGAAGGGGAAATCGCCAGACTCAATGAAATCCTGGTGCCGTTGGTAAAACAGGGGCAGTCTATCCATCAGATCTACCTGACACATAAGGATGAACTGATGTGCAGTGAAAAGACCCTCTACAACTACGTGGATGGATGCCTGTTTGATATCAGGAACATAGACCTGCCAAGAAAGGTAAAGTACCGTCCGAGATATAAAAAACCGGAGCTGAAAGTAGACCGTGGATGCCGTGTGGGAAGGAATTATCATGATTACGAAGTATATATGGAACAGCATCCGGACACAGCAGTGGTGCAGATGGATTCCGTGATCGGCAGCAAGGGAGGGAAAGTCCTGCTGACGATATATTTTGTAAATGTGTCACTGATGCTGGGGTTCCTGCGGGAAGCGAACACCTCAAAGTCAGTGATAGATATTTATGATGAACTGTACCACCGGCTGGGAGGGCAGGATTTTAGGAAGCTGTTTCCGGTCATCCTGACGGATAACGGAAGTGAGTTTTCCAATCCGAAGTGTATAGAGAACGGACCGGATGGAAAAGGATTTCAAAGGACGAGGATCTATTACTGCAATCCAAGTGCGCCGTACCAGAAAGCAGAGATCGAGGTGGGACATGAATTTATACGCAGGATCCTGCCGAAAGGAAGAAGCTTTGATGAACTGACGCAGGCAGACGTAGAGCTGATGATGAACCATATCAATTCCTACCGGAGAAAGAAACTGAACGGAAAAAGTCCGTATGAAGCGTTCAGCTTTTATTATGGAGAAGACCTGGCGGAGAGGCTTAGATGCCACGAGGTTGCAGCCAAAGACATCAACCTCACCGCAAGACTTCTCAAAAAGTAACCAGAAGACAGAATAAAGCACAGACCGCTGGCTGAAATAGGAACAGCAGAAGACGTGAATTATGGCTTGCAAAATTTGTAAGCCAAAACTGACGTCCGGTTTTTGTGCAAAAAAATACTCTGCCATAAGGTGATTATATCATAAAAGCAAGGAAAAAAACGGGAAAGTCATTACAAAAGTGGAAAGTCGGGTACAAAATTTGAAGGTCGCTTTCAAAATGTGAAACTCGTTTACAAAACGGGAAACTCGGGTGACTATTGAGCAAAAGTGCTTTCGGAAGATGTAATATTTTATTTTAATATGCACTTTTTTTAGCATCTTGTTTTTTCAACTACCGTTTTTCTTTCGTTATGTTATACTGAAAGCATGAAAAAGACTGTTTATCACTCAAAAAGCATACGAAATCGCATATTGCTCTTCACTCTGAGCGCCATTTTGGGAATGTGTCTGTTGATCAGCCTGTTCAGTTATTACATATTCCGGCACTATCTGCAGAACACCCTGATCCAGTCCACGGAGACCAGCCTGCGCCTGTTGTCGGAGTCTATGGACAACAGTATGGATGAAGTCTACCGGTTGGTCAGATATTGCCAGACAGATTCCAATATTGCCAATTATATTGAACATAACCCCAATCCCGGCTCTGTCCTGTCCGTATCCACTTATGATTCCTTCTACGAGGAATGCAGCCGGAATTCTTCTTATAATTATATGCCCAGAATTGCCATTGTCTCACAGGAGCATTATCTGCAGGTGGTAACCGCAACGTACTCCTCTACCGCAGATCTTGCAACGCTGATTCCGGAGCTTCCTTATTATGAAGAATTACTGACTGCCGATGATTATGATTTTTCGCCCGGTATTGTATCCGATCCTTTTCACCGTGCGGGACGTAAAGTATTACCTGTGATCCGTCCCATTACCTACCAATACAATAACAAGCAGGCAGGATATCTGTTCATCGAAATATCCGCAGATCTGTTCACCATACCTTTGAAGGATTACAGTTGTCCGTCAGACAGCTTTCTCTATCTGTCCATTGCAGGACATACCTATATTTATGAAAACGGAGGCTTGCAGGAATTTACGCCCGAATATAGTATTCTGGATGATCTGAGCGCATATTCCCTCACCGGAACCACTCATATCTCCAAAATTCACAGTTCTGCCAAAGGAGAACAGATTCTGGTCACCACACCGTTAGATATGCCGGACTGCTACCTGAGCCAGAGTATTTCCCACGCGGAACGGACAAATCAGGCGGTTCTGTTCATGGGAATCCTTGCCTGTATCCTGATCGGCATTCTGTCCATCGGCATTCTTCTGATGATATTAATGAATCGTATGATCACAGTTCCTGTCTCTAAGCTGCAAACACGCATGGTACGAATCGCAGGTGGAGATTTCTCCAGAGATCCCAGCGTGGAATGGGAGCATGAGCTGGGAGATATCGGACGGGGAATCAATGATCTGTCAGAAAATGTATCGGAGCTTATGGAAAAAAGACTGGAGGATGAGAAGCAGAAACAGGATCTGGAATATAAAATGCTGCAAAGCCAGATCAACCCTCATTTCCTGTATAATACTCTGAACTCTATCAAATGGATGGCAACCATACAGGGGGCAACCGGTATCTCCGAGATGACCACCTCCCTGTCCCGTCTGTTAAAAAGTATTTCCAAAGGCACCAGCCTGTTGATCGATATCCGGGAAGAATTATCTCTGTTGGAGAACTATTTCACCATTCAGAGCTACCGCTACGGCGGCACCATTACCATGGACATTCAGGTGGATAATGAATCTCTGTACAACAGTGAGATTATCAAGTTTACATTGCAGCCTCTGGTGGAAAATGCAATTTTCCACGGTATCGAACCGAAGGGCTGTGCCGGACACATCCGGATACATGTCGGCTATGAGACATCGGACAACACCGAAAAGATCCGTATTGATGTCACAGATGACGGTGTAGGCATGACAGCGGATAAAGCTGCACAGGTATTACGCTCCAACGACGACAGTTCCGCGGATTTCTTCCGGGAAATCGGTGTCAGCAATGTGCATAAACGCTTACAATACCAATTTGGTGCAGAATATGGCATTACCATAGAAAGCAAAGAAGGGGAATATACGACTATGTCCATACACATACCGAATATTCCTCTGCATAACAATGAAACTGTTTCATCCGAAACTATTTCATCTGAAAACACTTAATCCGGACAGGAAGCTGTCCAGAATGGAGTTACTATGTATCAGCTTTTAATTGTGGATGATGAGCCTCTGGTTCAGGCTGGAATCCGTTCCATGCTGAACTGGAACGAAATGAATATTGAGATCTGTGGAACTGCCATGAACGGTCAGGCGGCGCTGAAGATTATTGAAGAAAAATCTACTGACATCGTGATCACGGACATTAAAATGCCGGTCATGAACGGTCTGGAGCTTGCGAAAACATGCAGAGAACGCTATGGGGATAACTGCCCTTATTTTATCATCCTCACCAGCTATGAAGACTTCCAGATGGCAAGAGATGCCTTGTCTTATCAGGTATCCGATTATCTGGTAAAGCTGGAACTGACACCGGAAGTACTGAAAAATGCCATAGGCCGGGTGCTCACACAAATTTCCCAATCTCGTAAAAAGCAGCTGTCCGCCGTAAATATTCATCCTTTTTACGACAAATTCCTGATCAGTCTCCTACATGACCTGTTCGAGTCCGAAGAACAGTTCCGTCTGCAGAGCAGAGATCTGAATCTGAATTTCGATTACGGTGCTTATGTGTGCTGTTACGGAGAGATCATCAGCCCTCAGGCCGACCAGATGTCTGCCGAAAAACAGATGCCTCTGTTCACCAGTTCGTTACAGATGATACGGGAACTGGGGGCTAAATATCTGCCTCTTTATGCGTTGTCTCTGGATCTGCGCCATTTTGCACTGATTTTCTGCTTTGCGGAATCCTCCGATACCGATGATTATGTGGAAAGTCTGACAGACATTCTGCAAAGCATCAGCGGAACACTGCAGAATTACTATAATGTAACACTGCGTTGCGGCATCGGCATCCCGGTTCAGACTCCCGCTACCATCTGTGACTCCTACCAGTACGCGAGACAGATCTTCCGGAATACGGAACCCAAGGACGCAATTATAGCTTTCGATACCGATCATTCGCAGGAAAACGCCAAGAATTCTTTTAACATCAGCCTGTTTAAAAATGATCTCACCAGAGCCTTTGAAGAGTATGATCCGGATATTCTGCAGACTACAATTCAGTCCCTCTGCGATCTGTTCAAGGATCATCCGGGACATTATGTACAGGCTCTGGACGCTGCCAGCAATATTCTCTATCTGTCGATTTCGCTTTTGCAGGACGGGGAATCTATTGTGTCCGGATTTTTTGCAGACGATCCGGATGGCTACCGTTCCCTCTATAAGCAGTCCAATGTGGATCACGTGATCCAGTGGCTGCAATTCTTCTGCGGACAGCTGTGCGAATTGTTCCAATCCCGTCGAAAGGATTATAAAAACCACATCGTAACTAACGTCCGAAAATATATTAATGAACATGTTAGCGAGCGGTTGTCCCTGAATGAAGTAGCAGCGGTATTCGGCATCAGCCCGAATTACTTAAGCCAGCTGTTCAGCAAATACAACGATACCGGCTTCAGTGAATATATCAACATCTGCAAGATCACGGAAGCCAAACGGCTGCTGGAAGAAGAAAATATGAAGGTCTACGAGGCCGCAGAGGCTCTGGGCTTCGAGAGTGCCTTCTATTTCAGCAAGGTATTTAAACGGGTGGAGGGTGTCTCCCCCACGGAATACGTCAACAATAAGTTCAGTTAACTGCTATTACGGTTTGTCTCTTATTGGGAATTATGAATATGGAAAGGCAGGATCAGAGAAATGAATTCACAACCGATAAGTATAGAAAAGCGTTTTTTAGAGACAGCAACAGCATTCCACGGAAACAGCCACCCTTTTCACCCATTTCCGAAGGCTGTGGACCGAAAGGCTTATGAAGGACTCCCGGCAGCATTGAAGGAACTTCTGATTCAGGCCGGTGAGGCAAAGCTGGGATATGAATTCCCGGTGATACGGGCCACAGATTACATGCGTTTTAAAAGAGACGGTGACCGGGCTGCTTTTGAAGCCCTCTATTTTGCCAAACGTAATGCCTTAAATGATCTGATCCAGGCAGAATGTGTAGAACATCAGGGGCGTTTTCTGGATGATATTCTCAACGGTATTTATTCTATCTGCGAAGAGACTGCCTGGCAGCTTCCGGCGCATAACTCCTATATCCGTGATACCCCGCAGTTGATCCTGCCGGATGTCACCAGACCCGTCATGGATCTGTTCGCCTGCGAGACCGGAGCTTTGCTTGCCTGTGCGGCTTATCTGCTGGAAGAAGAATTCAACGCTGTCAGCCCTTTTATCCTGACCTGCATCGAGGACAATCTGAAGCGCCGGATCCTGCTGCCCTATCTGACCGCACATTTCTGGTGGATGGGACATGACGATGAGCCTATGTGCAACTGGACCGTATGGTGTACACAGAATGTACTGCTGACCACGTTCCTGATGCCCTGGAGTGTGGAAATGTCCTCTCGGTTGTCCGCTCCGTTGCGCACATTCTGCGGAAATGCTCCGTTGTTCCTGCCAGAGAATACGTCTGACACAGTTGTCACATTGCAGGCGATTCTGCATAAGGCCGCTGAAAGCTGTGATTATTTTCTCAAGGATTACGGCAATGACGGCTGTTGCGAGGAGGGTGCCCAATATTATCGCCATGCGGGACTATGTCTATACGGTGCCATGACTGTGCTGAACACGGTTACCGACGGTCATTTCGACACTCTGTTCCGGTGGGATAAGGTGAAAAATATTGCATCCTATATTCTGAACGTGCATGTGAATGATAAATACTATTTTAATTTTGCTGACTGCTCTCCTATAGCCGGCCGTGCCGGAGTACGGGAATATCTCTTTGGCAAGGCCACCGGGCAGGAGGATCTCTGCCTGTTCGCCGCAAAAGATTTCCAGGCGGGACAGGGTCAGCTTGTCACAGATGAAGTGAACGGTGGGAATCTGTTCTATCGCATGCAGACCGTATTTCATTATGAGGAATTGATGAAACAGGACACTTCCGGAACGCTTTCCCACCGGGATGTCTATTATCCCAGCGTAGGGCTGTTCCTCGTGCATTCCGATACTCTGGATCTGGCAGTCAAAGCCGGAGACAATGCCGACAGCCACAACCACAATGATACCGGCAGCATCACCTTATACAAAAATGGACTGCCCATTCTGGCGGATATCGGTGTGGAGACCTACACCCGGAAGACCTTCTCTCCCAGACGTTACGAGATCTGGACCATGCAGTCAGGGTATCACAACCTGCCTACAATCTGCGGTACGGATCAGAAGGACGGTGCGGAATACCGTGCGGAAAAAGTGGTGACGGAGCTGACCGGAGCCGAACCTTCTATTTCCATGGAACTGGCTGCCGCCTATCCTGCCGCACAGGCTATTGTGCCGGATCTGACTTATGTCCGCAGGGTGACATTAAAAAAGTCTTCCAACACTGTCGTATTGGAAGACCATACAAATGCACAAGATGTTATTCTTAATTTTATTACTTATGAAAAACCTGTTATTCTTTCTGACGGTAAACTCTCCATCGGAGAAGCATCTGCCTCCTTCGAAGGGGCTGATCTGCTTGCCATAGAAACTTTACCGATCACGGACGCACGCCTGAAAACGGCATGGGATCATGATCTGTACCGGATCCGGCTGAAGGGCAACGATGCCAGCTTCCGGCTGACTATTCAGTAAAGCCTGAAATTTCAGGCTTTTCTCACGGAATGTTTATTCTTGTACATTTCATCATCTGCCCGTTTTATGGTTTCTTCCAGAGTTTCTGCTGTCTTGCGAAAGGCTCCGCCGATTGCAAGACGGCAGTAAAACTCTGCTGTTACATCCGATAAATTTCCTTTCTCATCTCCACGCATGGTACTTACCAGTTCCTGTACTTTTTCTTCCGTACAATCTCTGATCAGCATTACAAATTCATCTCCGCCGATACGGAATCCGCTTGCCTGCTCCGTGAGATACCTCCGGATAAATTCCGCTGCTTTCAGGATCACAGCATCACCTTTTTCATGTCCGAAGGTATCATTCATGCGTTTCAAATTGTCAATGTCGAAATAAATTACACCGATGGTACAGTCATTCTGCAGTTCTTTTAACTGTTCTTTGTAGTGTCTCTTGTTGTAGAGCTGCGTCATGCTGTCATGATTGCTGTTCCAATCGGCAATAGCCAGCTGGGAACTGGACGCAATGATATCATGCTCCATTTTCTTCATGGATTCACACAGCCGTTCCAGTTCATCTCCGGTTCTGATGTTCATCCGGCTGATGGGAGATTCCTTACCATCCCGCAAAATGGCAATAGAATAGCTGGAAGCCGCCTTGGACATGGCATTTAACGGTCCCAGCACATTGTGCTGCATAAACCAGATCATAAAGACTCCGAAAAGCACCGTAATCGATGTAACAATGATGGTAATATACCCTAAATAAGTCAATTGCTCCCTTCTGACATTTTCTGTGGAAATTCCTACGATAATATAAGCCACCGGAATATTGTATGAGGAATTCAGCGGAATGTAGTAATCGCTTCTTCCGTTATACTCTAACGGTTCTATTTTCTCACATGCGATCAACTCGTCTTTTATAGCATTCTGTACCTCATCATAGGGGCGTATATCTCCTAAAAATGCTCCGTTTTCTGTCAGATCTGTGTCATACACATAACAGCCTCCACCATCCCTGAAATTGACCACGCTGATCTGCAATACATTTTCACTGGTGTTGCGATAGTCAATCAGTTTATTCCATACCTCGTAATACGCCGTATTTCTCCGTCTGTTGTCCAGATAGCCCGTTACGCTGTCTCCGTCTACCACCAGTCTGCAGGTATTCGCCACAGTCTGCGCCAGAGAATCTGTGTAATTCCGATTGACATTCATATAATTGACGTAGTTTACAAATATGAAGCTCACGTCCATAATGCATACGATGATAACAATAGCCAGAACGATTTTATACTTTAATGATTTTTTCATTCGTAATCCTCGGAAATCAATACTTTCTCTGATCTATATAGTCGGCTGCATTTTCATAGGTATAGATGTTTTCCTCAGTGTTATAGATCTTGTCCACCTCTCTGCCGGCTTCCAGTTCTTCTATGACCGTCTCCACAGTGGATGCCAGCAGCGGATTACACTCCACGGTGGCATGTAATTTCCCCGCCATCATATTTTCAAAGCTTTCGTGCAAAGCGTCAAAGGAGATCATAATGATGTCTCCCTCAGGCCCATAGCTCTTGCCGTTCCGGTCCAGTGCCTTCATGGCACCAAAGATCATGTTATCATTTTCCGAAATGATAACATCAATATCCTTTACCGTTCCTTCGCTGAGCAGATTTTCCATATAGGTCTGGCCTTCTCCCTGAGTGAAATTGGCACATCCCCTGTCTACGATAGTCCAGTTCGGATGTTCCTCCACTCCATGTAAAATACCGTTCGTTCTTCCGATGGCAGCGGTAGCTCCTTCAGTTCCTTCCAGCAGGACAATGTGGATTGTCTCGTTTTCCCGTCCCTGCTCTGTTAAATACTGATCCAGCCACGTTACAGCTTTCCGGCCTTCCTCTTCAAAATCCGAACCAATCCAGGACACGTATTCCGTTTCATCCACAGCGATTTTACGATCCGCTACGATGACCGGTATCCCAGCTTCCTTTGCGGCATGTATGGCATCCTCCCATCCGGTCTCCACGATGGGCTGCAGGATAATATAATCTACTTTCTGCTGGATCAGATCGTACATGGCTTTTACCTGGCGCTCCGAACTGGAATTGCCGTCGATATAGATCAGATCGTAGCCTCTTTCTTTGGTGAACGTATTCAGATAATCATTGGTATTGGCATCTCTCCAGTCAGACTCTTTTCCCGTCTGGATCATCCCCACCCGGATGAGACCGTCATTATACCCCGGTGCCGCACCCCGGATCAGTTGCTGCGTTTTGTCGGCTCGTTCAGTCCCACATCCGATCAACCCCAGACAAAACATCAGCACACAAGTCACGGCAACTATTCTTTTTTTCATGTAACCACCCCTGGTTCTTTATTTATCGTTATTTTTACCGTTATCTTCTCTTTTCCGAATCATGCCTCTTATGTTTTATAGTACCATCTTCCTGTATAGGGTGCAAGCCATCACCGGTGGTTCTCAAAATAATTTTACGCTTTTTTTATATTTTTTAACAAGGTCTACCTATCGGATACTGATCATCAGTACCGTCATGATGATCCTGTTCGTGGGATCCAATCTATATCTGAGCCGGATCAATTCTCAACAGCTGGAAGCTACCATGTATATGAACCAATACCGTCTGGGTTCCAAAACGCTGACCGCTGCCGTACAGCCTTATGCCGTCACCGGAGATAAGACCTATTACAACAATATGAAGGAATTACACGAGGACAAGAATTGTGACATTGCCTGGGAAAGTCTGCAGCAGGACGGTCTAACAGACAATGAATGGGAGGAGATAAATCATATCGCCGAGATTTCCGAGATCTTAGTTCAGATAGGGCAGGGAAATTACCGTGTAGAGCCTACCGAAGAATATGTCGATGGCTTCGTACACTTTTCCAACAGTTTTTATCACCATTTTGTACATTTTTCCAACATTGTAATTTAGTCATGGTTTCTATCATGCCGTTGTGATATGATGGAACAAGACAATATTCGACATTCTTCGACGAAAGAGGTGCCCCTATGACAATAACCTGGTTATGCCTGTTCTGGTTGTTTTTCTTCTATTCCTTTATTGGATGGTGTATTGAGGTATGTGCTGCTGCGGTGCAGCATCGGAAATTCGTTAACCGCGGATTCGTAGCGGGTCCCCTATGCCCGATCTACGGTTTTGGTGCCATATTGTTCGAGATTTTCCTGCCGGAACTAACGGAAGACCCGTTTTTCCTGTTCCTGGGTGGTTTTGTTCTGGCTTCCCTGCTGGAATATTTCACGGGAATGTTTTTCGAGAAAGTCTATAAGAAAAAACTGTGGGATTACTCCCGTTTCCGCTACAACGTAGGTGGCTACATCTGCCTGCCTTTTTCCCTGCTGTGGGGTGCTTTAAGTGTTGTGACGGTAATGTTTGCAGATCCGTTATTATGCGGACTTTTTGACCGCATTCCGCACTTGCTTTCCGTTGTACTTCTGTTGGTGCTGGGCGGGCTGCTCCTGTTGGATGCCGTTGGTTCCGCTTTATCTACTTTAAGCCTACAGGTACAGGCAAAGCACCGGGTGGAGGCCTCTCTGGAAAAGCAGACCGCCCGCCTGGATCAGATTACAGAAGGGCTGGGCCAGACTTCCCGTTTTCTGGAAAATGCCCTGACAAGACATATACAGAAGCGACTGCAGAAATCATATCCTTCTATCAGCCTGGATGCTCTGGTAAAGGCCAGAGCCGAACATAAGAAGTCCACCATTTTTGCTGAGGGCTGCTGCTTTTATAAATTGTTTTCCCTCTTTTTCATCGGTGCTTTTTTAGGCGACATTACAGAGACGATCTTCTGCCGTGTCACCGCCGGTGTATGGATGAGCCGCAGCAGTGTCATCTACGGGCCTTTCAGTATTGTCTGGGGTTTGGGCTGTGCCTTCCTTACCCTGCTGCTCTACCGTTACCGCAACAAGAGCGACAGTACTATTTTTCTGGCAGGTACCCTGCTGGGCGGTGCTTACGAATATATCTGCAGTGTCTTCACGGAAATGGTCTTCGGCACGATTTTCTGGGACTACAGCGGATTTGCCTTTAACTTAGGCGGCCGTATCAACCTCTTGTACTGCTTCTTTTGGGGAATTGCCGCTGTGGTATGGCTGAAACTGATCTATCCGAAGCTTTCCGGCTGTATTGAAAAGATTCCGAAAAGAACCGGCACAATTGTCTGCAATATTTTGATTGTATTTATGATTGTGAACATGTTGATCTCCGCACTGGCGCTGGCCAGATATACGGAGCGCAACGGTGCTTCCTATTCCGTGGAAACAACAGAGCTTAACGGACTGGAACAATTTTTAGATACGCATTATCCGGATGCACGGATGGAACGCATCTATCCCAATGCAAAAATGGTGAATTAAATGATTTTGTAAAGATAGGAGATCACCAGACTTATGCAGATCGATGACTTGACAGCAGGGTTATCCCTTAGCTTTTTGATCAATCTTAATACCGAGCAGCTTCAATTTGAATCCAAAATTCTGGAGGTATATCCTCGCAGGCACACTTTGCTGGCGCAGGGTGTGTTTACTGATGATAAAATTATCTCTTTCCGTGGAAAAGGACTCGTCGTAGATCTCATTGTCACACTTCCGGAGGATAAACCGCAGCTGTTCAAAAACGTTACTACCAATGTAGTTAAGCTTTCCGATGGAACACTGTGCTATACTGTCTCCTCCATCGCCGGAAGCAAAACCTATAACCGCCGGCAAAGCTACCGTTGCTATGTCGGCATCGAAACTGCTGTCCAATGCGGCCTAAACCGTGCCGCCCACGATGCCATCATCAAGGACATCAGCTACAACGGCTTTTCCGTGGTCAGCAAAGAAGATTTAAAACTGGAGGTCAATCAGACCGTCCATGCCGTCTTGAATGATCATATGGATGAAACCGCCGAAAACTTCAACTTCCATCTCTATGGACTGGTTGCACGGATACAGGAACTGGAAAACGGGCTGTTTCTCTACGGCTGCCGTCTCAACAATCCGGTTCCGGGACTGGAACAATATATTATAAAAAAAGAACGGGCTGTCTTACGGAAAAGACAGTCATCCTGAGATTCTACGCAACTATTTCGTATAATCGAGTAGGAGGCGGTGACTAACCGCCGTCCTCTCACACCACCGTGCGTCA
>NZ_JBKVQF010000027.1:6759-41596 GCF_046969025.1 Waltera sp. | reverse complement strand
CAAAATGTCCCAGTCCCAGCTTTTGGAGCGTGCCATACTGGAGATAACGCATATTGGTGTAAAGCTCCGTCATACTGTTTGAAATTGGTGTACCCGTCGCAAAAGTCACACCCTTACCGCCTGTCAACTCGTCTAAATACTGACACTTTGCAAACATATCCGAGGACTTCTGTGCCTCTGATTGTGCAATTCCTGCCACATTTCGCATCTTGGTATAGAGGAACAGATTTTTGTAATTATGGCTCTCATCTACGAAAAGCCTGTCCACGCCAAGCTGCTCAAAAGTCACTACATTATCTTTCCTTGATGCATCATTCAGCTTTTCAAGCCTTGTAAGAAGTGATTTTCTTGATTTCTCCATGTGCTTAATGGTGTAGCGTTCTCCGTTGTCGGCTTTTGCCTGTGCAATGGCAAGCTCTATCTCATCAATCTACCTTTCAATAATGGCTACCTGTCTTTCCTGTGAAAGCGGAATTTTCTCAAACTGACTATGCCCGATAATAACCGCATCATAATCTCCCGTGGCTATTCTGGAACAGAATTTCTTACGGTTGGCAGGCTCAAAGTCTTTCTTTGTTGCAGCAAGGATATTGGCTCCGGGATATAACCGCAAAAAATCACTTGCCCACTGCTCCGTCAAATGGTTCGGAACCACAAACAGACTCTTTTGACATAATCCCAGACGCTTGCTCTCCATGGCTGCCGCTGTCATTTCAAAAGTCTTTCCGGCTCCCACACAATGGGCAAGCAGGGTATTATCTCCGTAAAGTACATGAGCCACCGCATTTTTCTGGTGGGTCTTCAACTCAATATCCGGTGTCATGCCGGGGAATTTCAGATGTGAACCGTCATATTCCCTTGGTCTTGTTGAATTGAAAAGCTGGTTGTATTTTGCCACAAGTACCAGTCTGCGTTCCGGATCACGGAACACCCAGTCCTTAAATGCTTCCCTTATGGCTTCCTGCTTCTGTGATGCAATGGTGGTTTCTTTCTTATTCAGGACTCTCTTTTCTTTGCCGTCCTCCTCTATGGTATCGAAAACACGGCTGTCCTTTAAATTAAGGGAATCCTCCAGAATGGTATAGGCATTTCTCCGGCTTGTACCGTAGGTCATATTTACAAGGGAATTTCCATAGTCCGCATTTTTGCCCTTTATGTTCCACTGTCCTGTCACATCGGAATACTGGACTCCTACGACATTCCTGTCTAACAAATGCTGCGGCTTTTCAAAGGTCTCCCTCATAAAATCCTCAATATACTTCGGGGCAATCCATGTGGCACCGACATGCACCTCAATCTCGCTAGCATCCAGTTCCTTCGGCTGTACCTGTGTAAGTGCCTGCACATTCACGGCGTATTCCGGGTGGCTCTCTGCATAGACCTTTGCTGTTTCCAGCTTGTCACGGACATTTCCACTCAGATACTCATCCGCTGTTTCCCATTTATCCATCAATGGGTTCTGAAATATAATTCCTGTCAGCTCCTCCTTTACCGTATCCACATCTTTTCCGGTCAGCTCTGCCATGTAATCGAGGTCAACCCTTGCTTTTTCCGACAAGGATACTGCCAATGCTTCACTTGCCGTATCCACACTTGTGACAACCTCTGCCTTTTTAATGGTACGCTTCGTGAACATATCCGCTTTGCCCTTGAAATTGCCCTCATCGTCCAATTTTTCAAGAGAACACAACAGACAATAGCTGCTGTCCTGATTAAATGCTCTTTTGTTGGTCTGCGAATTGATTAGACCGTGTTTCTTGGAAAAAGCATCATATAAACTGTTTAACTCCGCCTGCTTTTCCTTGATTACCGTATCCGGATATTCTTCTAATTGCAGATTGATAAGCTCCTGCGTACAATTTCGGATACCCACCATGCCCTTGATACGTTCCTGCATGGAATCGGACATATCCACAGGCTTCATAATGGAATTTTCACGGTAATACACCCTATCGTCCACAAGAGTGTAGCTGTAATTCTTGACATCCGGGTCCGCCGGAATGGTGGCATCCGCAAGCTCATCTGCCAGCTCATCCAGCTCCACCGCTTCTATCTCTCCGTCAATATGGCTGACCGCTTCCTGTAGCTTGTATAATGGGCATTTAAGGTACTCTCCCTTGCCGAAGCATACTCCTCTTCCGATAAAAGTCCCTTTACTTAATACTACTTTTATTTTTTGTTCCAAAATCTCAATTTTATAGTAATTTGTAAAAATATCTGTTAACAAATTATCTATCTCACTTACATCTTTTTTCCTTTTTTCTTTCAGAATTTTATTTATATCTACAGAAAATTTAATACGGGCATACATTTCTTTATCCTTCAAATTGTGCATAGTAATTGCAGATAAAACAAACTCCAAATCATATTTAAACGGAACGTAATACCTTCTCATATTTTGTTGTTTATGATTTTTCTTTGTATCCCTTATATTAGAAATAATCGAATATATAGGTAGAGCATTGGCATCCTTCTTTAAATATACCATTTTTGATTGTTAATACGTTCTTTGTCTACATTCTGAAACAGCCTAAATTGGCCGCTTTCCTGCTTGTTACATATGAAGCGGCTAAATCACCGCTTCTTTCTTTTTATCTGCTGTTGGCTGTTTCCTGTCAGCATGCATCTTCATCACATCATTTTTCTTTTCTGCAAGGTCCATATTTGTTCCCAACAAAATGAATGTCAAATCAGAATAAATGTATCCTTCGCTTCCATCAGCACCGTGATAGTATCCACTTCCATCAGAATATCGATAAGACTCTCCACCCTCATCATCACCATTTATAAATCCGCAGTCATCAGAAAACAGAAAATCTTTTCCGTTATTCTTCTTTGCCATGTTCTCACCTCGATTTCAGTGTTATTATCCACCCCATTTCTCAATGCAATTTATCGTTGTACCTGCAAGCCTTCCGCAAAAGAGCTGTTGTACTTGAGCATATTCTTTCGGGCAACTTTCATTGCTTCCACAGATTCTTCTGCCTTTTTTATAGATTCTGCAATGGTTTTTTTCTCTTTGCCCTTTGCAACATCTTTCTTTAATCTGAGTTCCACAAGACCCTTTTCGACTTCAGTAATATTCTGAAGATATTGCTCATACACGCTGTTAGAAAACTCGACATCGTGTTCATCATTAAGGAAAATTTCTCGTACAGAAGTGAGCAATTTTGCCGATTGCATAATGGTATTTTTCCTTCCGCAAAAGAGCTGTTGTACTTGAGCATATTCTTTCGGGCAACTTTCATTGCTTCCACAGATTCTTCTGCCTTTTTTATAGATTCTGCAATGGTTTTTTTCTCTTTGCCCTTTGCAACATCTTTCTTTAATCTGAGTTCCACAAGACCCTTTTCGACTTCAGTAATATTCTGAAGATATTGCTCATACACGCTGTTAGAAAACTCGACATCGTGTTCATCATTAAGGAAAATTTCTCGTACAGAAGTGAGCAATTTTGCCGATTGCATAATGGTATTTTTCTTACCTAAAAGTCCTGCTGAACCAACAGCACCACCGACTCCGGCACCAACCCCTATTCCAAGTGCAGCTCCGCCGCCAACGATAGCAATTGTTCCACCAAGCATTCCAGCACCGCCTGCTGCTATAGCACCTCCACCAAGATATGCAAGACAGGCGCTGGTCAATGCTGCCCCACTAAGCCCGGCAAAATTTGAGCCTACCAATGCCACAGCAATCGGTCCCGCAAAGGCACCCGCAGTTGCAACAGTAACTATTGAGATAACCGCAGTGATGGACAGAGACGTAATCACAGTCTTAAGGACCTCATTAAGTTCATTCATTCGCTTGTCATAAGACTTACGCAATCGTTTTACATATTCTTTTTCACAATACTTGCCCGTAAATTGCTCGTTTAGGAATCGGTCACCTTCGCTTTTTTTGAAACCGTTAATCGGATTGTTCAGATGCTTGTATTTTTTGCACGGTACATCATTACCTTTTTTATCCTTCTCCATTCCAAGCGGATAATACGGTTCAAACAACATTGCTTCAAGAAGAATTAATCGATACCACGGTTCATTAGGATTTTGTCCGGCAATGCACTGTTGCAATTCATCCATAGTGTACCAATGCATTTTCGCTCCAGGAACCTGTGTAAAACTCTCAAAACCATCAGAGATAAACTTCGCCCAGTCTTGAAGCCATGTAGTTTTCAGTTCTTTAACGCCTTCTCTGGTTATAGGAATGTTGGTACGCTCTATATCATTGAGTGTTTTGTAATATTCAAGGTTATAAAGTATCTCTGTCTGCTCCAACGAAAGACCGAGTTTATCCATCTGTATATCCATGTCTGCTCCTATTCTTTTATAGATATCTGCATCGGCCTTTCTGAATGTCTGCTGCTTTATATTCTCATACACATCTCGAACCTTTTTAACATTTCGAGCCTTAAGTCCCCAACTCACATCAGAACCGATAGCAACCGCAAATCTTCCCACACCTACATAATTAATGGATACCCAATATTTTTGTGTTGCAATTGCCTCACCCATATCAAGTGCAGTAAATACCCCCGTTGAAACAGTCAGCATACGTGCAATGGTCGGGTTGTTTGCGGGCTTAACAGAATTCCAGTCAATCTTCTTCATGTCTGCAAGGCAACTCACACATTTTTCTTTCATTGCCATTGCAAGTCGTCTTATAAAATAAAATGCACGCACAATGCACTCGTTAGCAATTACCGGAACAGCCTGTTTGCATAATTCCACAGCAACACCAAGTTCGCCACGCAAATCAAATTTAACAACGGACTCCTTGATAATCTGTCCATTTTCATCACGCTGCATCATAAGCGTACCGTTAAACAACTTTGAAAGAAAGAGAGACAATGACATATCATCATCGACCTTTATATCCTTGAAAAACAGTATTGCCGAAATCTCCTTTGCCAAAGCAAGGATTGGTCCAGGAATTCCCGTACCACCGGTAACACCCGCCGTGCTGCTTGACCCAGCAACATCACTTACAAGATGGAAGAACCATGTTATAGTTCCCATTAAAATCTTCTGCGGTACATCCTTTCCAATGAAAGGCTTGCTTTTTTCCGGAACATCAACAACAAGGAATACCCCGTTAACATCTGTTCCATATGATTTTTCCGTAAACTGCGTTAATAAAGAGAATGCCAAACCTACAATTGTTGGATGGTGAGCAAAATCTCTCAGATGATGTTGCAGTCCACCACCGAAATCAGGTGTATTTCCATCACTCGGAATTGGGAATCGTTTCTCCAACGCTTTCACTGCGGATTTTACATCATCAAATTTCTCGCCCTCAAACATTTCTGCTGTCTTTTTTACGAAGGCATCCACTTTATCACTGGCAATACTGCGTCCATTCGTCAGATCAAACTCTCCGACCCAAAGAATGTCCAATAGGCCACAAGCAATACCACTTGCAATTGCGACAACATAATCCAAGTTATCCGCCTGGCTTGATAATAATTCAATCTGACTATTCAAATCATAAATGGCTTTATCAAAATCAAATTCTTTTGAGCCGATAAACCCATCATAGGGTATCAATTCACATTTTATATCCACATTTTCCTTGCTCAATTTATATTACCAGGCCTTTCTCCGCTATCTACAAGTTTCCCTTGCCCTCCATTTCCGCATCCTTACCATAATGCTAATTTATAATTTAGTCAATCATGATTTACTAAATTATATTTTACTATATGCCATATATAAAAACAGACCGCGCATCCTTATTAGATGCGCGGTCTCTTCTATACGATAATCCCCTTTTGCTTTTGATACCTTTGGTATCATTTCATAAATTATATAAAACATCTCATGAATTGTCAATAGTACTTTCATTTTTTGTCGTTTTTTCAAAAATTATAAAAGTACTATCGTCTCCCGCCACACTTCGCACAAACTCTCCAGCCTCCATGCCGCATTGGCCGGGCTGGTGGAGGGCAGCACCGCGGCTTCTATGCCGGTCAGGGGCAGCTGATATTTTCGATAAAGCTCTCCTGCTTTGTTACCGTTGGCATAGATCCGCGTGATCTGTGATTCCGCCAGAATCCCTCGAATATCCGTCGGCTCCACATTGCGGATGCTACTGTCGCTGGATCCCTTAATATCGCAGCTCTGGATTACATCCCAGACGGCAATGTGATGAGCCAGTAGCATTTTCTTTTTCTCCTCTATGGTCTCCGGCACCGGTTCCCCGCACAGATCTGCCATCACTTTCCAAAAACGATTCTGCTTATGTCCGTAATAAAAATGGTTCTCCCGGGATTTCACCGAGGGCAATGTTCCCAGGATCAGCACCAGCGAATCCGCATCGTACACCGGTGCAAACGTGTGCTCAATATGTTCATATCCTGTCATGCTGTTTTCCTTCTTCCTTATGGCTGTCCCTGTCTTTCAGCAGATATCGGGCCGCAGGAATTTCCACAATCAGAGTAACCGCTACCGCCACCGCCGCAGACACCACGATAATCAGTATCTGATATTTCCACTGCCATACACGGTCACCTGTCATATTTGGCGGCGTATCCCCGCTCCAATAAGGAATTCTTTTTTCTTTCAGCCAGACGGCAATCATCTGATGCCAGAGATACAGATTATAGGAAAATTTGCAAAAAAGTGATGCCACCCGGTTGGAATATAGTTTCTGATAATATTCTCCCGCACAGGCCGTACTGAAAAGGAACAATGCAAACAGAAACGACTGCACCAGCCGGCTCTGCAGCTGAACTGCCTGCAGATTCACATCCCCGTCGTATTTATGAATCATCCCGTTCATCAGAAAAATACACAAAACAGAGATCACTGTTCCTGCCAGCCGCGAGTATTTATTTTCTGTCACATATTTCTTCCACATGACATACAGGATGCAGCAAAGCATGCCATTGGCATAGATTCCCATAAACGTCAGAATATTATTTCCATAATTTCTCTCTTTTCCCGCAAAACAGTTCAGAATTACCGCGGTACTTGTAACGGAAATCATCAACATCACACTATAAGTGGCAAAGGCCCACTTGCGGAACAATCTTGCGATCCACGGCAGCAGCAGATAATAGATCACTTCCATCTGTACCGTCCATAACACGCCGTTAAAAGATGTGAATATATAAGTGTCCGACCAATTTGGTGCAACGCAAAATACATGTGTCACAATATCTTTGCACAATGCTCCCACATTCCGATATTTATGTCCCGGTAAAATATAGAAAAACAGATCGATCGCCAACATAAAATAGTAAGAAGGCAGTATTCTTGCTGCCCTCTTTCTGTAAAATGTCTTCGTATCCGGCCAGTCCTCTCCCAGAACAATAGATCTTGCATAAGGATAAAAATTGCAGAATGCGCTGAGCAGGATCATCATATCCACAAAAATAAATCCATACCTGACCCATCCGGCAAGGTTGATCTCTGTGATTCCAATATATTTTGTGTACTCTGTTGGAATCCGAAGATACGGTGTCAGCCATGTCTGCTGCCAGAAATGAAACCACACTACCATCCCGATGGCCATGGCACGGATTCCATCCAGCACACCGATTCTGTTTTCTATTCTGTTTTTTTCATCCATGCTGTATTCCCGCCGTTTCTGATTTTCTGCTGCTTCCTATCTGTCATGTTCCAGTCTCCATCTGATACATCTGGTGAGATAATCCACGTAATCCGCATTCTTACACATTTCCTTGCCGGGAGTATCGGAGATCTTTGCCACATCCATGCCGTTGCAGGCAGTGGTCTTCATGACAATATTCAGCGGTTCCTCGCAGGTATCATTGGCAATATAGGTTCCGATACCGAAAGCCACGGTCACCCGGTCCCGGAATGCCTTACGCAGTTCATCCGCCCGTGCAAAGTCCAGACTGTCACTGAACAGCAGGGTCTTGCGCTTCGGATCAATTCCCAGGGATTCATAATGGGCGATCAGCTTCTCGCCCCAGGCAAAGGGATCCCCGCTGTCATGCCGCACTCCGGAAAACAGGGTGGAATAGGTCAGCTGGAAATCCTTCAGGAAACAATCTGTGGTGATGGTGTCCGTCAGGGCGATGCCGTTTAATACACCATACTCCTTCACCCAGGCATCCAGGGCATACCAGTTAGAATACGCCGGATTGTGCTTGTGATTGCCCTGTCCGGTACACATGATCCATTCATGCGCCATGGTACCCACCGGTGTCACATTCCATTTTTTCGCCAGATAGACATTGGAGGTACCAATGCAGGCGGAGTCCTTATAATCCTTATTATGCCCCACCAGCTCCTGTACTGCCAGTTCCTGTGCCTCTGCAGAGAGACGGCGTCTCAGACCGAATTCACTGAAATTTCCAAGGCAATACGTTCCGTCCACCAGCTTCTGTAGCTTGTCTGCCAGACGCTCCCGGAAGGAGGCATACAGTCTGTTATAATCATAATTCATCCGGAAAAATACTTCATTAACAATAGCCAGCGTCGGAATCTCATACATAGAAGTATTCAGCCAGGAGCCCTTGGTCTCGATGGTCAGACCGCAGTTCGCCTCCGTGCCGATCTCAAAATCCTCGTATCTGGGCTGCCACAAACGTAAAAAATCCACATAGGAACCCTTGATCCATTTTACGTTCTCCAGATAAGCCAGTTCCTCTTCCGTAAAACGTAAGTCACAATAGGCCCGGATCTGCGCCTTGATCTCTTCCACCATCTCCGTTGTAAAAAATACATCTGTATTCCTGCATTTAAACGTCCATGTAGTCTTATACGCGCTGAACTGGTGGTAAATGCACTGTCCCATGGAGAACTTATACATATCGTTTTCCAGTAAACTGTTGATGATCTGTGGTAATGTCATGATTTTTCCTCTTTCTCTCTTAGATTCACAGCTATGTAAATAGGATATGTTCTCTAAATCACATCCACCTGGATCGGTCCCATGGCAGCAATCGCCGTCTGGTGGGTCTGCGGAGTCACACAGGCACAGGCCTTCTCAATGACACACACTCTCGCTTCCGGTACAAATGCCTTTGCCATGACTACATTGCTTAACACACAGATTCCGGTACAGAATCCGGTAAAGTCCACTTCCATGGGATATTCACCCTCTGCTGCCTCTCCTGCTGCCGTCACCTCTTCCCAGATGGTTTTTAATAGTTTTCCGAATTCCGGACTGCCAAAGGTTGGCTTTTTCACCGTAAGGATCTGTTCCGGTGCATAATGCTCCTGTACCGCCTTCACGATATCCTGATGGATCTTATATCCTTCTGTACCTTCCTGTCCGTGCAGAACGGGCAGACGCTTTCCTTCCTGGGTGTGCAGATAATCCGCCGTATGGGTATCCTTTGTAAAGATCACCTTATAGTATTCCCCGCTTTCGGCTGCAGCAATGATATTTTTTACCGCTGCCTCGCACTCCTTGTTGCCCAGTGCTCCGGTGATGAATTCGTTCTGTGCATCCGTGATCACTAATACTTTCTTTGCCATGTTCCCTCTCCTCTACTCGTTTTTCTATAATAGTCTGCACAAAAAGCAGGCAACCGCATCCTGCGACTACCTGCTTCTATTACTTATAGAAATAATTTCTTCACTTTTTCTGCATCAAATACAACTTCCTTTACCCCGTCCACTTCGATCTGATACAGGGCATTGGCTGCCAGATGCTCCGCCGCCTGCTCGAGATCACGGATTCCACTGGTGTTGGAATAGATCTCCACCACCGCCTCCAGTCCCTCTTCGGTGAGTGTGCATTCGTCTGCCTGCAGTCCAATCCTTTTCAGCACCTTTGGCAAGGCAAATCTGGAGAAAATGATCTTCTTCTCCTCCGGTGTGTAATCCGGTATATCGATCACTGCAAAACGCGACATTAACGGGGCACTGATCTGCTCCTTATCGTTAGCCGTTGCAATCGGATAGACCCCAAAGGTCGGCACGGTACATTCCATATAGTTGTCCGTAAATCCCAGATTATCCAATAAGGTAAGCAGTACATCCGCCGGATTGCCGTTACCTTTGCCGCTGGCCGCTTTGTCCAGCTCGTTGATGATGAATACCAGATTAGACTCTCCCGCCATGGAAAAAGCCTCCATGATAATGCCCGGCTTGGCATTGGCATAGATTCTGGAGCTTCCGGTCAGCTGCTCCGGATCGTTAATGGAACTCATGTCTAATGTTGTCCAGGGCAATTTCAGGATCCTTGCCACCGCATAAGCGATCTGAGATTTACCGGTTCCCGCCGGTCCCACCAGAAGCAGACCATAGGCTGGTAAAGTGTGGGTACGGTTGATCTGGATAATGGTCTCCATGATACGCTGTTTGACCCGCTCCATGCCGTACAATTCCTCATCCAGGATCCGTCTGGCTTCCACCGGATCAATGGCTTCGAAGTAATTGCCCTTCCACTGAATGTTCATCATGATGGACAGCGCTCTCTGGGCATGTCTTCTCTCTTCCGGAGACACCTCATGGGATCTGGCCACTGCCAGATTTCTTCTGGCCCACAGGCGGATATTTTCCGGCATGGTCCTTCCGGCACAGGTCATGAAATCGGAGATACTCTGAAGGCTGGTAAGTTTCATATCATCGCCGTCTTCCCCTTCGTCCTCGCCCTGTTCTTCTTCCGCAGGAGCACTGCTTAAAAACAGCCGCTCCATCATGAATTGTAAAAATCCATCCTCTGCAGACAGCTTGGTGCCCCCACCGAAAGCTGTCTCACGGATCTTATATACTGCATAGCCGTCATTCCTGTTTTCTCCGGAGAGACGCACATTAATGTGGTTCTCACCAAGCCAGCGGATCAAACTGACAAAACGGGCATCAATCTGTAAAATATCGGCATAAGCGCTGCTGCCTTCCTCTTTAAATTCGAAATTGGTCCGTTTGCTCTGATTACCGAATACACCTACGGCATGATGGTTCCATTTTTTACTGCTGTTATCCAGAATCAAAATCGGTTTCTCCGCAGAGGCTGATCCCTCATTGGAGCGGAACGTTGTATAGGTGCATATAGGATCCTGCTTCTTTTCATTTTCCGGAGTACTGCTGAAATCAAATACCGGCATGCTTAACCTCCTTTTTTCTCGCCTGAATCTTCTCCTCATCGATCAGTTTGAACTGTTTTACAAGATTGGTCATATTCTCAGACTGCGCCAACAGTTCCTCACTGGTAGCAGAGAGCTCTTCTGCTGCCGCAGAATTGGACTGTACGATCTCGGAAATCTGGTTCACACCGCTCTCTGCCTGATTCATGGCATCCGCCTGGGTATCTGCGATCTGGGTCAGTTCCTCGGAATCCTGTGCGATCTTGCGGACACCGTCCACGATAACACTTAAGGTCTGGGATGCATGATCCACAGCTTCATTGCCGGCATGGATCTCCTCCAGGGTATCGCCGATCAGATTTCTGGTATTGACTGCGGACTGGGCACTCTGCTCTGCCAGCTTACCGATCTGGTCTGCCACAACAGCAAAGCCTCTGCCTGCTTCTCCGGCTCTGGCCGCTTCAATGGAAGCATTCAGGGACAGCAGATTGGTCTGGCTTGCAATATCTTCAATCTCACCGATAATGTTGCTGATCTTCTCGGAAGTCTCGTTGATCCGCCCCATGATTTCCATCAGATGATTCATTTCGGTACGTCCTTCATCCGCCTTAGCAGAGTATTCCTGTGCCTGTCTGCTGGAATTCTTCGTATGTTCTGCGGTATTGTCTACCATAGAAGTAATATTGGTAATCGTCGCCTGAAGCTCCTGTACGGCTCCTGCCTGTTCGGTTGCGCCCTCCGCCAGAGACTGCGCCGCATCTGCCAGACTTCCGGCACCCATGGATACTTGTCCGGATACTTCATTGACATTGTACAGTGCCTCATTCATCTTATACTTAATATCTCTCAGCGCTTCTTTTAGTTCATCCAGATCGCCCACATAGAGATCAGGATAACGGAACTTCACTGTCCAGTCGCCGTTTGCCATAGCATTTAATGCCTGGTTGATATCCTCGATGATCATCCTGAGGTTTGTCGCCATTGCTGTAGCCGCACGGTTCATCGCTGCCATTTCGTCCTCTGTCTCCACTTTGGGGAAATCAGATGTCAGATCACCTGCTGCGAAGCCATCCAGTCTGTCTGCCAGCGCTTTCAGCGGTCCGGCGATTCCTTTGGCTATTCTTTTTCCCGCCTTTTCAGATCCTGCAAAGCCTACTCCGATGATCAGAAGGATTACGATAAAAATAACCACACGGAAAACATTCAGCTTGGCTTCCATGGCATTTCCGTTCGTTACACTGCTGTCCAACAGGCTCGTCATATCTGCATAGACCTGTTGGAACACGGGATCCATCTGTTCGCCTGCCATCTGCTGTGCCTGCATCCGCTTAGCAGGATCGGAAGCTGTTCCCAGTTCCAGTATCTGTGCCTCGATCTGCTGATAAGAAGCTACGCCATCCTTGATCTGCTGGTAGGTAGCTCTTCCCTCATCCGTGATCATATCATCTTCCAGGGCACTGATATAGGTATCCAGCTGTTCCGCCGTCATGTCATGGGCATTTTTTGCATTAGCGATCAGCGTATCGTCATCATAGCCGATGGCGGCACGGGTCTCGCTCCGCATCTCCGCGATAACGATCATCGCCTTACCGATGTCACCCTGTGCGAAACCGTAATGGCGCAACGCATAGGAATACTGGTAACTGACGATTCCCATGGCGACACAGGCAATAATACCTGTTGCACTTAATAATAGAGAAATTCTGCGAAATACACTCAGTAACCGCTTTTCGATGGGGAGCTTACTTAACTTATCTGATCTGTTCATTCCAATATTCCATCCTTTCCGTAAACTGTGAATAAAAATCTGTTGTCCCTTTGTACGGCAATAAATAAAACAGACGCAACAGCAGCAGATTTTCCTCCTGCTGTTTCCCTTCGTCTTCTCCTGTCAGTCTCTCTTCCATGGCATGTAACAGGTCATGCCATTGTAGGGTAAATTGCTGGTTTCTCGTCAGATCCGGAGTATCGATCCATTTACTGACTTTTATCTTGCTGCGGTTCTCCTTCGCACATTCCCCGGTCTGGAGAAAATAGGAAAATCCTCCGTTTTCATAATATCTTCCTAGCGGAAACAGCCGACAGATTCCAGGCCGGTACGGATGGATGCTACATCTTCCTTCCTCATCCAAATAAGCGCAGGCTTCCTTGGTCCCCTGCATTTTCAGATTCGGTAAGATCACACCATCCACCACGTTGAGCTCCACCGATGCCGCTAATAGCTCCTGCATGCTTTTCCCCATTCCTGTAGTCATCCGGTAAACATCATAGGGATCCAGGATAATGGAATTGCCCATGCCGTGACAACACCGGGAACAGCCATTGCAACCACCGCAATCCGCTTTCACCATATCATTTGCTTTGTATAATCGGCCGTCGGATATCTCCGCAAGACTTACATTTCGCTTCATATCTACACCATCAGCCTCTCTGTGCCTTGCGTTTCATGATCTCCTTCAGGCTCTCCGTATAAGGAGCTCTCGCCACCCCGTATTCCGTGACAATTCCGGCGATCAGTTCATGGTCCGTCACATCGAATGCCGGATTGTAGACCTTTACACCCTCCGGAGCCACGCGCTCCTTGTACCACATCTCAGTAACCTCTTCCGCCTTACGCTGCTCGATGCAGATATCCGCACCGGTGGCAGTCGCCATATCAATCGTAGAAGTCGGTGCACAGATGTATACCGGCACACCGTACTGTTTTGCCACTGCTGCCACCACGCTGGTACCGATCTTGTTCGCAGTATCTCCGTTGGCTGCCACTCTGTCACAGCCTACGAACACTGCCTGCACCCAGCCCTTGGACATGACAGAAGCGGACATATTGTCACAGATCAGTGTCACATCCACGCCTGCGGAATGCAGTTCAAATGCTGTCAGTCTGGCTCCCTGCAAAAGGGGTCTGGTCTCATCCGCAAATACATGGAAGTTGTAACCTCTCTCCTGTCCCAGATAAATCGGTGCGGTTGCGGTACCGTATTTTACGGTTGCAAGTTGTCCTGCATTACAGTGGGTCAGAATACCATCTCCCGGTTTTACCAGTTCCAGTCCAAATTCTCCGATTTTTCGACATACTTCCACATCTTCCGCCCGAATCTGCAGTGCTTCGTCATGCAGGATTTCCTTCACTTTTGCGACAGTCTTGTGCTCTTCTCTGCCAGCCTTTACAGCCACAGCATCCATGCGCTTCAGCGCCCAGGACAGATTAACTGCGGTGGGTCTGGAAGAATCCAGATATTGCTTATATTCTGTGAATTTCTGATAAAATTCCTCGAAATCTTCCGTCTCGATGCGGTTCGCCAGCAGGTAGATGCCCAGTGCTGCCGCTACACCGATGGCCGGGGCTCCCCGGACCTTCAGCAGATAGATAGCATCCCACATCTCCTGTGCCGTATGTAATGCGATCAGTTCGATCTTACCCGGAAGCAGGGTCTGGTCTATGATGATCACCGCATCCTGTGCCTCGTCCAGTGCTATGGTATCGTAATCGAGGATGTTTTTTGGGTTTTCCATGTGTACTCCTTTATCTTCAGCATCCTTTTGCTACATTTGATGCATTAATTTTCGTGTCTGACAATATCTGCGAACTCCGCTTTCGCTGCTTTCGCAAGGTCATCCGGCTTCAATTGGATCTGAGAGCCGATCCTGCCGCCGCTGACATAGATTTTTTCCTGTGTCTTCGCACTTTCATCAATTCTGGTCACATACTGTTTTTTCATGCCGATGGCTGTGCAGCCGCCACGGATGTAGCCGGTGATGGCATTGATGTCTTTTACGTGGATCATCTCCACGCTTTTTTCTCCTACGGATTTCGCTGCTTTTTTCATATCCAGTTCCTCCGCAATGGGGATGACGAATACAAAATAATTCTTGCTGCTGCCCACGGTGACCAGCGTCTTGTAGACCTGCTCATAGGGCAGGGACAGTTTATCTGCTATCTGAAGCCCATCCACGAATTCCTCGCACTCATAGGTGTGATGGGTATAAGGAATCTTCAGGGATTCCAGGATACGCATGGCGTTGGTTTTTACTTCTTTTTGTTTTGCCATAAAATATCATCTCACATTCTTGTTAACCTTAGTATTATTTTATTTTACTATGCAATTCTTACCCTTGCAAGCGTACAAGATAAGAATCTTTTATTACTTTTTCGCAAAAAACTCCGCCCAGCTCCCGGGCAAACCGGGGAATCAGGCGGAGTTCTTATATATTATTCTTCGGAATTAGTTCGCTGCCTTCTCAGCCTTTGCAGCCTTCAGCTGTTCGGTCAGAGCGGGAACGATCTTGTTCAGATCTCCTACGATACCGTAGTCAGCTACATCGAAGATAGGAGCTGTCTCATCCTTATTGATGGCAACAATAAGATCAGACTCTTCCATACCTGCTACGTGCTGAATAGCACCGGAGATACCGATTGCGAAGTAGATCTGAGGACGAACGGTCTTACCGGTCTGTCCAACCTGCAGATCCTTGGGCTTCCAGCCGTTATCTACAACTGCACGGGAGCAGGATACGGTACCGCCCAGAACTTCTGCCAGATCCTCCAGGATCTTGAAGTTCTCTGCGCTGCCAACTCCACGTCCACCGGATACCAGGATCTTGGCATCCATGATGTCAACGGTATCGGATACAGCCTTAACGACTTCCTTGATGGTTACATATTTGTTGTTCGGAGTAAATCCAGGATTGTACTCTTCGATCACAGCCTTTGCACCTGCGATAGGAGCGATCTTCTGCATAACGCCGGGACGAACAGTTGCCATCTGAGGTCTGTTGTCAGGGCAGGCGATGGTAGCAATGGTGTTACCACCGAATGCAGGACGGGTCATCAGCAGCTGATTGTGCTTCTGCTCCTGTCCAGGGATAGCAACGAGAGGGAAATCACCGATTTCCAGCACCGTACAGTCTGCGGTCAGACCGGTCTGAACTCTTGCGGAAACGGTAGGTCCCAGGTCACGTCCGATAGCGGTTGCACCTACCAGAACGATCTCAGGCTTATACTTCTCGATAACAGATGCCAGTGCATGTGCATAAGGCTCGGTTCTGTAAGTCTCCAGTTCGGGATCGTCCACAAGGATTACCTTATCTGCGCCATACTCAGCCAGCTTATCTGCCAGATTCTTTACATTATAACCGATCAGAACCGCGGTTACCTCGGTCTCCAGCTTTGCAGCCAGCTCTTTACCTTTGCCGAGCAGCTCCAATGCGATACCGCTGATCTCATTGTCTACCTGCTGGGCGAACACATATACACCCTTGTATTCTTCAATATTATTGGTTACCATGGTTTGCCTCCTATATTAGATGATGTGCTTTTCTTTGAATTTAGCCACAATGTAAGCTGCTCCGTCTTCAGGTGAATCGGGAACGATCTTCTCACCTGCGCCCTTACGAACCTTATCGGATGCCTTTGCGATCTTGGTAGGAGATCCCTTCAGGCCAAGGTTGCTGTCATCAACATCTTTCAGATCAGCTCTGCCCCAGGTAGTGATCTCTGCCTTGCATGCATCGAAGATTCCGCCGGGAGTCATATAACGAGGCTTATTCAGTTCGGACAGTGCAGTGATCAGGCAGGGCATCTGAGCCTCTACTACATGATATCTGTCATCATACTGTCTCTGAACGATCACCTTGTCTCCCTCAACCTTGATATCCTGTGCATAAGAGATTACGGGAAGTCCCAGATGCTCAGCGATCTGAGGACCAACCTGTGCGGTATCACCATCGATTGCCTGACGACCGGTAATGATCAGATCATAGTCAAGGTTTCTCAATGCACCTGCAATGGTAGTAGAAGTAGCCCAGGTATCAGCACCGCCCAGTACTCTGTCGGTAACCAGGATTGCTTTGTCAGCGCCCATAGCCAGCGCCTCACGAAGAGCATCTGCTGCCTTGGGAAGACCCATGGTCAGTACGGTAACTTCTGCGCCGAACTCGTCCTTCAGCTTCAGTGCAGCTTCCAGACCAGCCTTATCATCGGGATTCATGATAGCAAGCATTGCGCCTCTGTCAAGAGTTCCGTCAGGATTGAATTTAACACCGCCCTTGGTATCGGGCACCTGCTTAATACAAACAACAATCTTCATTGTATTTTCTCCTTACTTTTCTAATAAAATTTCCGACAAATGCCTGCTTGCTTATTTCAGCAGATCTGCGGAGATAACCATTCTCTGAACTTCGGAAGTACCCTCGTAGATCTCGGTGATCTTTGCATCACGCATCATACGTTCAACTTCGTACTCTCTGATATAACCGTAACCACCGTGCAGCTGAACAGCCTTGGTAGTAACTTCCATAGCAACCTCAGCAGCATACAGCTTAGCCATAGCAGCTTCTACAGAGTAAGAGATCTTAGGATTGGTCTTGTACTCGTCCTTCTTGCGTGCAGCCTTGTATACCAACATCTTGGCAGCTTCCACCTTGGTAGCCATATCAGCCAGCTGGAACTGTGTATTCTGGAATCCGGAAATGGACTTTCCGAACTGCTTTCTTTCCTTGGTGTAAGCAACGGTTCTCTCCAAAGCGCCTTCTGCAATACCCAGAGCCTGGGAAGCGATACCGATACGTCCGCCGTCCAGAGTGTGCATTGCGATCTTGAATCCCTGTCCCTGCTTACCAAGCATATTCTCCTTGGGGATACGGCAGTCGGTGAAGATCAGCTCGTAAGTGGAAGAACCCTTGATACCCATCTTCTTCTCTTTGGTACCGAAGGTAAATCCGGGAGTACCTTTCTCAACGATAAAGGAAGAAATCTCCTTCATCTTTCTGCCTCTCTTCTCTACGATACCGGTAACTGCGATCACGATATATACATCAGCTTCTTTACCGTTGGTGATGAAGCACTTGGATCCGTTGATGACCCACTCGTCACCATCTAATACAGCCTTAGTCTGCTGTCCCTGAGCATCGGTACCTGCACCGGGCTCGGTCAGACCGAAAGCACCGATCTTACGGCCGCTTGCCAGATCGGGAACATATTTCTTCTTCTGATCCTCAGTACCGAAGGTCATGATAGGATCGATACACAGAGAGGTATGTGCGGATACGATAACGCCGGTGGTTGCACAAACCTTGGAAAGCTCCTCAACACACATAGCGTAGGTCAGGGTATCACAACCCTGTCCGCCGTACTCCTTGGGAACGGGAATTCCCATGAAGCCGTACTTAGCCATCTTCTCAACGGTCTCTCTGGGGAAGGTTTCGGTCTCGTCAACTTCCTGCGCAAGAGGTTTTACTTCGTTCTCGGCGAACTCTTTGAACAGCTGTCTCGCCATCTCATGCTCTTTGGATAATGTAAAATCCATGATGTTAATCCTCCATTGTTATTTATACTTGGTTGTAATTATGAACTTAGACTGTCCAGAGCCGTATCCGGCTCCGAACAGTTATTTTACCTTTTGCCTACTGTGCATCCACAGGAGTCTTGGTGCGGTCTGCATTGTATACATAGAAGCCCTTGCCCGTCTTCACACCAAGGTTGCCGCCACGTACCATCTTACGGATCAGAGGGCATGCACGATACTTGCTGTCGCCGGTCTCGTTGTACAGAACATCCATGATGGCAAGGCAGATATCCAGTCCTACGAAATCGCCCAGTTCCAGGGGTCCCATGGGATGATTAGCGCCCAGCTTCATAGCTGCGTCGATACCTGCGATATCGGATACACCTTCCATCTTGATGAAAGCTGCTTCATTGATCATAGGGATCAGGATACGGTTAACAACAAAGCCTGCTGCCTCGTTTACCTGAACAGGGGTCTTGCCGATCTCTTCCGCTATCTTCTTGATGGTGTCTACGGTCTCTGCGGGAGTATTCACACCTGCAATTACCTCAACCAGCTTCATACGGTCTGCGGGATTGAAGAAGTGCATACCGATCAGAGGACGGGTCAGTCCGTTGCCGATCTCGGTAATGGAAAGGCTGGAAGTGTTGGAAGCAAATACACACTCGGGCTTGCAGATCTTGTCCAGCTCACCGAAGGTGGTCTTCTTAACTTCCATGTTCTCAAATGCAGCTTCTACGATCAGATCGCAGTCTGCACACAGATCTTCCTTCAGGCCCGGAGTGATCTTAGCTACGATAGCGTCAACTGCTTCCTGGGTCATTTTTCCTTTTTCTACCAGTCTTGCATAGCCTTTTACGATCTTTGCTTTGCCGCCTTCAGCCCACTCCTGCTTGATATCGCAAAGAGCTACTTCATATCCGTCTACCTGGGCAAATGCCTTTGCAATGCCCTGTCCCATAGTACCTGCACCGATAATACCTACTTTCATGGTAAATCCTCCTGTTTTCTATACATTCTATCATTAATTTTAAAAACTATTATAACTATTTATTCTGAAAAGGCTCTTTTACCTTCTCCTTGTTCTTGTCAAGGAAGAAAGCCATACCATACTTCTGATCTTCTGTCTCGAAGCAGTCACCGAACAGCTTCTCTTCGATCACTACTGCCTGATCCATATCTGCATCCAGGCCTTCGTTAATAGCCTTCTTGCAGTTGCGGACTGCGATGGGAGCATTCTTTGCAATGGTGGCTGCCAACTTCTGTGCTGCTGCCAGCATTACTTCCTGTGCACTCTTTACCACATTGCCGTCTGCATCTACTTCTGCGCTGTAAACTTCGTTTACCAGACCGATTCTGTAAGCGTCTGCTGCCTTGATATTGCGTGCGGTGTAGATCATCTGTTTTGCCATGCCTGCACCTACCAGACGAGCCAGTCTCTGGGTTCCGCCGAAGCCGGGAGTGATTCCCAGTCCTACCTCGGGCTGTCCGAATACTGCGTTATCGGAACAGATTCTGATATCACAGCTCATGGAGATCTCACATCCACCACCCAGAGCGAAGCCGTTGACAGCTGCGATCACAGGAATGGGGAAGGTTTCAATCTTGCGGAACACATCGTTACCCTTCTTACCGAATGCTTCGCCTTCTGCCTTGGTCAGGCTGCTCATCTCTCCGATATCTGCGCCTGCCACGAAGGACTTAGCCCCTGCACCAGTGATCACCAGGCAGCGAACCGTTGCAAGATCTACTGCATCCAATGTGGCGTTCAGTTCATCCAGCACCTGAGAATTCAGTGCGTTCAGTGCTTTCTCACGGTTAATGGTGATGGTTGCCACATTACCATTCTGCTCATACAAAATGTAATCCATGTTTTTACCTCATTTCACATTTCTATTCGTGTTTTCAAAACCACACTAAGGCGATAGAGATTCTACCGCCCCAGCGAATATTTATAAAATTAATCCTCGATCTTAACGATGGTGGAGCAGCCCATGCCACCGCCGATGCACAGAGTAGCCAGACCGGTCTTGGCACCTCTTGCCTGCATCTCATGCAGCAGAGTTACCAGAATACGGCATCCGGAAGCTCCTACGGGATGACCCAGTGCGATAGCACCACCGTTGGGGTTCAGCTGCTTATCTACATCGATGCCCAGTTCCTTACCAACTGCTACGGACTGTGCTGCGAATGCTTCGTTAGCCTCGATGATATCGAAGTCTTCGATCTTCATACCGGTCTTAGCCATTACCTTCTTGGTAGAAGCTACAGGACCGATACCCATAACCTCTGGACGAACACCAGCCAGAGCGCCTGCTACGAAAGTAGCCATAGGCTTAACGCCCAGCTCCTTAGCCTTCTCTTCGCTCATAACAACGATAGCTGCTGCACCGTCGTTGATACCGGAAGCGTTACCTGCGGTAACGAATCCACCGGGATTGATGGCACGAAGCTTAGCCAGACCTTCGATGGTAGAACCATGACGAGGGCCTTCATCGGTATCGAATACGATGGTCTCTTTTTTCTTCTTAACTTCTACGGGAACGATCTCTGCCTTGAAGGCGCCGTTCTTCTGAGCTTCTTCAGCCTTTAACTGGCTCTTTAATGCGAACTCATCCAGTTCTTCACGGGTAAGTCCCCACTCTTCGCAGATGTTGTCTGCGGTCTTGATCATATGATAATCATTGAAAGCATCCCAAAGTGCATCTTTGATCATGGTATCAACCATGGTTGCGTTACCCATACGATATCCGTAACGTCCCTGAGGAATTGCGTAAGGAGCCATGGACATGTTCTCCATACCACCTGCTACTACGATATCTGCATCACCGGCCATGATCATCTGTGCTGCCTGGTTCACACAGTTCAGGCCAGAACCACATACCACGTTCATGGTAACTGCGGGAACTTCGATGGGAAGTCCGGCTTTGATAGCTGCCTGACGTGCTACGTTCTGTCCCTGGCCAGCCTGGATTACACATCCCATATATACCTGGTCAACTGCTTCGGGAGCAACGCCTGCTCTCTTCAGAGCCTCCTTGATAACGATTGCGCCCAGCTCCGGTGCAGGAGTTGTGCTTAAGGTTCCGCCCATGGTACCGATTGCGGTACGGCAAGCGCCTGCTAATACAACTTTCTTTGCCATTTGTTTGTCCTCCACTTTTTGTTTTCGTTTGGTTTGCTTTCTGAAATGTAGATTGTTATTTTTTTATCATTTCACTGTCCCCATTTTAACATAGCGAAATCTGTTTTGCAATGCTTTTGTCAAAAAAATAACAAAATAACAAATGAAATTTTTAGAAATCAGAATTCCCGGATTTTTGTAGTGCGGATCCACTCTCTTGTTCCCTCTACTTTCTGCACTTCCTGCGTGTGTTTTGCCAGAAAACAGGTCAGCGGATAGACATCGATCCAGATCTCGTTGTCACTCTCTTTCTGTTCTTCATCAAAGACCAGTTCCAATCCCCAGTGCAGATGGGTTACTTCTATATTATTTACATTTTCTGTGGTACTGTAACCGGTATGTCCCATATAACCGATCACATCCCCCGCCGTCACCACGCTGCCTTCTTCCAGTCCTTCCGCATAGGGGTAGTTCTGCCTCAGATGTGCATAGTAATAGTAGCGCTTATTATCAAAGCTGCGGATACCAATGCGCCAGCCGCCGTACTGGTTCCAGCCCAGGGCTTCCACAGTGCCGGACTCGACAGCAATGATAGGTACACCGACGAGCCCCATCATGTCATGGCCCAGATGCCTTCGTTTATATCCGTAGCTTCTTCCCGCCCCGAAATCATCATAATGAGTATAATCAAATCCTCTCGCAATGGGGCAATAACCTTTTAATCCGTATTTTTTCTGCCAGGTGCTCTGTCCATCTTCTCCGATCACCTCTGCCTCGTATTCTCCCACCAGTCCTCCCAGCGCCGCGCTGTAAGCTTCCAGATAATACGGATAGTATTTCATATCTTTTGTGAGAGTTTCTATCTCTGCCTCTCCCTCAGCCAGCTTCTCCGCCGTCTCATTCAGGATCTTCAGCGCCTTTTTGTCAAATTCCCCTCCGGTTCTGGCTGCGGTATATGCAAGCAGCGGGATCCACTCCACATGATGTTCCGTGTCAAACGTATCCACATCCCAGTCATATGCCTGGCAGAGCGCTTCATAGGATACGGTAAAGTCCACCCATTTGATATAATCCTTTCCCGCAGCCGAGGTTGCGGTGACCACCGCCTGTTCCATGCTTTCTGTCCGTCCTGTCTCCCGGAGCAGAAATGCTCCCATCATTATAAACAGAAGCATCACCTCTGCCCGGATCCATGCCCGCATTCTCTTTTCTCTGTCCATTCCCTGTCCTGCTCTCAGTTCCTCCTTACAGGTTATGTTTCTGATTTTTCCGGTATTCAGACAATTCGAAAATCTCCGGGGCATATCATTTCCCATGCAACAAAACAGCCTGCCGGAAACTCCGGCAGGCTGTAAATTTGTCTTTATTTAATTTTCTGTCCGGTTTTATACTTCCGGCTCGATCAGTCCGTAGGTATCGCCCTTTCTCTTGTACACTACATTTACCTGATCTGTCTCTGCGTTGCAGAATACGAAGAAGTTGTGTCCCAACAGTTCCATCTGAATGCAGGCATCCTCGGGATACATGGGCTTGATATCGAACTTCTTGGTACGAACGATCTTGATCTCGTCATCGTCTGTGTAATCATTCTCTACATAGGCTTTGCTGAAAGAAGCTGCCGCCTGCTGTTTGTCAACGATCTTGTTCTTATATTTTTTCAACTGTCTCTCAATGATCTCTTCCACCAGATCAATGGATACATACATATCGTTGCTTACCTGCTCCGAACGGATAATGCTTCCCTTTACCGGAATGGTCACCTCAATTTTCTGACGTTCTTTTTCAACGCTTAATGTTACATGTACTTCTGTGTCGGGATTGAAATACTTGTCCAGCTTGCCGATCTTTTCCTCCACTGCTGCTCTTAATCCTGGTGTAACTTCGATGTTTCTGCCAACAATAATAAACTTCATGCTGATCATCCCTTCCAAGTATTTATTTACAAGGTTTTATGTAGCATCCCTTGTATTTATTGTATAGTCATTATAGCACAATAGCACAGCTTTTTGCAACAATTTAAGAAGTTTTTTACTTGTTTTTGACATTCTGTATGTCAACCCTAAAATCGACAAATCCTGTCATTTTTTTATTTTTATTACATGTTCACAAAACATTTGTTCCTGTTTTTTCGTAAATTTATCCCTCTTGCAGTGCCGGTTTTTCTGTGGATAATGTGTATAACTTGGTGTATAAGTAACTTTTATCCTATTTTCTGGCATTTTGGATGTGGATAACTTATTTTGTATTTAAATTTCTTTTCTGTCGTTTTTACGTTTGTGTCACTTTTTTTGTATACTTTGTATAGTTCCGTTTTGTCAATCCCCATTTCATCGCGTAACAATGTTTTGACAAATTGCACAATTCGTTATACAACTTATAGTTTTTTGCCTTATCGGCACTTAAGTTCCACTGTCCCCACAGCATCCTGTCCACATGGAAAATAAACCGACCACATGACACGGTGCAATCGAGTAGTCTCGCTCATCGTATACACAAAAAGCACTGTGTGTTTCCACACAGTGCCTTGTACTTTCTGTTATATAATCAGAAGATCCGTCGAACTGCCAGTACCTTCTTGTAATCCGCATTAGATACGATGATACCGGTCTTGGCGGTAGATGCATGAACGATCTGGCCGTTACCGATATACAGTGCCACATGGCCGGAGTAACAGATCAGGTCCCCTGCCTGTGCATTGGCAAGTCCGTCAACCGCGGAACCCTGGCTGCGGTCTGCAGAAGAGGAATGAGGCAGACTTACACCGAAGTTAGCATATACACTCATTACAAATCCGGAACAGTCGGTGCCGTTGGTCAGGCTGGATCCGCCGTATACATAAGGGTTACCAACGAACTGTAATGCATAGTCGGCAACTGCGGTACCCATCTCGCTGTCTCCGCTGGCCGCATAAGTAACTGCGGGAGCGCTACTGGAAGAGCCAGAACTCTTGCTGCTTGTGGCTGCCTTGGCTGCCGCTGCGGCACGTGCTCTTTCTCTCTCTTCTTTCTCCTTTGCCAGACGCTTTGCTTCTTCCTCTTTGGATTCTGCTTCTACGAATTCCGTATGCAGGGAAACAAATTCTGTAGAGACCCATCCAAGACCTTCCTCGGTATCTACCTGTACCCAGCCATCGGTCTCATCGGATACTACCAGATCGTCCTCCAGAGGAACCAGACCCAGCACCGATGCTTCCAGCGAAGGCTCGGTACGAACTTTCAATGTGGTGGTGTTAACGGTTGCCAGTCGGGTTCCTACCTTCTTGGCAAGTTCTACTGCTTCATCGCCAGTCACACAGTACTCGGCTTTTACATAACCGGTTACGGAACCGGAAGAAATCTGATACCAGCCGTTCTCTTCGGAAATGAAGAGACCAACGGAATCGTCATACAATTTACCGACGATCTCACCTTCCTCACTGGGCAGGCTTCTTACATTTACATAATCATTCACCTGTGCGATTACCAGATTCTTGAAGGACTCCTCCTCGGATGCTTCCGGGGTGGTATCCATCTGATCGTCACGGATCACAGTCTCAATAATGCTTTCAATCTGTTTCGTGCTGTTGGTACCTGTGGAAAGGCTCTCCAGCTTGTTGCCCTTTGCCAGGGTCAGCTCGATACCGCCGCTGGGCAGTACAGATGAAGATGCTGCTGCATTTGCAGTGATATTCATTCCGGAAAAAGCCATAACCGCTGCCATGGTGCAAACGGTAATTTTTACAGATTTACGAACCATTCTATCCTCCTGAAACTCTTGGAGCTGTCTCAATTTCTTAACTTATTTCTTTACATTTTCAAATCATTTGTTACGAATTTGTTACATCCGTTAACAAATATATCACGCGAACTCCCATTTGTCAATATAGTGAATTAATTGTCAATATTGTCAAAAGTTCCCATTTCATGCGGGTTTGCGGTGTTTTTACATAAAAAGAGCCACCATCAAGGTGACTCTTTTCTTTAAATATTCTTCGGTTTTCTTCCGAATTTCTTAATAAATCTATTACTAATCTGTGTCTGTTAACGAAAACGATTGCAGTAATTTCCCGCGCTGACTGCTGCATTGGCACCGTCTGCCACCGCTGTTACGACCTGGCGCAGAGGTTTCTTACGGATATCTCCGGCCACATAAATGCCGGGGCGGCCGGTCTCTCCGGTCTCATCCGCAGGGATATAACCGTCTTCCCCGACTGCCACCAGTTCCCGCAGCAGTTCCGTGTTGGGATGGATGCCTACAGCGATAAAGATGCCTGCTGCCTCCAGATCTTTTTCCGCTTCTGTCTTCACATTTTTGATACGCAGCTTTTCCACCATGTCCTCGCCACAGATCTCTGTAACCACATGGTCATAGAGAATCTCCACATTAGGGAGACTCTTTAATTCCTCCTGCAATACCATAGCTCCCCGCAGACTATCTCTTCTGTGGATCAGATACACCTTTTCGCAGGTTCTTGCCAGATAGATGGCATCTTCCAGTGCCACGTCACCGCCGCCGACCACAGCCACTGTTCTGCCCCGGAAAAAGGCACCGTCACAGGTAGCACAGTAGGATACCCCCATGCCGTTCAATTCTTCCTCGCCGGGTACTCCTAATCTGGCATGTTCCGCACCGGTGGCAAAGATCACCGTACGGGTCTCCAGTTCCTGGTTGCCCGCATAGACGCATTTGTAATCGCCTCGTTCTTCCACACTGTGTACCGTAGCCTCCAGGAACTCCGCTCCCAGTTTCTCTGCATGCTGCCGGAACGTCATTCCCATATCGAATCCACTGATGCCGGGAAGTCCCAGATAGTTATCCACCTCATAGGTATTGAGAATCTGACCGCCGCTCATGGGCTTTTCTTCTATAATAAGTAGATTCAGTCCCGCTCTCTTACCATAGACTGCAGCTGACAACCCTGCGGGACCGGAACCGATAATGATCAAATCATACATAATTTTTACTCTCCTTTTGTCCAGTGTAGCAGTTCCCCTATGGAAAAGCAAGTCCATCTGTGCTACACTCGTTTTACAGGTTTTTAGCATCCGGCACTGTTTTATCTCCAAAGTTTGCTGTAGAATAGCGGAACCCGTGGTAGCTGATGGACTTTGCGGATGACTTATGCCGGGCTGCCGCCGTGAATGAAAAACAATAATTCAGAAAGGATACTTTACATGAATACAATAAAGAACGCACCGTTGGCTCTTGTCACCGGTGCCTCCCGCGGCATCGGTAAGGCCATCGCAGAAGCCCTGGCCGAAGCCGGCTACCATCTGATCCTCACCTGTAGCCATACCTTGCCGGACCTTCAGGAAGTGGCTGCCTGTTTAGAAGAAAAATATGGCATCACCTGCACCGCCATGGCTGCGGACGCATCGGAACCCGCTGCCATCAAAAAAGTTTTTGCCTCCCTGGACCATCTGGATGTACTGGTCAACAACGCCGGAATCTCTTACATTGGTCTGCTCACGGATATGAGTGTCGAAGAATGGCAGCATGTCCTGAATACGAACCTGAGCTCCTGCTTCTACACCAGCCGTCTGGCAGTGCCTCTGATGCTGTTGAAGCACAGCGGACGCATTATCAATATTTCCTCCGTCTGGGGAAATGTGGGAGCTTCCATGGAAGTGGCTTACTCCGCCTCCAAGGGTGGTGTGAACAGCTTCACCAAAGCACTGGCCAAGGAGCTGGCTCCCAGTAATATCCAGGTCAACGCCATCTCCTGCGGTGTTATTGATACTGCCATGAACCACTGCTTCTCCCCCGAGGAAATGAACGCCCTCCGGGAAGAGATTCCCGCCGACCGTCTGGGCCAGCCGGAGGAAGTCGCAAAACTTGTCCTCCAGCTCATCCAGGCGCCAACCTATCTCACCGGACAGATCCTTACTCTTGACGGAGGCTGGCAATAACACTCTCCGCCGATTCTCCCGGTACCAGTGATGCCACGATCCGCTCCATCTCTTCTTTAGATCCAGCATCCCGGCACCGGAGGATCAGATGTTCCTTCTCCGTCTCTGTCAGTGCCGCATAGCCTTGCATGGCCTGTTCATTCATCGCCAGCGCCATGCCGAATCCTACCGGCAGTTCATTCAAGGGAAACGCTTCTGTTCCGCCGCTTCCCCCAGTCAATCCATCCATTGCAAACTCCTTTCCCGCGTTCTGCGAAGATGCCTCATTTTACAGGCATCCTGTTTTTGCATAACAATCGTGCACTTGATCGATAACATAATTTTGCATATGTTATCGATCAAGTACTACTGTTTAGTCTGTGCAGGAGGAATCTGCGATATACAAAACGAAAACTCGCTCTTTGTAAATGAAAATCTCACGAATAACGGTATTCTCCGCCATCCGTGAGATTTTCAGTTTGCTTTCTGTCAGGTATCCAACATTATTTTCCGGCAAGATATTCTCTCATATGTTCTCTGATATGCTCGAACTGTTTTCTCGTATGAGAATTTTTCGACTCAAAATTCATCAGTCGATCCAGATACCCCTGTCTCTTCACAATACGGCAGCTCTCTGGATAGACCAGCTCGTACACCAGTGAAATATGTCCCACCACGTTGTCCACCGCTGTTTTCTTCAGGGAACGCAGTACAGCGTGCTCCTCATCAAAGCTCTGCAACACTTCCGGCGTCACTTCCTCCTGATATAATACCTCGGTGTCCACATTGTAGATCTCCTCCAGCGGGAATTCTACATTGACCTTCAAGATATCGATCTTATCCGCATCCCGTAAGATATGGCAGAACATAGCCGTCCGTTCCTCCAGTCCCTCCGGAATCCGGTAGGCGCTGTGATAAAATACCGCTGTCCACAGAAGTTCATCGCAGGAAGCATCTTCCACGAAATCCCGGATACTGATTCCGGCGTCTGCCTGAACTTCCTCGGGCAGGCTCTCTTCGCTTCCGGAAGCAAGTCCGTGTTTCTCTTCCCAGACCTTACCAAATAAAATTCTTGCTCCGTATTTCGCATGATCGATGGAATCTGCATCGGTGAAGGTACCATATACCCGCTGTTGTTCAAAGCGTCCCACATCATGGAGCAGTCCGGTCAGCCACGCAATATCCACCTCTTCCTCCGGAAGGTCCAGAGATCTGGCGATCTGCTGACACAATCCGCAGACCCGGTAGGTGTGTTCTATTTTCAGGCGGATCATGTCCCGGCTGCTGTCATAACGGTCCGTGTATTTCTGAAATGCTGCCAGTGCTTTTTCTCTGTTGATCTTCATTGTTCGTTGCCTCTTTTGCCTCTTATCTCTTATATCATGTTTCATGACTCATGACCTGTTCGGTTTTTTCAAATCCATTCCTTCTTATCTGATGGTTTTTGTCTCTGTCAGGCCTTTTTCTCTGTCGACGATACATAGGCCAGCTTGTATACCGCTACACAGATCACTGCAACCACCATCAGCAATCCCAGCTCCAATGCCCATGTAGGAATCGTGGAGGCACACACCACAGTCAGAAAGTCCACTGCAAAATGCAGTCCGAAGGCTGCTGCCAAATGCAGCTTTCTGCCTGTCTTCACCGCACTGTATACAAGAATCGACAACGCGATCTGCAGGGCGATCGCACTGATTCGCTCCATCGGTGCGAGGTAGAACTGGTAAGCCGGCGTGGTCCAGAGAACAGAGAGCTGATGGTAGGTCACCTCCTGTTGTGCGGGCTCCAATGCCGTCATAGTCTTCTCCATCAGGCCACCGTTAATCATGGCTGCGGTAAGGAGATTGCTCATAGAAGACATACCAAGGATCAGAAAAGCCTCAATGCCGCCATGTCCGGCGCCGTACATCAATGCATTTTCCCGGGTAAGATGTTTTTTCAGGCAGAATTTCATGGCAATCCACCGGCCACACTCCTCAAAAAGTGCTGCTGCAAGCCCACCGTAAATCGCATACAGCCAGATATTGTCCCGGATCACGTCTCCGGTCACCGTCAGCACAATGGCATGACAGATCTGCTCTAAGATCATGGCAAAGCCCACGAAGATACCGCAGCCGATGAAAAATGCCGGCACCCACGCCTTTGTCTTCTTATAGATAAAGATACCTAAAAATATGGGTAAACCCACGGATAATAGCAGAGATATCACCATTCCCAACATGCTTGCACCGCTTACGGTTCCCCAGATCATTGCTGTTTCCGTTACACTCTCAACTGCCATATATTCTCCTATCTGAGCGCCACGGGACGCTCTGCGCACCTGTTATTTCACCGTTCCCTCTTGTAAGATTCTCCGGAAAAAGGTAAGAAAACCTTCCTCTACCGCCACCTGATCCACCGCCGTCTCAGGCAGATCATAGAAATATTTCCCGGTTCCGGGATCCAGGGAAATGCTGTCCAGCGGAAACCCCTCTCTGCGGATGCTGCTGTGGGGTACATCCGTCAGCCAGAATTTCTCACTTTCCATGTCAGGCTCCATCGCCTCATATACATGTTCCTCATCCTGCACATAGCAGATAGCATTGCGGTATTTTGCCGTAAGCCTTCCATAGCGTTTGACCAGTCCGATATAGTGCTCCAGCATCTGCTCATCCGTCAGATACACACCATTCACCGTACGCACATGTACCCCGGGCTGGACCGCCTCCGGGACATCTTCAAAATACAACCCGGAATCACAGGAAAATACAGGCATACGAAAAGCTTCATAATAAGCATGGACCTTCTGCCTGGCATTCTCCAGAGGCGTATTGCCTGTCTCCGGGACATCGGGAATTTTCATCCCCTGTGCCCGCAGATCCTGCAGACTGATCAGTTCAATGCCAAGTCCGGCTATGCGGTTCTGCATGGCAGCTGCCTTGGCTGGATTGCCGGTACCGTATAACAGTTTCATAAGCAATGTCCTGCTTCCTTTCCGGTCAGATCAGTGCCGGTGTCTGTGCCAGGACAGAGATAATCGCAATCGCCGCCAAAATCACAACAACTACCACTACTGCAACAATGATCTTCTTTTTCATATATGATACCTGCTCTTTCTAAACCTTTTATGTTTTTGCATTCCATGAACTAATGATGACATATTTCAAGGACATTTTCAAGGATTATGAAAATATTCGAGATGGCTCCACTTTCTCGCCCGGCCAGGATTTTCTGAGTGCCGCATAGGAAACCAGGAAATTGGCAAGCCAGCCGGCCGGCACGGCAAGCCAGACAAAGTCAATGCCAAAACGCGGTGCACAGATCAAAGCCACAGACAAGCGAATCGCAAGGTTTACCATATTGGCAATGAGGAATGGCCGCATGATTCCCAGTCCGCGAAGAACTCCATCGGTCGCCATTTTAATCCCCATGAAGATAAAGAAGTAACCAAGCCATCTCATATAATCTCCTGACACCTGATAGGCCAGAGCTGTTCCGTCTTTTCCAAGAAATAACGAGGAAATCTGCGTGTGCAGCGTTTCAATGACAAGGAAGGCAAGTGCCGCAAAGCACACGTCCAACAACAATGCCGCATGATAGCCTTTTTTGATGCGTTCGGTTCTGCCTGCCCCAAGGTTCTGGGAAACATACGGCGAAACTGCATTACCGATGGACACGAAGATCAGGGAAAATACGTTCTCCACCCGCATCGTCGCCGCATATCCTGCAAGAGCCTGTGTGCCGAAGGGATTTACCACTGCCTGTACGATCATCATTCCGATCGACACGGTAGACTGCTGCAAAACCGAGGGCACTGCGATCCGAAGCATCGAGCGCAGCTTACGCCCGTCAAACCACTGAAACGGGCTTTGGTATCGCCGCATCCGGTATAAGAAAATCAAAAGTGAAAAAACAGCGGAAATTCCCTGGGCAATCAGAGTTGCAAGCGCCGCACCGAATACACCAAGCCCCAGACCGGCTACCATCCAAAGATCCATCACAATATTCAGGATGGATGAAAAGATCAGCAGCCCCAGCGGAATTTTTGATTCACCGATGGAAGTGAACATGGTGGAGAGAATATTGTACATGAACAAAAACGGAAAGCCCACAAAATAGACCCGCAAGTACAGTACCGCTTCCTCTAAAATATCGGCAGGAGTCTGTAACCCGCTCATCATCGCATGGGAAAAGCAAAAACCAAAGATACCAAGGAGGATGCTCAGAAGCAAAAAGCTGATCAGCGACGTAGACACAATGGTTTTCATTTTGCCATACTCTTTAGCGCCGAAACAGCGGCTCACAAGCACACCAGCACCGACACCGGCACCCAGTGCCACACAAATGAAAACATTCGTCAGGGCTGCACAGGCACCCACCGCTGCCAGTGCAGAGGAACCCACAAACTGACCGACGATAATGGAGTCAGCCATATTGTATACCTGCTGAAAAAAACTGCCGAGAATCATCGGCATTGCAAAAACCGTCAGCGCTTTCAGCGGCGCATCGGTTATTAAATACTCATCTTTTGACATGATCCTATTCCTCCATAGTTCCTTCCGCATTCTTCCATGGCTTCTTCAACTCGTTCATCTGCATCTTCTGGAAGTTGGATGGCATCCAGCTTTCGCGTGAAAAGTTCAATCATCGCAGGATACTGATTTGTAATTGGGTGACTAAACCGATAAAACTGCGGCACACCTTCTTTCTTTATATGCAGCAATCCCATTTCTTCAAGCTGTTTCGATGCCCTTGATATAGAAGTAGGTGTCAGTTCCAAGTTCTTCGCGGCTTGACTTGTAGATAGTTCCTGTTCGCCTCCAATCTTAACTCTTTTTGAGTTAAGATACAATATTTGAGTTAAGAACAGTTGAAAATCAACATTATCAAATATTATTTTTACGCAAAAAAAGCCCGATGCAACATGAACATTACACCCACACTGCACCGGATATTCCATCGTCAACTGCTCTGTCTATTTTCTTCTTCCTGCTCATGCAGCTTCTCTTTCTTCTGCTCGTCCTCTTTCAAGATTTCCTGCACAATCTTCTGTTCTCCAGGCCAATCCTGCATTTCCGATTTGATTTTCTCTTAGAAATCCCCCGTACACCTTGTCCTGATCAAAGGGCCATTCCCCAGAACATTGTTCATCACTTATTCTCCAAGGGTTGCTCCATCTTCTTCCCATTCTCGCATACCCTAGTGTGGAACAGAATCATGTCGAACAGTTGCGCAGCTTGCCAAACACGCCAAGATCCCGCGTTTCGGCATGACCCGCTGCAAGGTCTCGTAGGCCGCAATGCCCGGCAAGATCTGCCGCTTGAGGTGGTATTGCTTTTCCTTGCTTGCATCTGCATTTTCAGCCAGCAGCGCACTCAGGCGCATATCGAAAGCGGTGTTCAGTTCCTTTGCCCGCGCGGGAAAGCGCTGTGCCGCAGTCTCCCGGAAATCACGGGAAAGATAGGTTTCCTTCCTCTTCATCGTCCGTTACCCTTTCTTTTTGTATCCGCAGTCGCAGTAGGGCCCGCCGGAGGCAAGGGTGTACTGCCGCACAAAATTTGTCACGCCGCCCGCTTCGCTCATGGTGTAGTCCAGACAGCACAAAGCAGGGGTCAGGTCGTACAGCCCCAGCTCCTTCATCAGCACACAGATGCCGCACTTGGTAAAGCGTCCCTCGTAGCCGCTGCCATCCGGGTATTCGTAAAACTCCATGTTCCACGAATAGGGGTTGCGGTCGGCGGCTTTCAGGGCGGCAGTGGCTTTCATAGCGGCAATATCCTTTGGGGTGAACTTGCTTTTTCCGCTTTTGCGGCAGAACCACTGCATGGGCTTTGTCATCATGGATCTTGCGTAGTAATCCGTCAGCCTGTCCACCTCTGGGCGTTGCGGCATGGAGAGAATGAACGCGCCGAGCATTGCGCAGTTGACGATGTTCATCTTGAAGCGGTCCGATTTTTCAAACTCCGGCAGGTCTGCAATGATTGCTTTGTACTTCGGCTTTGCTTTTTTCGTGATTGCTTGTGCCGCATCGGCATCATAGCCGAACACCGCCGTCAACTGCTTTTGGAATGAGCCTGCAAACAACGCCCACATTCCCATTGGCATACCCATGTATTTCATTGCACTGCCTCCTTACATTCTACGCATTTTGCCTTCTCCCGCAGCAACACCAGCCCCAATATCAAAACCAGCAGGTGTCCGGCGGATTCCGTGCCGTGATCGATCTGATCCAGCGGCCACGGCAGAAGCGTGAAGAGATTTCCCACAATCCCCGTAAAAACGATGGGGTTACAGAAGGATGCCAATATCCGCTGTGCTGTGTTTTTCAGCGGGAGCATTCTTTTCCAGATCATAACGAGCATCACGACGGAAAGAAGTACATCACACAGGATATATGCTGCCAGCAACGGCGCGGCGTTGCAGTAAAACACCTTGTTGGCAATTTCAGCTGCTGCCTGCATATCGCCGTATTTCTCAAAGGTAAACTTGAAGATCAGCGCCACATTCATGAACACAGCATGAACATAGCCCCAGCAGACCGTGCCGGTGAGATAGGCGATTTGAAATAGCTTGACCCATTTCTGCTGCTTCGGTTGGGTGAGGCGTTGCTTCAAAAGCTTCCACATCTGGTGAAAACCGATGTAATAGAGTGCCGTTCCGAGAACACCGCAGATGATGCTGACCACCATGCGCCATGTTGCCATATCAAGATAGGCGACCTTGACCATCAGCCCAATGGATTCTGTGCTTTGGCTTTTCCCGGTCGCCGCAAATAAAAAGTCGCCGATCACATATAAAAGGCATCCAATCATACCTGCGATGAGTGCTCGTTTTTCTTTGCTCATTTTCATTGCTTGCCTCCAAATCCGATCTTCACGATCTGCATTTTCATCATGCCGTCACCGACCCTTGCATGAAAAAACAAAACAGCGGGAGCATTCCGATTTCCCAATGTCTTAAACTTCATTGTCTCCCCTTTCCTCAGTGAATAAAAGCCGTCATAAGGACCGCCAGCACCGCTGCTATACCTGCCATACCCACCGTGCCGAAAAGCCACTTTTTCTGCTTGTCTTTTGCAGTAATGTAGGGCTTCAGATCTTCTGTTCCGGGAATCGTCCATGCGTTCGTGTGCCCCACCCAGTAGCCATCGATCAAAAAGCGGTCAATGAGATTCATAACGGACAAGATGACAAGCAGCTGCCAGAAGCCCGCCGCAAAGCCTTTCGCACCGTTTATCCCATAGACACAGACCAGCACATAACCAATATAGCCGGGAATGCAAACAGCTTTGAAAAGTTGAGAATTGCGCTTGATTTTCTCGTGTGTCGTAAGTCCCAGCTTCACGCACCGCTGCTGCACTGCCGGGCTGTAGAGATGCACCATCCCAACAGCCCCCTTGCGGATGCCCACAGCACAGACAAGAGCCAGCAAAGCCCCCAACCCAAGACCTTCCAGAATCACCTGTAAAAGCATTACTTATTCCTCCTGTATCCGTTTTCATCCCGGTATTCGGGATGTTCCTTTACGTATGGATCCTTATCGCCGCAGATGGTATAGTCGCATCGGCAGCCGTCCACGC
>NZ_JBKVQF010000027.1:0-4554 GCF_046969025.1 Waltera sp. | reverse complement strand
TAGAGTAAGCGCACAAAATCAACCTGCCCAGCTACGGTTTTTTTCTTTCCCCATTAGGCGGGGCAGGTTTAAAAGAATATGAAAAGCCGATAACAGCAGTCATGTTAGCCTGCGTGTTATCGGCTCTGCGTCTATGCGTCTGGCTCTCTAATAACGGATATATTCAGTTGCTTTACATGAATGAGCGTTTCCTGTTTACATTTTGGACAGAACAAGGGGAAATTCCTTAATTCCGTGTCAATTCGTATTTTTATTCGGGTTTTATTATGGCATATAGGACAACTAACCCAACTTGTCTCTTTCATCAAAATTACCCCGTAACTTGATGTTTCTTTGATATATTTTTTGTTAGTCTATAAAATACGAATATCAATCCAACATTAAGGATGATCATAAAGACCGGCTGGCTCATACCGAAATATGTTTTCATATCAGAAAATATACCGTTTGTATGAAGCATAAAAATCGGGCAAATTTCCTGCATTTTTTGTAAAACAGGAAGGCTATCATTAAAATCAAACACAACTGGCAAGAAGCAGATGACGCAAGAAGTAATAAGCGCTGTAACAGGAGAACTCATTTGAGCACTTAAAAACAATGTAATAGTTGTCAAGGCTACAATCCCAAAAATATTCAATATTACAGAGATAAAGAACATTTGCAAAAAGGTCAAATTATATATTGAAGAAGCATAATGTAATGAAGATTGAATGCTTACATTCCACCCCTGTAACCCATAGGTACAGCCATACAGAACTAAATTTAGCAGTAAATACAAGAGGTATGTGCCAATTACAACTTCCAAGGCCGCTATAATTTTTGAAGTTGTGAGTTTGGTTCGGCCATACCGAGCCGAATAAATAATGCTATCTGTATGAAGTGCATACTCTTCTGAGAAAACAGGAGATAGAGTGATTACAACAATTAAACATATCATTATGGACAAGATGCTCCCCATTCCAGATAATAGCTTATCCCAGCCATCGCAATATCCTAAAGTCACAGTTGGACTATTTGGATATGCTGTTTCGAGTGACTTAAAACTACCATCAGAATTTGTCAAATATTCCAGAATCGCCGCTTGGTCACGATAAACATGAACAGCAGAAAAAGCAGAATTTTCATCTTGTCCAACAGTTGCTTGTTTTGCTTGGTCGATTTTTTCTTGCATAGTAAGTAATGTATTTTGAGAGAGTTTTCCTTCAAATATTTCTGCTACTTCCTTCCGTTGTTCAATGGCTGTAAAACCGCTTGCTAATGCCATTTTTTCAAGGTCATAATCATAGAAAACATTTTGATAATTAAATTGAAAAAAGAAAAAATAGGCAACGATAAGAACCACACCAGCTAAAAACAACATTCGTGTTTGCTTTCTCGAACATATTTTATTTCGTTCTGCTTTTATCATTTCATTCATGCTCGGATACCTCCGCAAAATAGTATAAATACAAATCTTCCAATGTTGGATCAACATTCCAAGCGGTTCTGCATGGTGCTTCTTGAGAAATAATCCTCAGCCGTTCTGCACCATTATTATGTTTCAGATTTGCTGTTACATAGTTCAATTCTAATTCTTCGGCCTCTTTTCGAGATACATCACATTCCCAAACACATTTTTCAATCGGCTTCAAAATTTCTTCTGGAGAACCATGTTGAATTAACTCGCCATTTTTCATAATCAGAATCTCATTTGCGATATATTCAACATCAGAAACAATGTGAGTGGACAAAATTACAATTCTATTTTCTGCCAAAGAACTAATCAGATTCCTAAACCGCACCCGCTCTTTCGGGTCAAGTCCAGCTGTAGGTTCATCCAAAATCAAAATACGGGGATCGTTTAGTAATGCTTGAGCAATTCCCAAGCGTTGTTTCATACCGCCGGAAAAAGTTTTGATTTTTTCGTTTTTCTGTGTGAGCAGATCAACAACCTGCAACAGCTCCATTGTGCGATTATGGGCTTTTTTAGGCGGCAGCCCCTTTATTGCAGAGATATACATCAAAAATTTATACGCTGTAAAGTTAGGATAATAGCCAAAATTTTGTGGCAGGTAGCCTAAGATATTACGATATTTCTCGCCCAAATCATGAATGTTTTTCCCGTTAAAAAAAATGGCTCCTTTCGTTTCAGTTTGGACATCGCAAATCATTCGCATCAAAGTTGTCTTGCCCGCACCATTTGCCCCGATTAGACCATAAACACCATTTGTTAATTTTGCGCTGAAATGATTTACAGCTTTTTTTCTTCCATATTCTTTTGAAAGATCATTTATTGTAAGTTCCATATCAATTCTCCAATCATTTTTTCTTTTTTCAAGTACAGTTGAAGTGTTTTCCCTAATAGGATAATAGATAACACATAAAATCCAATCCATCCCCAGAACATAGACGCTTCAAATATAAATCGCTGATGGAGTACAAGAGAAAATGTTCCAGAAAGAAAAATCATACAAGCGATTAAATGATACAAGCTATCGTTTGTCCTGCTTTTCGCACATATAAAAAGATAACAAGTGCAAGAAATATTAAATGGAATCAAACCATACAACACCATTTCAATCATTGATTTCTGGTAAATATATGCCATTGAAATTAAAATGACTGTTATTAGGAAAAGGTTGATTACTCCAATAATCAGCATACGACCTGCTACAATTTTTACCAGCGTTGTTCTACTAGACTGTTCAATTTCCCACATACCATAGATGTTGCTTTTAGATATTTCTATTGCACCTAATAACGCAAGGAATGGAACCATAACTGCAAGGATTGTCAATGGATAATAAAATGGAACCCTCCATTGGCCCAGGATACATGCTAATAATACTGCACATATAGTGAGTATTATTTGAACAATCCAGAAAGAAAGCGGCAGAAATTGAAGTTGGTTCAATATAATATCTCGCATTGAATTTTTATTGAATTCAGAACTATTCATGTAACTTTTTCCAGCTACGATTACTGCTTTAATTTTAGGTTCAGATGGAGCAGGCGTTTCACAACTCTGCAACCATTCTAATACACCATTTTGTTTTTGGGTCATACATTATCGCCTCCTCTAAAATCAGCCAAATATCGTTCCAGTTTTTTAATCCCCTGTTGGAGCCTAGATTTTACAGTAGAAACACTAGCTTTTGTAATGGTTGCAATCTCTCGGATTTTCAAATCATAATAAAATCGTAAAATGATGACCTCTTTTTGATAGTCCGGTAATGTGTTGATTGCATATTGAATTTGCGCTTTAAGTTCGTTAAGCTCAATTTTTTCAAAGGCATTATCAGTATCTTCTATATCTTCAAGAGTTTCTAAATCCATATACAGGGGTTTTGCTTTCTTAGTATAATTGTTACAGGTATTAACAGCAATCGTTAGCAGGTAGTTTTGAAATTTCCCGATCTTTCGTACTGATTGAATATTCTCCAACAATTTCAAGAAAACATCTTGTGTAATATCTGCGGCGGTATCTGGATCGCCGTTCAATCGCCGACAACAAAATAGATAAATTGACTGATAATATTTTCGGACAATTATCTCAAATGCATCTGTGTCACCCGACTGGATTTTTTTAATTAGTATGAAATCTTCGATACCGTGTCACCGCCTTCCATGTGTAAAACGCCTTACACTTAATATACAACTGAGTAACCCAAAAGGATTTAACTTTAGAAATTTTTCTTTTACTTTTTTCATTTCCCTTGACATTAACTTAGGAGGACTGACAGACGAGGACGGTTTAATGCTCACACAACATTTGTTGGAGCGTTTTCCAGATCAAAAAATAGTCATTCTCTCTGGCTATAATCTTCCTGTTTATCGCAAAGAAGCAAAGAGGATCGGTGCAAGAGGGTTTATCAGTAAGGATGTAGAACCAGATGAGTTATTGCACATTTTATTGACCATCAAAAATGGGGCAACACACTTCCCACGGGAAGAAGTATTTATAGAAGAGCTGACAGACGGGGAGAGAAAAGTTCTCGAATTGGTTGCATCAGGAGTTAGGCGCCGCGAAATCGCTGAACAGCTTTTTATTAGTGAACGAACAGTATCAAATCATTTGCAACATATTTTTGAAAAATTGCAAGTTAGCTCTACCGTTGAGATGATAACAAAAGCTATTAAGCTCGGATATATTGCTCAATCTTCAATCCAGAGGTCATGCGAGAGGAAAGCGAGCTGCGCCAGCGGGTCGGACAGAAGTTGAAACTCTACCTGGAACAGTATTTGCCTATCGTGGAAGGCGCCATTGACGGGGCCTTAAAAGTTGAAAAGCCGAATGAAGAAGCGGAGGGTGTCTGAACATCCTCTGTTTTTCTTATTTTGCGGGCATTTTGGGACTTCTGCAACGCTTTATAAGTAGGGATAAGATACGGTATCACGGCGCCTCTGCATTTCCCGAAGGTAGTCGATTGCCTCATGGTACAGTACCAGCTTGCAGTAAGCATCGAACTGGCACCGCTCGCCATAGTCATTGCGGGGGATCATATCCATCTTTTTTTTCCTTTGCCGTCGTCCGGCAGAATGTTATTCAATATTTAATTCAATGCTTCCTGTGAA
>NZ_JBKVQF010000026.1:0-51457 GCF_046969025.1 Waltera sp. | reverse complement strand
CCGCGTTTCTTATACCCTGCCAAGGGCTACGGGATTATTTCACTAACTTTCAATTTACAGCATTCCAAGTGCCGATAGCAACGCACCGATGATAATGCAGAAATCTGAGCAGTTGAAGACGATCTTGCGGAACGCCTGCCATTTCACCGGGAAGCTCACGTAATCCACCACGTAACCTCTGCGGAGGCGGTCATAGGTATTGCTGAAAGCACCACCAAGTAACAGTGCTAGTCCCAGTCGCAGCAAATTGTTGCCTCGACGTCCCAGGCTCACAATAAAGACAACGGTCAATAGCAGCGTAAATGCCAGTGAAACAGCAGCCACCAGACGCCTTCTCTTCTGTCCGGCATTGAGCATCATGCCTTTATTGTAATGTTTGCGGATCAGCAATTTTCCCCTGCAGATCTCTCGTTCTTCCCGCTCGTCCACATGCGACTCTATATAATTTTTTAAGAAAAAATCTCCCCAGAAAATTCCTGCCAGTATCACAAGGCATACCACTGTCATATATTCCGCTCCTTATTCACGCCGTCCGTATTTCCCCTTGCAATCCGCTTATTCGCGCTCTGCTTTCCGATTCTTTATCTTCAAAAACGCCAGAAGTGCCCCATACAATACTCCGGCCACAGGCCATACGACCCAGGTAATGTCCCAACGCATCGTCGGCAGGCTGATAGCCAGATAAACCGCTGTCCAGACACACCAGTAAATTGCTGTCACATGCTCATACTTCCGGTTAACTGCCTTATTCTCCACAGTATAATCCCCCTCCTGAAGCAATTTCTGATAACCGCCCCAGATAATACCGGACCACACGAACAGCCATACAGCGATCGCCACTACAATGAGCAAAGCATCCGTAGCAAGGATTACCGCATAACCATTATTCCCGAAAAAAATAGATACTGCCAGCAACGGTACCACTCCCAGAATACACAATACAACACCCAGGGTTATGCAGATCCGGTAGGTTCCCGCAAATGTTTCTTTTGCTTTCTCCACGATTCCGGACACCCCATATTGCAATGTCAGCTTTTCTTTTTCCAGATATTCATATTTATTATACGGGATTCCGGTGAGAAGAAATACCGCTACCGCAACTACCACCATCAGTAACAGTACGATGAGACCGATTCCTCCTGCGACATTTTCTGTAACCGCTCCTCTTTTGGCACCTGCCATTCCCAACAACCACAACAATACAACAGGAGAGAGCACACATAAGGATACCGCCGGAGCAATCCGGGCAGCATATTTTTTCGTAGCTTCCAGAAAAGTATTAGCTTCCTCCACCGTGATCACTTTGCCCTCTGTGATCTCCGGTGTCATTCCATCGGTGAATTCCGTCTCTTCCATTTCATCTTTTAATAAGTAATCCGTAGTAACTCCGAACAACTGGCTCATACTGACAATGCGTTCCAGATCCGGGATTGAGGCTCCGCTCTCCCATTTGGATACAGACTGTCTGGAAATGTCCAGGCGTTCTGCCAGTTCCTCCTGGGACCACCCATATTTCTTACGCAACATTATTATTTTTTCTGACAGGATCATTTTCATTCTCTCCTTCTTTTATTAACGTTTTCTTGTGCACACATAGATCGTCGACATAGGAAAATCATAACAAAAGAGCCGGTTGACAACTACCAAGTGCCCTTGAAATTTTGTCAACCGGCAGTTGCGTTTCCGGATTTTTCTGAAATTTTCAGCAATATTACTGTACTTCACGGATCAGACAGTATTGCTTTAACGGGAAATTCTTCTCCATCACACCATATACTTTGAATCCGAACTTTTCATAGAATTCCACGTTTTTTGGATTATGTGTTTCGAGGGAGATCATCAGTTCGTGCTTCTGGGCATAGCCAATGGCTTCCTCCAGAAGCTCCGCTGCAATTCCGTGATGCTGCATGGTGGGATCCACTGCCAGATAAATGATGTGCAGCCGTTGGTTCTGATGCAGCTGATCCGTCCAGCTGGAATTCAGATAATCCTCACCCTTCATAAAATTCCGAAATGTCTTTAACGAAGGGTCCTCCTTGATCAGATAGGAATCCGTCTGTAAAGCAGCCATGGCCTCTGTAAAATAGAACTGAAATACATTGTACGGCTCCGCTTCATCCGATACCACCAATACACTGTTCAGATCCGCGCTGTCTGCGAAGATCTCACAGGTCGCATAAAATTCATCCATGTCACATTTAAACAGCTCCGGCATCAGATTTTTACGGACTTCCGGATCCGGAATCAGCGTCTCGTACAACGGATCGTGTGCAAAGCACTGATTCAGCATTTTCTCCACTTTCGGAAGATCTTCCTTCTGCACACGATATAGCTTATCACTTTCCATAATTGTATTTACTGTTATCTCCTTATTATGATGATATCGATCCCCGGCTTTGTTGCCTGTGGATCGTTCCGTGCTCTGCTCTCGCCATCATTACAATTCGAATATCTCTGTCACAGATCTCTCCATTTGTTGCACGATATTCATCAGGCTGACCACAAGCTTGCTGCATGCATGCTCCAGGCTGGTAATTTCTTCCCGGTAGTCCATTTCCTTCATACCGGATCCTGTCAACATCTCCAGTTGTTTTTCTTTTTGGAGAAGCTGCTTGACCGTTCCATATAGATTTTCATGCTCCGGCAGCCTTCCGTAACCCCATTTCAGGCGATCCTTCGGCTGATGGAATACATAATCCGTAAAATGCCTATATACTTCTTCATCAAAATTAAAGGCATAGGCATTGTTGTCTACCTGATAAAGCTTACGAAGTGCGGAGGAAAGTCTCTGTTCCTTCAGATTTCTCACCGCTCCGCCCAGAAGTCTCAGATTTGCACTGCATATCTCATGAGGATACAACACATTTCCGTACCAGTCAATCCGCACAAAAGCGTCCTGCTCCTGTTGGAACCTTGCGAGCAGCTTCTGTTCCAGCGGTCTGATCTGCCGGAAAAGTTTCTCCGCCTCGTCGTATTTTCCATCTCTAAGCAACTGTTTGTAGTTACGGTTGTATTCCTCTACCGCTTCATATTCCTCCCGGCATCTTCTGAGTGCCCGGTCACTTAAAGTCTCCAGTTCCTCAATTTTTTCAAGCAAAACCCGTTTTTTCTCTCCCAGCTGCCCCGCCACATCGGCGCGGTAGCAGATTTCCCGACACTGTTCCAAGCCCTTGCGAATCCGCTGCACCACCGGTGAAAACTGCAACGGTACCACTGCCGTTTCATCGAGTGCCAGGATCAACAGGGCAAACAGCTCATGATGCAGACGATATACCTGTTCATCATAAAACTCATCGTTATCAAACTGAGAATGGTAGTGGGTCTCCATAAAGCTTCCGCCGGTGAAATCATTTACCATGGACGGTACACCTGCGATCGCCATGGAAAAATCATCCGACCAGGTCTCGATCGGAGATGTCACTGCTGTCTCTTCCGGATAGGCTATCGTCAGATTCGGCAGATCCGCCAGATATTCCGCCAGAAAGCTGACGTATTCATAGCAGCTGCGGATCCTCGCTCTGGTACCATGCGCCAACGCCGGGAGTTCAAAGTTCAGGTCTGCGATCACCTTGCCCACCCATTCGGGATGTGCGGTGAATATCTGCTCATAAGCTCCCGTAGACCAGTCGAAATTGGAATCCACCACGCCCCATTCCTCGGATGCCATGGCACAGATCACAATGGTATTGTTCGGTTGAAAACCACTGTCCAGCAACGCCTTTGCAATACCAAACATCAGGGCGACCGCTGTATTGTCATCCTGGAATCCGTCAAAATAGGAGTCATAGTGGGCAGACAAAAGCACCATGCGGTCAGGATGTTTTCCGGGAATCCTTCCCACAATATTATAAGTCGTGCAGTTTCTGGTCACCCTGGATTCCGCATCAAAGGTGACCGTTATTTCCTCCTGATCACGCAGCAGCTCCAGCAGGCCGGCCGCATCTTTTCTGGAAATGGAAAAAGCGGGAGCATCCTCCGGTCCGGCGATATCCTGTGCATTCAGAGCTTCATCGTCGATTTCGCCGTAGCCGCCGCTCTGCACTGCGATCAAGGCTGCTGCTCCCTTCAGATGTGCCTGGTATACCGGATAATTGATCCACCACTCATCCCTCTGGTTAATCTCCACCAGTACCAGTTTATCCCTGACATCTTTTCCCTGATAGTCCGTCTCCGTTCCTTTTCCCAGATACATCATGGAAAATTCCTTCGGGCCATCGGTGACAAAGGTTGTCTGATAGGCTCCCAGCTCTGCTGACACGGTCTCCCCGGCTGCATTCGTATAGCTTAACGCCGCCTTATGAAATTCCCAGCCGTCTACCGTCACGGCATCCTTTGTAACCTCAGACAGTCCGATTTTTTCCATTTCTGTCTTCAGCATCTCTCCGGTCTCAAATTCTGCCTTAGAACCCGCCGGGCGATACCCCAGTGTCGGATGTGACCGGTATTGTTCCATTCGCTTTGCCAGTTCATACGAATACGGTATATCCAGATTCTGTAACACCTTTTTCTGTAAAGTCACCCCGTTGTCATGCATATTCTGTCACTCCTGTTTCTATCCTGTCCGTTCTGTCACAGGAACCGTTACTTATTTTTTTACCATAGAATTCATATTTTCAGTAATTTTCTGCAGAATCTCTCTGTTTCTCTCTTCCGCTTCCAGTGTCTCACTGGCATGGGCAGACACTTCTTCCGTAGTCGCTGAGATTGTCTGAATGGAATCCACGATCTCCTGGTTGGCTGTTTTCAGAGCTTCTACTGTCTGAAGCATCTCACCCAGATTATCCACAATCGTATAGCTGCTGTCTTCAATTGCCGTGAAACTGTCCGCCGCACGCATCGTTCCTTCCCTTTGGCTGCCGATACCGTCTATCATCTGACGGATGACCGTCACCACTTCTCCAATCGCTCCGGATACATTTTGGATCAACTCCGCGATGTTACCGGTAGCATCCTTTGTCTGGGTGGCCATTCCCGAAATCTCCGTCGCCACTACGGAGAAACCGCGGCCGGCTTCACCGGCTCTGGCTGCTTCTATGCTGGCATTCAGCGCCAGAAGACTGGTCTGATTAGCTATTTTGCTGATGATTTCCACGATGGAATGCATCTCCTGCATATAATGATCCAGCGTTTCCAGCTTCTGTGCCGCCAGTTCACTGTTTCTTGCAGAATCCTCTGCCTGCTCCTTCAGACCTGTCATCTCTTCTTTTCCGGCATCCAGCATTTCTATCGTATGTTCCATATTGCTTCCGATCGTCTCTGCCACTTCACCCACAGTATTTACTTTTTCCTGAATAGCCTCCGTCTGGGACGTCTGCTGCTGAATCGCCGCTGCAGACTCCCCGGAACCTGCAGACACCTCCTCCATGGCTGTTTTGGTACTGTCAAAAGCAGTTTCCAGTTTATTCAATTCCGCTGTGATATCAGCTACTGAAGTCTCCATCCGGCTGCTCATTTCCATGACCTCACGTAAGGTTGCTTCCGCGCGGTCCTGCGCAGCTGTAATGCTCTCTATATTTTCATCGGTGTTCTTCTGGTTGGATATGGTAGCATAGATGGATGTAATGCACAGCAGAATCATTACCGAAATCTGTATAAATCCTGCGTCCTGCCCCAGATAGCCAAATCCCCCTTGTGTGGCTCCCAGGAGCACCACCAGGATATTCTCTACCACCGTCCCCACATTAATAAGTGCAAATGCCTTGACATCATGATAAGGCATGACTGCAAACATCATGGGAATTACAAATGCATACACCATGTTGCACTGTGCCGTAAAAAGCAGCACCGTATAAAACAACGCAAATCCGATCAGTGACAGATGTTTTATAGCTTTGGTTGCATGATCCCTCTTCCAACAAATAAATTCTGCAAGAACCGGTATGATCCCAAGAAGCATCAGCACTACCAATACCGGAACCGACACTGTGTGTTCAACAAATCCGATCACGCTAATGAAAAGCATACATGCATTGATCACACCATGTGCTATCATGGCCACCCGGTTACTTCGTTCCAACTCTTTCATTTGCATTCTCCTTCTCTCCCGTATGATATTATGCCAGGTTCAAAAAGTCTAAGCCCATATGAGCTTGCTTATAAGTGGGTGAAAGACCTTAAATTCATAACGTAATTCCTCACATCCCTTATATTGTAATTCATGATGGTATCCCCGTCAATAAAGCACACGAAAATGCAGTCCGGTTTTCTATGAAAAACGGACTGCATTTTCTGTCATTTATATGTTATCTCCCTGCCGGACAGCTTCCAGCACCCTCTTTATACCTTGAAAACATCCAGTACCTTTTCCAGCTTATCCGCTAATGCCAACAGGTTCTCAGAAGAATTCATCAGTTCTGTCATGGTATCACTCATGCCATGAGCCGCCTGCATGGTACTGTCTGCGGATGCTGCATTCTGTTCGGAGATTGCCGACAATCCTTCCACTACATCACGGATCGCACTTCCGGACTGTCCTAAGACATCCATCTTCTCCCGGATACCGTCAATATGCTGCAGGGAATTCTCCACACCATCCGCTACTGCCGCAGTCTTCACACCGGTCTCCTCTAACTTGCTCTGCTGGTGATTCATGTTGGCTTCCACTTCACCCATGATCTCCACCATTCTGCCGGAAGACTCCATGATATTTTGGATGATCTGCTGGATCTCGGTTGCGGAGCGCTTAGACTGGTCAGCCAGCTTACTGATCTGCTCTGCTACCACTGCGAAGCCTCTTCCCGCTTCTCCGGCTCTGGCTGCTTCAATGCTGGCGTTCAGTGACAGCAGATCTGTCTCGTCCGCAATATCCTGAATCATGGATACTGCCTTGGTGATATTCTGAATTGCTCCGTTCATATCCGTAATCTGTTCCGCTACCCGCAGGACGGATTCCTTGGTGCTCTCGTTGGAGCCGTTCAGTTCCTTCATGATCTCTTCGGAAGCTTTCTCCGCTTCTGCCATCCTGCCGGCATAATCCGTCAGAGATTTTACTTCCTCAGATATATATTCGATCTGCTCGCCGATACGCACTACATTTTCATTAGCATCCGTTGTCTCATTGGCCTGATTCCTTGCGCCGTCTGATATCTCGCCGACAGCATGGTATACATCATTCACAGATTCCTGGGTATCCTGTGCCATCTTGATCAGTTTGTTGGAAGATGCTGTCAGATCATCCGCGGAATCCTTGATCTCTGTTACGATCGAACGGAGAGTTTTTTGCAGTTTTACAGAAATACGATATACATCCCCAAGTTCATCCTTTTTACGGCACTGCTTTTCATCCGGCTCTGCATCCAGTTCTCCGTTCACGATCCTGCCTAGGAAATGCTTCGTCTTCTTCATGGTCTTCACCATGCTACGGGATAATACGCTTACCAGCGTTGCCGCCACAAGAACACATGCCACAGCGATCAGAATAATATCCTTCACCTGCATCGAGATTGTATCCTTGACATTCTGCATCGGCGTCGCCACTTCGATGGCACCGATCACAGAGCCATCAGAATTGATCAATGGCTGATAATATACATAATAATCTACTTCGGAAATGTTGCAGTCCGTCAGGAACAAAGCCTCCCCAGTCTGAATCTGTGCATAGACATCGTCTTCCAGCGCCGTACCGTTAATACGTCCTCCTTCCGGCTTGGTCAATGTCGTGATCAGACGCATATTTCCATACAAAAAAGACACCTGGAAGCCTGTCTTCTCCTGCAATCCATCGATCAACTGTGTCTCCCCGGAAATGGATGTGCCGCCCTTGCGCACCTTGCCTCCCTTATCTCTGGTGTAATCGCCTTCATACAGATTCGTGTAGGTTTCATCCACACTGACACCAACGATCTGCAGAGACTGCTCAATCTGTTTCTCAATTCCGGTCTCTAATGCTTTGGCCCCCACCGTAGCCACCAGTGCACATACAATGATCATCGGCAGAAGGCTTAACGCCAGTATCTTTTTCGAAATTGTGAAAAATGGCTTTTTGTTCCCTTTTACTTTCGTTTTCTTATTCTCTGTCTTCTTCATACTTACCACATCTGCCTTTCTGTAAAAGACTTTATCACATTCGGTCCGTCTCGAAAACGTTTAAGTATTTTCTCGGTAAATTCATTGTAACATTTTCCATATAGTAATACAATTCGACAAAATTACAAGTATTTTATTGTTAAATTTGGTCATTTTTCCTTAACGTTAAGTAAAAATATCTCTTTTGTTTACGAAACAGTTAAGTTTTCTGCTTCCAGACCGGCATACGCAGTATCTTTATCAATAGCGGAATGATCATAATAAACCACACAATAGGCTCCGCTGCGATGACACCCGGGTATCCGAACATGGGAACCAGCGTCGCCGCGATCACAATTTTCCCTATCATTTCCAGCGAGCTGGAGATCAGCGGTACGATCCGTTCTCCCAGTCCCTGCATGGAGTTTCTCACAATACAGATTACCGCCGTCACATAATAGAACAAAGTATCTACCTTGAGATATAACGTTGCATTGTAGACCACTTCCGGGTTTTCACTGCCCGTGACCAGCCATACCAGCCAGTCACCGATGGTATAAGCAGTCACAATATTAAGCGTACACCAGATGCAGGTATAACCGGTTGCCAACAGGATTCCTCTGCGGATCCGTTCGATTTTGCCGGCTCCCAGATTTTGTCCGCAATAGGTCGCCATTGTCTGACCGAAGACGCTGAACATGATCATGAAGATCTCGGAGATCTTGCGGGCTGCCGTATGGGCAATGATAATATTCTGTCCCAGCTTATTGATGGAGGTCTGCAATGTCAATGTACCGATATTGACCAGCGAGCTCATGAATCCCATGGAAAGACCGGAGCTTAACATATTGCGGAGCATTCCGGCATCCTGCAGCTTCATATCATCCACACGTATCCGCAGAATTTCATACTTTTTCCACAGATAGACCGCACACACCACCACAGCGATCAGCTGCGACAGCACAGTAGCAACTGCGGCACCCAGCACTCCCATATGCAGCACCACGATCAGAAGCAGATCTCCTCCGATATTCAGCACCACCGACACTGCCAGCACGATCAGCGGGGTCACGGTATCTCCGATTGCTCTTAAGGTCGCCGATAATACATCATATAATAAAGTAACAACAAGTCCCGCTATGATCACGGACACATACTGTGTTGCTGTGTTCAGCAGATTTTCCGGCACATTCAGAAATCTGAGGATCGGCTGCAAAAATACAAGCCCTCCTATCGTCAGTACCACAGCTGCCAATAGGCCAAGCACCAGAGAATTGCCCAAAGATCTGCGCAATCTGTCCATATCCTTCGCTCCGAAGCACTGTGCCGAAATAATAGCAAAGCCATTGCACATTCCCATCAGGAATTGTACGATCAGATTGCTCAGCGTCGTCGTGGCCCCCACTGCCGCCAGGGCATTATCTCCCAGAAAAGTACCTACGATGCGGGTATCTGCCAGACTGTAAGTAAGTTGCAATAAATTGGCCAAAAAAATAGGAAGGGCAAACGTCAGTATCAAAACTGACGGTCTGCCCTTTGTAAGATCTTTCATATAGTTCCTCACTTCTACACTTCCGGGAAAAATATAGATTTTCCCGCGTGATAGGGCTACAGAACTTTTTTAAAACTTTTTCTTGGCATTGTCAAGGTATTTCTTGGTCTCAGCCACCACAACACCGTTTAATGCCAGCAGTGCGATCAGATTCGGGATCGCCATCAGACCGTTGAAGATATCTGCGATGGTCCATACTGCCTTAACAGTCATGTAGGGTCCGATGAATACGCAGGCAATGTAGATCCAACGGTATACTTTGATCGCCTTCGGCTTCTGACCGATCAGGTATTCCAGGCATCTCTCACTGTAGTAATCCCAACCGAGGATCGTGGTAAATGCAAAGAATACCAGGCATACCATCAGGATAAAGGATGCAATAGAGCTGTTAAAAGGCAGCCCCTGCTGGAAAGCTCTGGTGGTAACATCCACGCCGTCCAGACCTACGTTCCAGGAATCGGTAATTACGATCGTAAGACCGGTCATGGTACAAATGATCAGAGTATCAATGATGGTACCCAGCATTGAGATCAGACCCTGTTTGGCAGGAGAGTCGTTCTGCGCTGCAGCCGCTGCGATCGGTGCACTACCGATACCTGCTTCGTTGGAGAAAATACCTCTCGCAATACCCTTCTGCATTGCCATGATAACCGCTCCCAAAGCTCCACCGGCTACGGCACGCATACCAAACGCACTCTGTACAATGGTCACGATAGCTGTCGGAATGGCAGTTACATTAAAGATCAATACTAACAGGCAGGATACCACATAAGTCACTGCCATAAAAGGAACGATGACCTGTGCCACGGTGGAGATACGCTTTAATCCACCGATAACTACCAGTGCCACGCAGATGGTCAAAAGGATTCCGGAGATCACCACGCTCCAGGAATAGTCCATGCCGAAGAGCTGTACGGTATGTGCATTATTTGCATCGAAGAAATTATGTACCGCACTGGTGATACCGTTGATCTGGGTAAAGGTTCCGATACCGAACAATCCTACGCATACACCCATAAAAGCGAAGATCTTCGCCAGCCATTTCCAGCTCTTACCCATACCGTTCTCGATATAGTAGAAGGGTCCACCGATGATGTGTCCGTCCTCTGCTACCACACGATACTTCACCGCCAGCAGACACTCGGAATACTTCGTAGCCGTACCTACCAGCGCAGCGATCCACATCCAGAACAAAGCTCCGGGGCCGCCTGCTACAATAGCCGTTGCCACGCCAACGATATTACCGGTTCCGATGGTAGCGGACAATGCCGTACACAGTGCCGCAAAGCTGGATACTTCGCCGTCTTCGCCCGACTTTTCATTGGCAATTAAGTGTTTGATTGCATGGGGAAGCTTCGTGATCTGCAAAAAATGAAGTCTGGCTGTAAGAAAAAGACCGGTCGCCAGAATGAGGACGATCAGGGGGATGCCCCAGACGAAATCATCCACTGTGGTCAGAAAGTTACTAATCATGTCTAACATATTCCCTCTCCTTCCGTCACCTCTTGTGACGTCCTATCGTAGATTGATTTCTTCCGAAGAGAATGGGAATAAGCATATAGATGCTCTGTCCTTTTGCCTGAGAGATTGGCAGCTTTACTGCCGTACACCTTCGGCGCCTTCTATACGGAAATATGATAATTGCTTTCCGTGGAAGGACTCTCCAGAGTAAATCTTTACCGCGCTAAAGCGGCAACAAAATCACAATAGCATACTTTTTCACCCATTGCAACTTTTTTTTATCTTTAGTCATTGATCTGACCAACACAGGCATTGACTTTTATGGTACCTAATTACTATAATATAATTCATATGAATACTAACACGAACAATCACAAAACTTCATATTCCATTATACGTGGACTGTTTTTCCTGATCATGTGTTCTGTGATTTTTACGGTACTGTACTACAGTCTGCCCAAACAGAACCGTGAGCCGGCAATATCGGATTATATTGACTTTTCAGAAGGCTGGACCACCTCCGATGGAAGCCCCGTTGATTTTTCCCATATCAGCGGCACCTGCACAGTGACCAAGAAGCTTCCTGCGCTGACTCACGACATGGCACTTTTCTTTTTTTATAAAAGTTCCAATGTCACGATCCTGATAGACGACCGGCAGATCTATGAGGCCATACGACCGGAGGGAGTTTTCTTCGGCAAGACGCCGGGAGCCTCTTATGTCTCTCTGCCCATCTACCGGGAAGATTCCGGGCGCACGCTCACCCTGGTGATCGATAATCCTTACGGAGACGGCAGTGGCAAGATCAATCATATGTACCTGGGACGTAGTGAAGATATCCTGATAAGCCGCATCCGCGACAAGGCACCCGGATTCGGCATCAGCTTCCTGATCGCCCATCTTGGTCTGGCATTTATCCTGTTTTATCTGCCATTACACAAGAAGCACATCATCGGCAGTGAGATGCTTTATCTGGGATTATTTGCTCTGAATACCGGTATCTTTATGTTGGCAGATAACCGTATGCTGCAGCTGATCCTGCGTAACAGCCATATTTATCATACAATTGCGGAACTTTTTATGATGCTGATCACCATTCCACTGTTTCTGTACCTTGGCAAAATGTATACAGAGTACTCCCCTGTGATGGTACAGACAGTATGCCTGATCAGTGTCATGGATTTCAGTATACGTTTCTGCCTGAATCTGACCGGTCTCAAGGACTTCCATGAAAGTCTTCGTCTGACCCATATTACTTTTGGCATTCTGATTGCACTTGTTATCTATGCCATCGGCAAGGGGTTTTATCAGAATCAAAGGCAGCATCTGAAGCACAATCTATATCATAACCTTGGAATTCTGTGTCTGTGCTTTGGCGTTCTACTGGATATCCTGCTGCTATGGTTCGGCAGTGCTCCCGAGACCAGCTTCTTCACACGGATCGGTGTGCTTATGTTCCTGATCATGGAAGCAGTCCAAGTTACCCTGCGCCTCATGACCAACTATCAGGAAGGTGTTCGCATGCAGCTGCTCAGCCGCCTGGCTTATCGCGACGGTCTGACCGACCTGCTGAACCGTACTTCCTATATGGAAGAATTGAAAAGACTGGACGCATCCCATAATTTTCATGTGTTGCTGGCACTGTACGATGTGAATAGCCTCAAATATGTGAACGACACCTACGGTCACCAAAGCGGTGATGAAATGATCCGCCGGGTAGCGGATACTCTGTCGGCACATCTTGGTTCCTTAGGAAAATGTTACCGGATTGGCGGAGATGAGTTCGTATTCCTGTCGACCGTATCCGATTCCGAAAAAGAATTTCTCAAGCTGCAAAGAGATTTCGAAGCGTCTCTGGGAACTTTGAAGCTTCCTGACGGTTCCGAGCATCCCATTACTGTAGCCATGGGATATTCCGTACTGACCCATAATATGCCTCGTTCCATGGACGATATGGTCCGGGAGGCCGATGCCAGAATGTATGAGGCGAAACGACGAATGAAAACAGAAAATTGATCATAAGATTGGCAGCGTTTTTGCTGACAATCTTATGAATAGCGTGGCTCATTGCAGAGAACTGCCAACAAATGTGGAGTGCCCTTTGCGAAACATTTATGAATTGGGGACATGGCTCGTAACGTAGGGTTGCCATAGCCCCCACGCAGAAAGGACTGCCCCCCGGACTCGGATGCTAGCTACAACTGTGGATTTTCTAAAGGAAAGTGGTCAAGTGTTTCTCATCATGACGGGGCCGCCTTTACGCTGCCATCCATGTCGCTTACCGGCTAACGCGAACATCGTGTTCGCGTTGCCCCTGCGGCTTAACCACTTTCCAAGAAAATCTCACAGTCTCCGCCGCATCTACGCCCGGGGGAGCAGTCCTTTTCTGCTGGAAACCTTCCGCCTCAGCGTGGACACAGGTGATAGGAACAAGCTTCTCTGTATCCTTAAACCAAGGTATGGGGCGTTACGCACAATATTTGATAATTAAGCCCCGCTATCGTAAGACTGCCGGGGCTTAATTGACTAAATTTGATGATTACGCCCCGCGTATCGTAAACTGCCGGGGCTTAATTGACTAAATTTAATGATTACGCCCCGCGTATGGTAAACTACCGGGGCTTAATTGACTAAATTTGATGATTACGCCCCGCGTATCGTAAACTACCGGGGCTTAATTGACTAAATTTAATGATTACGCCCCGCGTATCGAATAAGACAGCGATTTGTGCGCAAGCGCCCATCGCTGTCCTCACTATGCCTATGCGCGGCTCATTGCCCGCGTAACTCTCAATTAACTACGCTTGGCAGCATGTTCCAAATAGAGAAAAAAAGCCACATTCAGAACAATGCCCACTGCAGTAGAGATGGGGGCTGCGAGGCCGATATTGGTGAGACTTGCGTCCGGTTGGATACTCATATAGTAAGCAAAAGGAAGTCGGACGAGAAGTGTCTGGATCAGTCCCTGAAGCATGACCCACACGGTCTTGCCATTACCGTTAAAATATCCCATCATGCTGAACAGCACAGCAGTCAATAGTGTCTCCGGTGCGAAACCTTTCAGATACTCATACCCTCTCTGCACCACTGCCGCATCCGCGGAGAAGATACCTGCCAGCAGATCCCCCCGGAAGAACACCAGTGAAAAGGCAAAGCATCCCACCAAAAGTCCGATGCCGATACCGGTGAACATGGTCTTCTTCGCCCGCTTCTGTTCTCCGGCACCTACATTCTGTGACACGAAAGAAGAAGTGGACTGCATCAGTGCACCGGGGATCAGCATGGCAAAGTTAACGATTTTGCATGCCACGCCGTAGCCAGAGGAAGCTTCCAGTCCCAGGCGGTTGACAAAGGCACACAGTGCCAGGAAAGAGCCTTGCGTCAGACACTCCTGCAAAGCTAACGGCAGACCAATCTGCAGGAATTTACCGCACTGGGGATTCAAACGGAAATCGTATCCGGTAATGGTAAAGGGCAGTCCCTTTTTCACAAGGCGTACAATTGCAAACACTACGCTCAATGCCTGTGCAAAAACAGTAGCCAGCGCTGCTCCCATGGCATCCATGCCCAGTCCTGCCACCAGCACCAGATCACCCACGACATTGACAATGCACGCCACGAATACAAACAGCAGCGGGGAATTGCTGTCACCCAGTCCACGGAAAATGGCTGACAATACATTATATGCCACAATAAAAAAGATTCCGGCACCGCAGATCCGGATGTAAGCAGCGGTCAGCCCTACCGCCTCTTCCGGTGCCTGCATGAGAACCGCAATAGGACGGGCAAAGCCCACCATAATTACAAACAGCACCAGCGAGATCGCTGCAAATACAACGGTTCCGCCGCCGATAATGCTGCCGATCTGATCCTCTCTCTTCTCCCCGAGATACCGGGCGATCAGCACGGTGATACCCATGGCCAGCTGAGTCACCACAAAGGTCACCAGATTCAGCACCTGACTGCCGGTGGATACACCGGAAAGTCCGGAGGTGGAGCCGAACCGTCCCACTACCAGCAGGTCTACCGCACCGTAAGCCGCCTGTAAGATTAAGGCTCCCAAAATGGGAACCATGAAGCGAAGCAACTTTTTCAAAATGCTTCCTTGTGTAAAATCCATCATGTCATTTTCTTTATTTTTCAAACTTCTCTCTCCTCTCGCACATCACCTGATAAAAGGTCTCTATGGTCTGTATCATCACTTTCGCATCTGCTTCGGAAATGCTCTCCAGATACGGTGCCAGACCGACAAAATAATTCTCATTATATTTTTCCGACAGTTTTCGTCCCTCTTCTGTCAGAGAAATATAGGTGATCCTGCCGTCTTCCGCCGCATTGGCTTTCCGCAGATACCCCTTTTCTTCCATTTCTTTTACTGTCCGTGTCACGCCGGGACGGGGGATATTCAGATAGTCACTGATATCTGAAATCTTCACAGCAACCCCCTGCCTCTCCATGATCTGGATCACATCCAGGAAATGAATATAAGAAGGTGTCACGCCTGAGGGCAGCGCCGGAAGCATCTCCCGGATCCGTTTTGCCTGATAACAGGCATCCAACATTCGTTTTATGGTCTGAACCGTCATTCTTTTTCCTCTCTGATATCTTTTTTCTATTCTTTAATTGTCTTTATAGTTACCACTAGTAATTATCTTTGGTAATTATATGTAAACATTTCAGATTTGTCAATGAGATATTTTCATAAACACAAAAACAGCAGACTCTTTTGGAGAATCTGCTGTTTTCCTTTCTCTTCATTCAGATCATGAAGTTTCCACCTGGATGATTGTTTACGCATCCGATCTGGCATAGGCATTTTTCATCTGTCCGCTAAGTTCGTACAGTACCTTGTCCAGCGTGTCGGCTGCTGCCTCCCGCAGCATTTGGGCCGTCTTTTCGTTGGCTTCTTCCTGCAATTTCTTACATTTGCCCTCATCGTTCTCCTGCGCCAGCAATGCATCGTAGTGATTCAGGATCACATGGCTCTTCGCCGCCACCTTTTCCTGATAACGTTCGATATGGAACACGGATTTGTTGTAAGAAGCATCGGCCATGGCTGCGATCATACGGCTCATCCAGTAGAAGTTCTCCGTGGAGACTTTTCCGGTGGTCGCTGACAGGTACTCAGGTGTCCTATCGATGCCGGTATAAAAAGGTGCCAGTACATTAAAGGCATTAGAGGCCAGCGCCAGCCACTGAACCGGCTCTCCCTCCGGACGCATCTGGATCAGGGTCAAGACGTCATTGCGGTTGATGCCGATGGAACGATAGGCTCCCCGCATGGACTTATCTCCATAAGCCGCATAAGGATCGTAGGGCGTTCCCTGATAATGGGAAGACAGCACATATTTCACATCTTCCACCGTGATTTTCTTCTCCGGCACCATGCACCAGGGCAGATCATCGGAAAACGGTGTGTACTCTGCATTCGGGCCATCCCAGATCTTTGTACGGGGATTCAGGGTCCGCAGCATATACCAGGCTCTTGCGGTATTGTATACATGGTCGGAATCGTCATGGCTTCCAAAGGCATCTCTGGCGGAAAAACTGCCGTCCTGTGACAGATCCAGGTAGTTCTTTTCAATAAATTCTTTCAGATCCGCGGAACACATATGCTCCTTTTGCTCCGTCAGCGCATCTTCCAGATCAAAGGCATCGATTCCGAACTGGTTCGGCATCACCACATAAGCGTCGTCCGGCACTCTCCGGGCGATCCAGTGATGGCCGCCGATGGTCTCCAGCCACCAGATCTCGTTTTTATCGGAAAAAGCAATCCCGTTCATCTCGTAGGTACCGTATTTCTCCAACAGGCTTCCCAGACGTGTGACACCCTCTCTGGCACTGTAAATGTAAGGAAGCACCAGAGACACAATGTCCTCCTCGCCGATGCCGCCGGAGATCTCTTCCACACCATCCTTCGCCGGAACATATTCCACCAGTGGATCCGCTCCCAGAACTCTGGCATTGGAAGTGATGGTCTCTGTGGCCGTCATGCCCACACCTGCCGCATTGACACCGTGCGCTGCCCAGATACCCTCTCCGTCCAGTGCATTGGGGACTGCGGTATAACGCATGGGATCCTCCGGCAGATTGATCTCCACATGGGAAAGCACGGATTTGTATTTTTTCGGCTGTTCTTCCGGATGCACCACAACGAATTTCTTCGGTGTGAACTGCCCCGAAGGAGAATCGTCATTCCGGGCGATCATGGTGGAACCGTCATAAGATGCTTTTTTTCCTACTAATATGGTTGTACATGGCATAATCATTACCTCCTGATACTGTGTTTCAAAATTTTCTTCTCCGGCACCGGAAATCTGTGTTCCAGTCCTGGCACTTATGCCAGCTTCTGTCCGTTAATGACTACATTTTGAATTGTCTCCGGCCTGCCCTGTAAAGGCTCGATCTTTGTGAACTGTCTGCAGCCGGTGACTTCAATATTCTCCATCTGCAGATTTCTGAAATACGGGATGTCGTCCTCATTTTCCATGGCAATGGTCTCTTCCCGGTTCAGGGAATTGAGCACATAGGACATGGTCAGGATCACTGCCTCGCCCTTGATCTCGCTCATATGGATATTGCGGAGAGTGATATTTTCCACCACGCCGCCGCGGCCCAGCGCACTCTTCATGCGGACACCCACATCGGTTCCCACGAAAGTACAGTTCTCCACCAGAATATCCTTTACTCCGCGGGACATCTCACTGCCGATGACGAAGCCGCCATGGCCTTCGTTCACCAGACAGTCATGGATGTAAACATTGCTGCAGGGCCCCTGAATCTTGCGGGCAATGGCATTTTTGCCGGACTTCATGCAGATGGCATCATCTCCGGTCTCAAAAACACTGTGATGAATATGCACATTAGTGCAGGACTCCACATCAATGCCGTCACCGTTCTGGGCATAATAAGGATTGCGGACCTGTATATGCTCCACCGTAAGGTTCTCGCAGAAATAGGGGTGGATATTCCATGCCGGAGAGTTCATGAACGTTACGCCTTGCAGAAGCACATTTTTGCAATGGCGCAGACTGATCATCACCGGGCGGTAAAAATCATAATAAGGTGCCGCAGCAGCCAGTGCTTCCTCGGTGTTTCCCTGAATGTTGTGGTGATTTCCTTTTAAAATCGACTCTGTGGGCATCCAGATCGCTGTTTCTTTCGTCTCTAACACATAAGGGCTGATGGTAAACAACGTATCCCACTGTTTTTCCGTCATCTTAAACTTCTTGATCGGACGCCATTTATCACCGCTGCCGTCAATGATACCATCTCCGGTGATGGCGATATTTTCAGCATTTTCCGCTGTGATGGGAGACACGGTACGGATGCAGTCCTGCCCTTCATAACTGGTAATGCGCAGGGGATAATCCTCTTTGGACTTGATGAATTTTAACATAGCCTGACTGTCCAGATGAAGATTGACACCGCTTAACAGCCGGAGCGGAGCCACCGCCCAGATGCCTGCGGGAACTCTTACCGTACCGCCCCCCTGCTCCGACACTTCGCAGATCGCGCGGTTAATGGCCTCCGCATTGTGTCTGCCGGTCTCGATCTGCAAATCGCCGCTCTTCGCGCCGTATTCTGCTATGGACACCTCCCGGTCCGGGAACTGGGGAATTTCTACTTTATAATTCTGATTATACATGGTTATTGTTTTCTCCTTTGAATATTTTCATGGATACTTTCACATTTTCTATGTTTCTGATTCTAGCGTGTTCCGTTTCGGACTTCCACCCGGTTTTTGCGTTTTTCCGAAGGGTTCTACTGCTTATTTGTGCCCTTCCGCGCAGATCCAGTCCTCGCCGTCTTTTAAGTGAATCCGTACCTCTTCAAATCCTGCATTTTCCAGCAGTTCCCGGAATTCTTCCGGTGTGGGATTAAACAGATGGAATCTTTGAATGTTTTCCCGCACCTGTTCCGGCAGATCCTCCTTCTGGTAAATGTCGGCCACCAGTAAAAAGGTTCCCTGCTCCTTCAATACCCGGTAGACTTCTTTCAGATTTTCCGCGGGATCCGGCCAGAAATAAAAGCTTTCCACCGTAATGATCTTGTCAAAAGCATTGTCCGCAAAGGGCAGTTTTTCCACTGAGGCTTCCACGAGATCCATTTTTCCCTGCTGCAGTGCTTCTGCATTGGTTTTCCCGGAAAGCTCCAGTGAAGTGGCGGAATAATCCACTCCGGTCAGATGTCCGTCACGCACCTCTTCACTCATGCGTTTCAGAGTTGCTCCTCCACCGCAGCCGATGTCCAGAATCCGGTCATTTTCCCGGATCTTCCAGTGTTCCAACGCCCAGCCGGTCACTGCGTAGTGGCTTTCGTTCATGCGGCGCAGCATCTTCTCCCCATCCTCCCCGACCGGTTTCCCGGGGTTGCCGGAGATGGTGATCTCCTGCTGGGTGCGTTCGTTGGTGGTTAGGTTCATGGTATTATTCTCTGTTTTTTCAGTCATGATCTTTATTCCTTCTTCCAGCCGCTTTCTTTTTGGATCTTTGCGGTTTTCTTTGCAATTTTTACTATCTCTATTATAATAGTAACTGTTTATAATCATGTAAAGGGCAATCCCGTTATTGAGAATATCTCTGCATAAGGGATTTGGCAAAACACCCGATACAAAGTACAATCTGCGAAAGCATACGCCGGAAATGCAATGGAACGCTTGCAGGTTACGGAAAGGCATACATTTTTATGAAATATTATCTTGCCCCCATGGAGGGACTGACCACTTATAATTTTCGCACTAACTGGAACCGCTGTTACGGCGGCATGGACAAATATTTTACCCCTTTTATCTCCAATCGGCACATGAACAGCAGAGAACGCAACGATGTGCTTCCGGAACATAATGTGGGCATGTACACCGTACCGCAGATCCTGACCAATAAGGCGGAGGAATTTCTGTCGCTGGCAGAGCAGCTGGCCGGATATGGCTACCACGAGGTCAATCTGAATCTGGGCTGTCCTTCCGGGACGGTGGTGGCAAGAAACCGTGGTGCCGGCTTCTTAGGCACACCCCGGGAACTGGAGGATTTTCTGGACGAGATCTTCGAAAAATGTCCACTGGAAATCTCCATCAAGACCCGCATCGGCATGGACTACATGGATGAATGGGCTCTACTGCTTAAAATATATCAAAAATTCCCCATGAAGGAACTGATCATTCACCCCAGACTGCAAAAGGAAGGTTACAAGGGGACACCCCATCTGGAAGCTTTCGCAGAGGCGGTGGAAGCCCTGCAATGTCCGCTGTGCTATAACGGGGATATTACCTCTCCGGAGTCGCTAACGCAGATTCTTACGAAGCTTCCCAGTATCGATACGGTCATGATCGGCCGGGGAATTTTGCAGAATCCGGGATTATTGCAGGAATTGAAGGCTGCCTCCACGGAGAGTGTTGCGCTGCCGTCTTGTGAAGAGCGTCTGGCTGTCCTGAAAGAATTCCACACTTCCCTCCTGACCGGTTATCAGGAGATCATGTCCGGCGATACCAATACGCTCTATAAGATGAAGGATCTCTGGACTTTCTTAAGCCACAGCTTCGAATCTCCGGACAAATACGTAAAAAAGATCCGCAAAGCCACAGATGCCAGCGACTATAAGCTGGCCGTCAATGCGTTATTCCGGGAGTGCGCATTGAAGTCGGAGAATTCTTGATCCTGACATCATCCCATACCTTTATTCCCCGGTGTCGAACTGTTCTCCTTCGTTGGCGTCTTCCATGACGACCTCCGGCTCCGGGATGCCTGCATTTTCCACATAGCTGAAATGAATGACCGCCTGTGGCCAGTTGAAGCTGATCCGGGCGGTCTTCTGCCGCTCCTCGCCTGCCTTGCGGATCAGTTCCAACAGTTCCTGCAAGACTTCTCTGGTCAGATAGCCTCCCCGCCACTGGAACGTCATGGCCCGGCCTTTTTTCGCCATCTGCTGTGCTCTTTTATATACTTCTTCCGTTTTCGTAAAGGAAAGTTTTTTCTCCTTGTAATAAAAATGATCGTTGTCCGGACAGCCGGGTGCCGGGGCGATCAACGGTTCATGATCCCGGAACACTGCTTTATCTCCCAGATTGAAATAGTCGTAGCGGATCTCTCCGGGTGCTTCCGCATTGCCCTGATGTTTTCCCAATGTATTGTCAAATGTGGCATCCAGATGGTAATACTGCCCGCCGATCCGCACAATATTCCAGGTGTGACGGTACTTGATCCCTTTCTCCGGATTGTTGCCGCAGATAGCGATTACACACCACACACCCAGCGTATCACAAAGAACCTTCACCGATTTGGCAATGCCCTCGCAGACACCCACGCCCTGTCCCAGCGGTCCGATAATCTCATGGGAATAGGGCTTTTTCAACTTATCGTAGGTGATATTTTCGCAGATAAAGTCGTGAATGTACTTCTCTTTTTCCCACTCTGTGAACTTTGCGGCAGGTCTTGCCAGCTTTTCCACCCGGGACTGCATGGCTTTCTGATGTTCTCTGATCTTATTTTTCTCAAACAGATACTCCGGCACGAAGATGATATTGGGGGAGTCCTGATAATATCTATACCGATAACTCACTACCCAGAAGATCTCCGGATGATCCAGCCGCAGTCGGAAAAATACGTCATACAATTCTTCCGCCGGGATCCGCGGCAACTGGATCTCGTCTGCCAGCGCCAGCACTCCCTGCTGCATAGCGTGATAGGCGGCCTGCTGGGGCTTGTTCATTTTCTGATAGTAATATGGTTCCATGGTAGTTTCCTATTCTATTGTTTTCATCTGTCTTATTTTTACATTTTAACAGAAGGTTTTTCTTTTGGGTGGATGTTTTTGATATTTTTGATATTTTTTTGATATTTTTTGAAACTTTTGCAGCAGATGCATAGTCTAACCATCAGAGACCTGTAAGATATGGTTTTATTTAAGAGAGGAGTTTTACTTATGAAAAACAAAATGATCTGTGCACTTTTAACTACTGTGATGGTATTGTCTTTTGCTGCCTGTGGCAGTCAGGGAAATGCAGCAGCTTCGGCGGAAAGTACGGTGACTTCCGAAAGCGGTGCGGAGGCTTCTACTGCTGAAAGTTCTGCTGCTGAAGCTAGTGCTGAGACAACTACAGAAGTTTCTGCTGATGCGGCCAATGGTACTTCATATGAAGACAACTTTGCAGTTTCCACAGAGGATGCTGCCGCTTTCGCTAAAAAGATCCAGGATGCCGTAGCCGCTGAAGACCTGAATGCTCTCGCTGATCTGGTCAATTATCCGGTCTATGTTGCTCTGGGCGATGGCAGTGTGATCGAAACCAGGGAAGATCTGATTGCCTTAGGTGCAGACAAAATCTTCACCCCTGAATTGAAAGACTCTATGGCTAATGCTGATCTGTCCGAATTAAGCCCCAGTATGGCAGGCTTCACCCTCTACAGCACCGGTGACGGCCCCAACATCACCTTCAATGTCCAGAACGGAGTACTCGGCATCAGCGGTATCAATTACTAATTTCCGCTTTGAACCATTAAGGGGAGCCTTTCATCAGGCTCCCCTTACTCGTGTCGAAACAACCGTTGTCAACGGTACCATAGTGATATCTATGTTCCCGTTTGTCTTACGCGTGATCAGCGTGGCTCCCCGCTGGATATATTGCTTCGCGATGCCGGAATATCCCAGATAATCAATGGACATTCCGTAAGTCATGCGGATACCTTTATAGGTCAGTGACAACGTATTCAGATGATCGTGTCCACAGAAAATCCATTTCAGCCAGCCGTTATCCACCGCTTTTTCAAAAAAATGAGGTGGTCGGTTCGATATTCCGAAGTACTCGTCCTTTTCTCCGATACTGCCGTGTTCATAAATCACGCTGTGATCGCCCAATTTCATTTTCTCATAAGCTTCCTTAAATTCTGCGGGCGGCATGTGGAAAAATGCCATGGCAGGCACTTTTCTCTCGTTCAGTTTTTCCATGCACCAGTCCGTCTGATCCTCATGGATCCGGTCGAAACCGCTGAAAAACCAGCCGTCACCATACATGTTGGAATCCAGCAGAATCAGCGGAAGTAACAGTTTTCCCTGATCATCTGTGAGGTCTACTACAAAATTCCCTACGCCGGTAATGGGATTCTGAGGACTGTGTTCATATCTTCCTTTGGTAAAAACAGCGTATTTCCCCGTGGCAAAAATCTCCGCCAGCTGCTCCTTATTGCAGGTGGAGCCCATTTCACAGTCATGGTTACCAAAGACCAGAGTATAGGGAATCTGAAAACCATCCAGAAATGCCAGCAGTTTTTCTGCCTGCTTTCGGTTGTTCATGGTACCGCTTTTCGGGAAAAACGGGAAAACAGAATCTCCGGTCAGGACGATCAGATCCGGTCCCGTCCGGCGGATCAGCTCCGTCACCGCTTCCAGCGCCAGTCTGTCCTTTTTCCGGGAAAACATGCCGAAACCAAGGTGCAGGTCTGTCAGCTGCAATATTTTATAATCTCTGTCCGTCGGGATGCAAAGAGAAAAAGTCTCTTCGTCCCGAATCTGAAAGTTTTTGGAAGTATACATAAGAATCTCTTTTCTTTTTGGGGATTAACTCAACGGGATCAATGCTCCTATTGCAGAAAGTACTGTTGAAATCACCATCAGCACCTGAAAAGGCACCGTGCCGATCACACCGCAGATAGGACTGCTGCCCGCCTTTTTTCTGGATTTACCGTATGTCAGCACCAGTATGATGCTCACCAGTACCACTACACCGCTCATAATCCGGGTCAGAACAATAAAGCTGTTCACGCCAAACACCGCAAACAGGATGCAGGGAACTGTGGCGATCAGCCAGCTGATGCGGTTGCCGCTGCCGATCTGCTCATGGACCACATCGCGGAGGGCGAGAGTATTGCTCCAGAACGTGGTAAGTAAAGCAAACAGGGAAAATACGCCTGCCAGGATCATCGCCCAGGTACCGATACTTTCTCCCAACTGCATGTATGCCAGTTCTTTTTCCAGCGCTCCCTTGGTTCCCAGGAGAACCGTACCCGTTACGATCAGGACAAACACTGAGGAAAGCCCAAAACCGATGAAAATGGAACGACGGATCTGTTTCGCGTTGCCATCCAGGCCTTTCACCACCTGGATCACTGCCTGATTGGCGGAAGTTGCGAACACCACCATGCTGTACAGCGCCAGCAGATTATTCCAGTGGAACTGTGCCCGTTGCAAAGAATTCAGCGGATGCAGAAAAGTTCCTACCGTCATCACTGCCACAATTCCCATGAGGACAATGACTGCGTACTTCTGTGCGATGCCTACGGCTTTCATGCCGATAAATACCACAACTCCGGCGATCACATAGTACAAAACCTGCGCCGCCACAAAAGGCATTCCGAACCAGTTCACAAAAATCTGGGCGCCACCGTTGATGTTGCCGCTGACACCGATCATAATTGCCAGCCCATAGACAATAAATACGCTCCAACTGAAGATCTGCTTCATTTTCCCATGAAACAGCTCTCCTTCAAAGCTTTTCACTAGTTGGACACCACCATTATTGTAAGACAACTCAGCAATGATCAGGTGCAGGATCACGTTCACACAATAGGCGATCAATACCATCCACACGACATCCAGCATGCTATTTTTCGTGGCAAGATACGGAACGGCGATGATGCCAGTGCCGATGCTGTTGCCGACGATCATGCTGATGGCTTCAAAGGTCGTGAGATGGGCTTCGGATTGGATGGGGTGGGACATGGGGAGGACCTCCTTGGTAAAAATACTGATTTTCTATAGTTATAAAAGTTTAGCGGTAAGTGCTTCCTGCAATACTTTGGAGCAATTGATTCCTCGCTTATCGGCAAGTTTGGACATCCATGCCGGAAGCGAGACATTTTTGCGAACTGCCTTGGTGTCAGTCATGCTACGATATTTTATAGTGTCTGCCTGAATGATCGTAAGAATATCTGTCGGTAAATGAGGAATCTCTGACTGCGGTGTAGGCTCATTCGGAGTAATTTCCTCATCTTCCAGACCAACAAGACAAAGATTCAATGCATCTGTAATAAGGGCAATCGCCTCTGCCAAAGTCGATGCTGTAGTAATACACCCGTCCACATCCGGAACCTTTGCATAGAAAGTGCCATCTTTTTCAGTAATAACTGCGGTATATGTGTATTGCATGTCATTTGCCTCCTTCTATATTTGCTTCTTTGAAGATATAGCGCATATCATCTTCATTAAAATCATGACGTTTTACAGGAATTGTCTGCTTGGTATTCGGTTGAAAATACAAATCATGACTTGCTCCATGTCTTTTAAAAATAAAACCGTTCTTTTCCAATTCTTTAATTGTTTTCTTTCGTGGATGCATTCTTTTCTCCTTTTATATTATACACAATCTTACACAAAATCAATAGCGAAATACACAAATTTACACAAAGCCATGCGACATAACATTAAAAATTCAAATTGTTACGTAGGAAATATAAATAGATTTTCTTAAAACTGACTTTAAAAGATATTGTAATTATCAACATGTTGTACAATATCAGACATAAAATAGAATAGTATAAGAAATTATTACAATCTGTTTTGATTTCAATATAAAGTATTTCTTGTCTGTAAATAAAAAAATCCAAAGAACTAATTATGCTTTCATGTTCTCTTCTTGCATCCAAAGTGGCATATAGTTTCCATCTTTTTGCTTATAAAAATTTTTACTCAAATATCTGTTTTCCATCTCGTATTCTTCCGGTGTCATTCCGTTTCTCCAAAATAGGGCTTCCATATGCGTTTCCGTTGCCCAATCACTTTGCCTAACCGTCTTACTCAATTAGATATCCTCCTTCTATGTAATCACATAGTACATGATATACGATTGTCTTTTCTATTTCAATGGTCGCTCCCGCAAGGGGAGCGACCATGTTGAAAAAACAGATTATCCCCATCGTCCGTGCATTTCAATCCGCGCTCCCGCGAGGGGAGCGACAACAGATTGGAGGCAGTCCGGATGAAGACAGAAATATTTCAATCCACGCTCCCACGAGGGGAGCGACTTCCTGACGCCGGAGTCCGCAGTCTAACATCAGATATTTCAATCCACGCTCCCACGAGGGGAGCGACGGAAAGCTCTTCGCAGCACACGCTGTATTGACATATTTCAATCCACGCTCCCACGAGGGGAGCGACAATTGGCTTGCACGCCATTTACGCTACCCCGGTAATTTCAATCCACGCTCCCACGAGGGGAGCGACGTACAACGGGGCAAAATATTTTATTCATTGCGCAGATTTCAATCCACGCTCCCACGAGGGGAGCGACCGCAGTACCGGACGATTATCCACAGTATTGTGTATTTCAATCCACGCTCCCACGAGGGGAGCGATGGTAATATGCTTCTGCAACTTCTGAGTACCGTAATTTCAATCCACGCTCCCACGAGGGGAGCGACCAGACAAGTACGCAATCGATATTAACGATTTTGTATTTCAATCCACGCTCCCACGAGGGGAGCGACTTGGCAGACTAACGAGATGCAGAAAAGTCACAAGATTTCAATCCACGCTCCCACGAGGGGAGCGACATACGCCCAAAGCGCGACAGAAAATGTGGATGTATATTTCAATCCACGCTCCCACGAGGGGAGCGACCTAAGGCAATCGGCGTCGACGTGTCAAAAATCATTTCAATCCACGCTCCCACGAGGGGAGCGACAAGCCGCCGATTCCATCCAAGCAAGAAAAGGAATTATTTCAATCCACGCTCCCACGAGGGGAGCGACAAAGCAATATCGTGCAAAAACAAACGTAAATGCAAAATTTCAATCCACGCTCCCACGAGGGGAGCGACAGATATCAACTTATCCGGTATTGTGGCGACAGAAATTTCAATCCACGCTCCCACGAGGGGAGCGACTTCCTGTGCAGATAAACATTCTGCCTGCTCTTTTTATTTCAATCCACGCTCCCACGAGGGGAGCGACGATCGCACGCGTAGAGCAGTAGTGTAAGCCATGGTAGATTTCAATCCACGCTCCCACGAGGGGAGCGACCATTGTGTATATTGTAAATTGTGACGGATAACGGGCGCGTGCTGGAAGCAGAGTACTTGAATTTCAATCCACGCTCCCACGAGGGGAGCGACCTTAAAGATCGGTGGCGGTGCAGCTCCCATTGAGAATTTCAATCCACGCTCCCACGAGGGGAGCGACGGATAACGGGCGCGTGCTGGAAGCAGAGTACTTGAATTTCAATCCACGCTCCCACGAGGGGAGCGACCTTAAAGATCGGTGGCGGTGCAGCTCCCATTGAGAATTTCAATCCACGCTCCCACGAGGGGAGCGACTGGAGGAAAAGATATTATCGGAGGAGCTTCAGAAATTTCAATCCACGCTCCCACGAGGGGAGCGACGGATGAATGCCGGGCATGGAAAGAGAAGCATAATGCATTTCAATCCACGCTCCCACGAGGGGAGCGACCAAACTGCTTTGATCATTGCCAGGGAGAGATGGATATTTCAATCCACGCTCCCACGAGGGGAGCGACGCTTACAGATTTGGGTTATGAAGTGCAGTTTAAGATTTCAATCCACGCTCCCACGAGGGGAGCGACGGATGTGTAGCCATGTAGAGTAATTCACCGTTCTATTTCAATCCACGCTCCCACGAGGGGAGCGACTTTTAAGGACTGCTACAGGCTTTTGTGCTGGATATTTCAATCCACGCTCCCACGAGGGGAGCGACAGTATTTTCATTTCTGCTCAAAGATGCTGAAAAAGATTTCAATCCACGCTCCCACGAGGGGAGCGACGACTTTCCCTGGAACATTCCGTTCCACATATAACTATTTCAATCCACGCTCCCACGAGGGGAGCGACCGTAGGTATCATAGACCGGAAAGAGATCCTCTATTTCAATCCACGCTCCCACGAGGGGAGCGACTGTTGGTGATGCTATCTGCTTATATGAGTTGATAATTTCAATCCACGCTCCCACGAGGGGAGCGACGCATGGGAGCGCTAACCAGTATAAAAGCAATCTCATATTTCAATCCACGCTCCCACGAGGGGAGCGACGTCTTGATACTAAAGCCATGAAGTGCAACAACAAAATTTCAATCCACGCTCCCACGAGGGGAGCGACAGCGGTAGAAAACCCGGTGGGAATTATAAGTGGGATTTCAATCCACGCTCCCACGAGGGGAGCGACGATTCTACTCTAATATCTGCTAAATAATTAGGCTATTTCAATCCACGCTCCCACGAGGGGAGCGACGGTAATGTGGTTGCTACTTGTTCAACACCAAAATATATTTCAATCCACGCTCCCACGAGGGGAGCGACTGTTGGTGATGCTATCTGCTTATATGAGTTGATAATTTCAATCCACGCTCCCACGAGGGGAGCGACAGGCAAAAGATCATATAAAAAGGAGTTCCAACATATTTCAATCCACGCTCCCACGAGGGGAGCGACCAAATACAGTAAAACCACCAAAATAACATTCGAGATTTCAATCCACGCTCCCACGAGGGGAGCGACGGTAAAGATTATTTTATGGGTGTCTACGAGCACATTTCAATCCACGCTCCCACGAGGGGAGCGACGACTTTTCCATCTACAGTGATTCCAACACTCTTTTGATTTCAATCCACGCTCCCACGAGGGGAGCGACTTCCTATACCGGAGGCTATGGTGGTAGTGTTACCGATTTCAATCCACGCTCCCACGAGGGGAGCGACGGTATAGTTACTCATTCGCTACACCTCCGACAAATATTTCAATCCACGCTCCCACGAGGGGAGCGACGGCAGACTATGAAAAGCGCATGGCAGCCAACAGATTTCAATCCACGCTCCCACGAGGGGAGCGACAATTTATTCCATTTTGTTAGTCCAAACTGCTCTATTTCAATCCACGCTCCCACGAGGGGAGCGACGACTTTTCCATCTACAGTGATTCCAACACTCTTTTGATTTCAATCCACGCTCCCACGAGGGGAGCGACCTATTGCATCTGTAGACTGGTATCAGATTGGACAATTTCAATCCACGCTCCCACGAGGGGAGCGACGCCGGTGTTGCTGTCAGATATGGTATCCGATGGCTATTTCAATCCACGCTCCCACGAGGGGAGCGACTGCTTGCGAAGCTCTTGCAGCAAAAACTGTTGTATTTCAATCCACGCTCCCACGAGGGGAGCGACGAATGGGGAAAATAGATACAAGCGGATTAAGCAATTTCAATCCACGCTCCCACGAGGGGAGCGACAATCGCACCACTTTTTATTATCTTCCAGTTTCTCTTATTTCAATCCACGCTCCCACGAGGGGAGCGACTCTGATCTAGTAATGAATATTTATAATAGAAATCATTTCAATCCACGCTCCCACGAGGGGAGCGACCTATTGCATCTGTAGACTGGTATCAGATTGGACAATTTCAATCCACGCTCCCACGAGGGGAGCGACGCCGGTGTTGCTGTCAGATATGGTATCCGATGGCTATTTCAATCCACGCTCCCACGAGGGGAGCGACTATTTCATATTTTCCAAGTACGCCGCCGCAATCATTTCAATCCACGCTCCCACGAGGGGAGCGACGCAAGTGCATCATCTCCTCTCCTGTGGTATAATATATTTCAATCCACGCTCCCACGAGGGGAGCGACGCATAAGCTACGCGCTGCACATGGCAATTATTAATTTCAATCCACGCTCCCACGAGGGGAGCGACCAAACGACGACTGCACAAAGCTCTCGAATTCATCATTTCAATCCACGCTCCCACGAGGGGAGCGACGCAAACGCAGCCAAGCTGGGACGATACCTCATGATTTCAATCCACGCTCCCACGAGGGGAGCGACCCAGTGTGTCTGTGTAGTCCCAATCATCCCCGATATTTCAATCCACGCTCCCACGAGGGGAGCGACAGCAATTTTCGCCAAAAAGTTCTCTTTTCTCTCAGCAAAAATTGTCTAAAATATTTAATCTTAACAACAAATTATTTTAATTAAAAATATCTTTGTATGTTATTTCAATAAATCGCATAATTTATAAGGTGCGAATCCCCCAGGCATTTTATGTATGCTTGGCTTTCGCATCAGTTACAAAATCAGTGTCTGATCCGGGGCGATTCCTCTGTCTACCCCGATATGTTCAATCTTGGTCTGATATTTATTACCCAGATAGTAGAATCGAAGACTGTCCTTTTCTGTATCAATAATATCCTCAAGTGTTGCCTTCAATGCAATGCTCTGAGCATTATCCAAAATACATTCAAACACAGAATTCTGAACTCTTCTGCCATAATTAACGCATTGTTTTGCCACTTTGCGTAATCTCGCTTTTCCGGTCGCATTTTCTGTGTTGACATCGTATGTGATCAATACTAACATATCGCACCTCACTTCCACAGGAATGCAGGATAACCGTCCAGATCCCCACGTAGATACCGCGCCAACAGCATTGCCTGCACATAGGGTACCATGCCCCATTCCAACTTTTCCTGCAAATAGGGATGCGTTATGGTTTCTTTTTTACGATTCTGCCACTCCGTCAGTATTACCTTTCGTCCATCATCATCCAGAAGAACCGCGCCGTTTTCTTTTTGGGTAAAATTTTTAGCTGTGATCATCCGCTTATTTACCAACGACAGCACAAAGCGATCCGCCAGCACGGATCTTAGTTCCTCCATCATATCCAGTGCCAGCGATGCTCTACCCGGACGCTCTGTGTGCAGATATCCCACGCAGGGATCTAACCCTACGCACTCCAGTGCAGATGCTTCCATATTTGTCAGTAATGTATACACAAAAGACATCATTGCATTCATTTTATCGATGGGCGGTCTTTTATTCCTGCCTTGAAATGTAAAATCTTTTTTCTGCTGCAGAATCAATTCGTCAAACACGCTAAAATAAATACTGGCTGCCTCTCCTTCATATCCCCTGAGTTCGTCCCTGGATGTGCTATTCTGAATCAACATCAGAGAATTTTTCAGCATTTCAGATGCCTTTTTTACCCGCTCTGCATCAATCTGCATACTATGATCTCTGACTGCCCGCTCCAGAACCCACCTGGCATTATGTACTTTTCCAAGGATACAATTTTGAGCAATCTCCAATCCCACCTGTTCATCTTTGCTGCTGGCATACTGTTGTTCCCGCAGAATCACGTTACCCCGCACTTTCCCGGTGACCCGTGCCAGGAATTTTCCCTGGGGAGTCATGTAACACAGAGAAATATTTCGTTCTGCACAGGCACCCATAAGTGCCGGGCTGGTTCCCCGATATCCGAATGATACAATTCCCTCAAGATTATGCAGCGGAACTCTGCCCAATTCTTTCTTGTCATCATAAATTACAATATTTTCACCATCCAGAGCAAGATAACTGTTTTCGGAAGTAACATATAACGTATTCAATAATTTTTTCATACGTTTTCCTCCATAAGTACCTGATCCATATAGTTTTTCACAGAACCGGTTTTTGCAAGTCTTGGCATGCAAATCTCCTTTAAAGAGCAGGAAGTACAGTGCTTTCCCATCTTTACTTTCGGTGTATACCGCCGTTCATAATATTGATGCATTTCTTGAAACATCTCACGCACTTTGCTGCGAAGTTCTTCCGTGATCTCCACGATTTCCCTCCGTTTTGTCTCTCCGTAAAACAGTGCACCTTCCGGAATCTGTGTGGAAAACATTTCTTCCAGGCACATTGCCTGCGCCGCTAATTGTAATTTGTCTTCCTCTGTGATCTTCGGCTTTCCCTTCTTGTATTCGATCGGATATACCGAAAAATAGCCCCTGTGCCCATGCAGGCGGATTCCATCCCCACATCTATGGAATTCCACCACATCACACTCACCCGTGACGCCCATTTCTCTGGACGCCACGGGTAATGCTCTCGCTATGATTGTGTCTCTTCTTTTTTCGGTAAGATATGGATCATGTGCTTTCTTATGCATTAATTCACCGATTACCGTATGTTCATTTTCAGCCCACTGTTGCTCTATATGGATCAGCGCCCACTGTCTTTTACAGAATCTGAAGTGTTGGATCCCGGATATCATAAGATAATCATCTTCTGCATATTCCATTAATTCATCCTTCTTACTTCCACGGAATCAGGAATCTGTTCCTCGTGAACGGTAACCGTATAGTCCTGATATTTTCTGGGATATTCCACGCCCTCGTTTCTCTTTACTTCTACGGCATCGAACAATTTATAAGCCGGGCAGTCTCCCAGTTCTTTGCTATGCTTGAATACAATCAGTTCCCGCACTGCCATATTGCCTCTCGCTGCAGAGTGGTCTACCTCGAACATATTAAGAATTGCTTCCCATAACAGTTCCAGATCGTCTTCGGAAAATCCAGTTACTTTCCGTGCCAGATTTGCGGAAATATAGCCTTCTGCACGATACAGACCGTAAGGAACAATGGTCTTTCTTCCCATCTCTGTATTCTTGTTTTCCGCATCTTTCTCTGTGGTGATAGCAACTCTGGTGATGGTTACTTCCTGGCTGATGATCGGATCGATACTTCTGGCAAATCCAATCTGCACGGGTCCTCTCACCTGACCGCAGTTCAACGATGCTTTTACAAAAGTAGTCATTACGGCACCAAACGTACGGATATCATAGAAATTCCGGCACATATAATCCTTCAGTTTAAGATCTACACCGGGATCATTTTTCTTTAACTTTTTAAGTTCCTCTGTCACCTTTTTATCATCCGTTTCGGTGATTCCCATATCCGCACAGGCTTCTCTGTCACTGCGATTTAAGGGTACATCTTCTTTGATGTAAATCTTATATCCCTGAGTATCCTCTTTTACGGTCTCGACATAATTGCGGATCTTACGTTTCAGGCAGACATCCGTTACCAAGCCCAGTCCGCTCTCTGGATCGACTCTTGGCATATTGCCCGCATCAGGATCTCCATTGGGATTACCGTTCTCCACATCAAATAATACTACGAACTCATATCTGTTTTTAATAGCTTCACTCATTTATTTGTCCTCCCCTTTTTTATATTTTTCCTGCTGTTGATGATAGTAGCCAAGTGCAAACTGCCCCTGCTGTTCCAGGGATAAGCGTTTCGGGAAATCGTCAAATTTGCCCATAATTTTCCCAACTTCTTTTTCGTAATAGACTTTCGCTCCGCCTTTATCTCGTTCCAACTTTTTCATATGGCTGTTTTTCAGTTTGAGCAACACCGGGAAAATAACTGCCGGCGTAGCACATGCGGAATTAAAGTAGCGGTCATGAATTGTCGTAGTGATTGTCGGGTTTGCTTCTTTTTGTATGCTTTCCAATACGGAAAACAATCTTCCCAATACATAGGCTATATCATTGCGGTCTTCGTTCAATCCCATGAGATTTTCTCCTTTCATACAATTATAATTTTTGATCAAAACTGCTTTGATGATAGCAACACGTTTCCAGTTCACGTTACCGCACTCTGCCCGAATGCGGATCAGTGTGTAGGTATACAGACTTGCCGGATATCGTCCGCCCGACAGAATCGCCTGCAATACAAGGGCTGCCATGTTCGGAACCGGTGTCTTATCTTTTGATTTCTGATTCACGGTTTCATTCAGCATGTCACGAATCCCCAGATAATCCTGTTCTTCCCATGCCGGTTTTACAATCTTGAGCCGCTCATAATGGTCTGCTATATTCTGTATGATTTTCCCAAACGAATTTACATAGAAAAAACGGACCGACAATCGTGCTGCATTTGGTGCCAGCGCCAGTATGTAAAAATTCTGTTTCGGATCCATCTCCGCATCTTCTAAGTAAACCCTGGTGCCTTCTTTCAGGCTGTCGAAAATGTCCTTCAGTTTTTTCTGATTATCTTTCGTGGGTTTAAACATATTCAGAAAACACTTCTGATACTGCTCTTTACCGCTTTCTGCCCAGTACACGATCATGGAATCCCCCAGGGAAAAGGTGTAATCCCGCTGGGACAGCAGATAATTCAGTGCCGTGGTATATGCAAATTCCGCATATTTTCCCACCGGCGCATTATAACTCTGTTCCTTTCCATAAGACTCAAATGACGGTGCATTGAATGATACCAGCGCCGCTCCGCTGGACTGTGCCCCGGGTACTCCTTTGATTGCTTTATGGATTCGTGATATCTCGGCTTTTTTACCGGTAACCAGGCAAATGCCGTTATCTTCTCCACCATTCCGCGCCCGATAGTTTTCCCAACAGTCTCGAATCTCCGGATCTTCCTGTGCTTCCTGCCCTTCCACAGAGAAAATAAGATTGCCGCCTTCTGTCAATTCTTCCCAGTTTTCCCGAATCACAGGATGTTCTGATGCTTTCTGCGGATCCCATTTTTCAAAATAGGCTAAAATTGCCCGGGCTGTTTTTCCCTGTGCAGATTGCAGAATCTGTCCATGCTTTTCTTTCGTCGCCTGGAAGCAATCCACTACACGTGAGTTCGTTCCATCTGCGTCAATACCCAGCATATACTTGGAATTGTCGCACAGAAAATTAGCTGCCACACCGGAAGATCTGGTCACCATCTCCGGCACGACGAGATTTGTCGGTACCCAGACTACTTTCTTACCACGCATATCCTCTATTTTTCGGGAAGTAATACCTATGATATCCCCCTCCGAAGACAAATTGATTTCATAGGACACTTTCGCATGGCACCATCCCAACCTGGATACTTTCCCCTGTTCTGCCAGATTTTCATAGTATTTTACCAGTGCCTGTAGTATCATCGCAGCACCTCGCAATCTCTCAGATCCACCACGCCGTGACGCATTATTGCCCGGAAAAACATAGGTTTGATATCTTCCGGATCACTGTAATCCATGTCAAACAGCATGATGCCAAGATCTTTTTCTTCTACTACATCATAGGCTGTGTGAATCTCTTCTTCCTCGCAAAGAGCAAAATGTGCCGGGAATTCTCTACAGCCGAAGTATGGCATGCTATAGCATTCTCCTCTTCGTAATCGTCTCATGATAATGTCCTTGAATTTTCCGGGATTATCAGAATCCTTTGCTTTTGGCGTGATTTCGAAATGTGCCTCAATAACATACGAAACATTGCATAGCAAAACAGACGCACGCTGTACAATCTCCTCCTTGGTGCATATATACAATGACTTACCGACTCCATTATACGCATCTAACATTTTATTTTTTGAAATTTTACTGATTACTTCATTTCGTCGTACACTTGTAAATTGAATAGGGTTTTTGACATAGATTTTGTCGATGATCCACCGCATTCCCGGATGCCAGTAGATGGCTTCCAAAATACCGCGTGCCGCTGAGGGCGTGATGATGTCATAGCTGTAGCGTTCTGTCTTAAGTTCGGGTCTTGTAAATAGTGCATAGTCTCCCCATACATTTACTTTTACTCCGACTCCCATTTATTCCACCTTCTTTCCACAATGAAAGTGCTGTTCCCGTTTACCGTTCCCTTGTAGTACTACTTTCTGTCCGACAATAATCCCCCCTTATAAAATACTGTCTTTTTGTAGATATGTTATGACAATATTTTAGATTATCTATATTTATCTGACAAATTTAATATACTATGATTTTCTTTATAAAGCAATAGCGGTACACTTTTCCATCGTGTACCGCTACTTCCATTTCCTGCAATATTAAAACATCATCATTCCACCCAATTCCACTTCCAGTTTCAATCCGGTGTCTTCCCGGTATTGTTCCTCCTGCGTCAGCACATAAAAATCCTGCGCACCCAGATCTACCGCTTCTACCATCCCCGCATCACGCATTTCTTCAAACAACATATTCCGTTTCTCATATTCCCCTTTTTTCCGAACACTTACACAATACTGCCCTGCTTTTCGCATACGGCTCTTCGTCAGTCCCTGCTGTAGAATCTCCTGCAAAAGTGCCTCCGCTTCCGGTTCTCTGTTGATATATACCGTAACTGTATTTTCCTCAATCAGATTAAATTCTCCGGCTACTGTTGCAAATTGATAATTTCCGTCCTTGAACTTGTCCAATATTTTCTTTATATCCAGGCTTTCGCCCTTGATGCGATATAGTCTCCGAAAATATTCTGTGATATTATCCAGTGCAGTAATATCTCTGCCCTCCGCCAGCAGATTTTTCGTCGTGTCGATCTGCTGCCGCTGTCGGGATACCCTTTCCTTGTCTTCCCACTGGAAGATGCGGACAATGCTCTCTTCCTTTCCTCTTTTATCATTTCGATTACAACGTCCTGCTGCCTGAATAATGGAATCCACACCGGCTAGTTCCCGATATACCGAAGTAAAATCCAGATCCACCCCGGCTTCCACGAGACTGGTCGAAATGACGATACATTTTTTTCCTTTTTTGTCATCCAAACGTTCTCTAATCTCCGCAAGCACCCGTTTCCTATGCACCGGATACATAGTGGTAGACAAATGATAAACGCCCTCTCCCTGCAGTTGTTCGTAAAGCCGCTGCGCCCTTTTCCTCGTATTCACGATACACAGTGCATGCCACTCCTGCTGCAATTTTTCCGCCATTTCCTCTTCTGTGACAGTATCAATATTCTGATAGGTTACCCTTTCAAAAAATCGAAATTGTTCCTCTCTCCGTGGGCATAATTCCCGGGCAACATACTTTTCAGGCAGAAACTGCTGTAATGCCGGCTGTGTCGCCGTACACAGTACGATACTCGTGCCATATTGTTGCAACAGTTCCTCTATCATTGCCATGCACGGTTTCAAATAATTCGCAGGAAGCATCTGCGCTTCATCGAATATGATGACACTGTTTACTATATTATGTAATTTCCTGCATTTGGAGGACTTATTGGCATACAGGGATTCAAAAAACTGGACATTTGTGGTAACCACCACCGGTTTATCCCAGTTTTCCGCTGCCAACTGCATGGGTTTGAACTCCTCCGAGCTCTCATAGTCTACATTGCTGTGATTTTCCAACACATTTTCACTACCCAGGATTTCCCTGAACACCTGCGCATTCTGCTCGATAATACTGGTATAGGGAATCACATAAATCACACGGTCCATATGGTTCTCCACCGCATGCTGCAACGCAAAGGCCAGAGAAGCCACAGTTTTGCCACCACCGGTGGGTACCGTAAGCTGAAACAATCCTTTGGAGGACTTTCCCATTTCCAGACAGTTCCGGAGAATTTCAGATCGTCTTCCATCAATCGTAGTATCATTCCGATTTATAAGCCATTTTGCTGTGTAATTTTGCAATTTCTCCAAAAGAACATCCATGCTCTCTCCGGAATCCCTTTGAACCGTTCCGTTGTTCATAAACTGTTCTGTATCCAGAAAATCGGCATCCACCAGGCAGGAATACAGCATGCGGATAAATACACTCAGCGCAAAGTTTGGATCCTTTTCCGGATTCATGGCAATGGGTGGTGTGGTAATTTGAGGGATTTCTATTTCCTTTTCATACGCACTGTAATCGCACAACCTTTTCTTAAGTCTCCCCAGTAAAGAGGACGGTAATCCCTCTCGTCCCAGATCCGGCAACCCTGCATGATGCCCTGCTATGCAGTAAGTCAGAAGCCAATAGCAGCCATCTAAATTTTCGCAGACCTTCGCCCCGGCAGTGGAATGATCCACCCGGATATCCAGATTTTCTTTGATCTTCTTTTGAAATTCCGCGGAATATTTTCCAATGTCATGTAACATTCCACAACAATATCCCCAGTCCGCTTTCCTGAATTTTGCAGCAAATTTTTCTGCAAGCTCTGCGGTTCCCTGTAAATGTTCTTTTACTGATTGCTCTCTGTCCCCATCAATGTGTGCAAGGTATTCCATGTTCTTCCCCTCTTTCCTACAATCTATTCCTTCCGCTCCGGCAGCATCCCCTTGATCTTCACGCCACTCAGATCCACATCCAGCACGATCTTCACCATCCAGAAGAACAGTAACAGCACCAGCATCGGGATCACGCAGGAAGTAATGATCATCACGGCAACCGCCTCGATAAAGTGATTCAGGGAATTCTCCACCTTCTGTACCAGATCTTCGGTAGAAATCGTCACATTTTCCACAACATTTGCCACTGAATCTTTAGCGCCGGAAATGGCATCTTTTGCCCAGTCGAAAATGTTTGAGACAGATCCGGAGTTATTGTTTTCCTTCTCCTGCACGTTACCTGTAACAGTTCCAGGAACTTCTGTTGTTCCGATTCCGGTTGTTTCCGTCGCATTAGTGTCATCCACCACGCCACTGTTTTCCAGTATATTCTGTGTGTTCCTGGCATCCTCAATGGTAGCTTCGATCTGGGCCTGATAGGTGTCTCCGATGAGGTCGGATATCTTCACACTGGCAGGCACCACGAGGGAGATCGCCAAGCCAAACACCGCCAACTTTGCTGCCAGTTTTCGTACCGTGGCATTTGCAAAGATCAGATTGAATATCCACAAGCCACAGGCAATCGGAATCAGGTAGGTAAATGCCACATAGCCGGTAATCGTCACGAGATATTTTTCCAGATAGATAGCGCAGAGGACCACCAGCAGATATCCGCTGACATCTGCCATTTTCTCCGCGATGGGCGTTGCCGTGTCTCCCGGAAGCAATGTGATCAGCGCCGAAGTCACCGTGGATGCCGCCGTCAGCTCCATGACCGTCTGTTTTTTCTCATCCAGAGAGGCTATGGTTTTCTGGTGATTTTCCGGGGCGGAGGCGTATTTTCCGATAACGGTTATGGATAGAATAGCGACCAACAGCAAAATCACTGCCGTAATGCATTTTTGTTTGTTAAAGTTCATGTGATTACCTTCTTTCCTTCTCGATTTCGATATTATTTCCCACAAATACCCTGCCATTACATTTTTCAGGACGTAATATGAACTATACGCTACACTTTTCAGGACGTAATCCAATGTTATCTTACACTTTTCAGGACATAACTTCTATTTTAGGATGACGTTACTTCAAAAATCTCCGTAACATCTTCTCTTTCATCTCATCATACCTCTGGTACCGTATCGGCAGATCCGTCCATGTCTTTTTATCCACAATACTTCTATAATGGCTGAAAGTCTCGAATCCGGCGCGTCCATGGTAGCCGCCCATGCCGCTCTCGCCCACGCCGCCGAAGGGCATGGCGCTGGTGGCTAGGTGGATGATGGTGTCGTTGATGCAACCGCCGCCAAAATGGCAGTGATCCAAGATCCGTCTCTGGGCTTTTTTATCTTCACTGAAGAAATACAGTGCCAGCGGATGAGGATGTTCCTCCACACAGCGGATTGCCCAATCCACAAAGTCTCCCGTGGCTGCATGCGTCCCGGAAGCATCCCTGCAAAAATCATTTTGTGCAACACCTTTCTCTGCATCATGTGCATTATACGTCAGCACCGGCAGGATCGGTCCGAAGATTTCTTCTCCCATCACGGCATCTTCCCAGGTCACATCCGTCATCACTGTGGGAGCAATCCGCAAAGTCTTTTCGTCATACTGCCCGCCGCAGACGGTCTTTTCCGCATCCATCAGCCCCAGCAGTCTGTGAAAATGCTTTTCGTTGATGATTTTTCCATAATCCGGATTTTGCAGGGGATCCGCACCAAACTGTCTCGAGATCTCCGCCCGGATAGCTTCCACCAATCGGTCGCGGATCCTAACATCACACAACACATAATCTGGTGCCACACAGGTCTGCCCGCAGTTTAGATATTTTCCGAATACGATCCTCCTCGCCGCCAACGGAAGCTTCGCCGTAGCATCCACGATGCAGGGACTTTTCCCGCCCAGCTCCAGCGTCACCGGGGTCAAATATTCCGCAGCGCTTCTAAGCACCTCCCGTCCCACGGTCTTGCCTCCGGTGAAAAATATCATATCAAACCGCTGCTGCAATAATGCCTGATTCTCCGTTCTGCCGCCGGTGATCACAGCCACGTATTCTATCGGAAAACATTCTTCCAGAATATTTTTCAGCACAGCTGCCGTCGCCGGAGCATATGCACTGGGCTTCACCACCGCCGTATTTCCGGCAGCTATGGCATCGATCAGCGGATCCAGCGTCAGTAACACCGGGTAATTCCAGGGGCTCATGATCAGCACGGTGCCATAGGGTGACGGAGAGCGAAAGCTTATCGCTGCGAACTGTGACAGCGGTGTCGGCACTCTCTTTTCCTGCATCAGCCCCCGCAGATGTTTCTGCATCCAGGTCAGCTCCGAGAGCGTCAGTCCGATCTCGCACATATAGCTCTCCATCCGGCTTTTTCCCAGATCCTGTTGCAGTGCAGCATTCAGTTCCTCTTCATGGCGCTGCAGGGAGGCCTTTAATTTTCCCAGCTGTTCTGCCCGAAATTTCCGGGAAAGTGTGGCTCCCGTAGCAAAATATTCTCTTTGTCTGTTCAATATCGTCCGGATCTCCTGCTCTGTCATAGATGTCTCCTGCTTCTATTCTTTATACTGCCATAACTATTCACAAAACCACCTCTGAATAATTACATACTACCCAATTTTGAGTCTCGGTGCAACCGCTTCCCTGCTCATCCTATACACAAAAACGGCAGAGTTCTCACCCCACCGTCGTTTGTCTCTTCCTATCTTGATCTCATTTCTCCTATTTCCACGCAAAATTCACTATTCCGTACACATAAATGAACAACACCGCCGCCGGAACAAAATACTTGAACACCGGCTTCATCCAATGCTGCACTTTCAATCCTTTTCCCTCGTTGGCTTCCTCCAGGAATTTGTCCCAGCCCCAGCCGACCTTATAACAGCAAAATACTGCCAGCAGGATCGAACCTATGGGCATGATATTGTTGGACACCAGGAAATCCCAGAAGTCCAACCAGGTCGTTCCCGCCGCAAAGGGCTGAAAATGGATCACGCTGAAGCCCAACGCCGTTGTCAATGCCAACAGAAACGTTCCCACACCGCAGACGATACATCCTACCGGTCTCGACCATCCGGTCAGTTCCCGGACCATGGCCAGAATATTTTCACACACGCCTAGCACTGTGGACATGGCTGCGAACACCATGAACAGGAAAAATAAGGTTCCCCACCATCTGCCGCCTGCCATGTTGTTAAATACTGTCGCCATAGTATCGAACAGAAGGCTGGGACCCGCCGTCACTTCCACATCATAAGTAAAGCATGCCGGAAATATAATGATACCGGCAATCACTGCCACCAGTGTATCCAGGATAATAATATGGATAGACTCACCCATGAGAGAACGGTCCTTGCCGACATAGCTTCCGAAGATCGCCATACCGCCCATTCCCACGGACAATGTGAAAAATGCCTGATTCATGGCGCCCACCACCACAGAACCGGTGATTTTGGAAAAATGAGGGATCAGATAGAAGCTCAATCCCTCTCCTGCTCCCGGAAGTGTAAAGCTGTGCACCGCCAGCACCAACATCAGCACGATCAAGGCTGACATCATATATTTGGTAATACGTTCCAGCCCACCCTGCAGATGGAAGCTTAAAATGACAAAAGCGATCAGTAAGGTGAACAACAGATATGTCACATTCACCGAGGGCGTCGTGATCATTTTTTCAAATCCGAAATCCTGATTCTGCCCTGTCAGAAATTTTACAAAATAATAGAGGATCCATCCGGACACCACCGCATAGAAAGCGATCAGCGCAATGTTTCCGATGAGACAGACGATGCCCCACAGATTCCATTTGCCCCTGCCGCCGGATAATTTCCGATACATATAAAGTGGACTCGTCTGCGCCGCACGCCCCACGGAGAATTCCATGATCATGGTGGGCAGGCCCAGCACGATCAGGCAGATCACGTAGATCAGCATGAAGCTTCCGCCACCGTTCTGCCCGCACATCCACGGGAATTTCCACACATTTCCGCAGCCGATGGCGCACCCCGCCGACAGCATGATAAATCCCAAACGACTCCCCAGTCTTTCTCTGTTTTCCATACCCATGATCCTTCCCAAAACTACTTATTCTAAACATGGGATACGACATATATTTTTGCTGTTTTCCCATATTTTCGCCATCTTTTCACATTGACAGCCCTATTTTCTCATTATATAATTTTCTTAAATATTTGAAAAACAAATTATTTACATTGCATTGATCGAAGAATTGAATTTACAATATAGAAAGAGTATCTACCCTATGGATGTCAAAAATCTGGAAACCTTTGTTATGGTGAACGAACTGAAGAGCTTTACACTGGCGGCCGGACGTCTGGGTTATACCCAGTCCACCGTATCCTTTCAGATCAAACAATTGGAAAAGGAGCTGTCCATCCCTCTGTTTGAACGGATCGGGCATACCGTAACCCTGACCAACGAAGGGGAGAAGCTGTTACCCCTGGCCCAGCAGATTCTGCGGCTTGCTGCGGAAGCCACCCACATCAGCGGTAATACCGCCCCGGAGGGTCTGGTGCGGATCGCCATTGCAGAGTCCCTGGCCAGCTGGGAATTTCACAGCCGTTTTAAGGATTTTCATGAAAAATATCCGGGCATCCGCCTGAAGATCATTGCTACCAGTACTGACGAAATGTTCCAGATGCTGGGGCAGAATCAAGTGGACATTGTATACACGCTGGACCGCCGTATTTTTAATCACAATTATGTGACCGCTTTCGAAGCTCCAGTGGATATTCATTTTGTCACCGGTGCCGGTCACCCCTTAGCCGGACAGACTCAGATCACCCTGGAACAGATTTTGGAATATCCGCTGATCCTGACGGAGAAAAACATGAGTTACCGGGCTGCTCTGGATGATCTGCTCTCCCAAAACGGTAAGGAGACAATGCCCATCATGGAGGTGGGCGATACCCAGCTGATCCGCAATCTTCTGTGTCAGGGTCTCGGTATCTCCTATCTGCCGGAGTTCGTTGTAGCGGACGATCTGGCAAAAGGAAATCTCGTCAGCCTCCCCATGACGGAGATTCAGCCGGATATCTGGCGGCAGCTTTTATATCATAGGAACAAATGGATCTCACCGGAACTGAAATGTGTAATAAAATACCTGCAGGAGGAATAATCCCCTGCAGGTTTTCTATTATATATGGATGCCGGGGGCAAAAGCCCCACCTTTAATTCCTACGAATTGTTTCGTGCTGCGCACTCCCACACTTCTATCCAATATTCGCTTATCGAGGAATTTTCATCCCAGAAGCATTCCGATTCCATGTACCAAAAAGGCTGCCACCCATGCCACAAGACACTGCCAGAGTACCACGGCAATGGCCCATTTTCCACCCAGTTCTCTGCGGACAGAAGCGATGGCTGCCACGCAGGGCGTATACAGCAGACTGAATACCAGTAATGTAGCGGCTGCCAGCGGGGTAAGTACCGTGGCAATGCTGTCGCCGAACAATACTTCCAGGGTTGCTACCACACTTTCTTTTGCCATAAATCCGCTGATCAGAGACGTACAGATCCGCCAGTCTCCCAATCCCAGCGGCCGGAACACCGGAACCAACAGACCTGATAGCATTGCCAGCATACTGTTGGCTGAATTCTCTACCAGATTCAGTTTCAGATCAAAACTCTGTAAAAACCATACTACAATCGTTGCAATGAAGATCACAGTAAATGCCTTCTGTAAAAAATCTTTCGCCTTTTCCCACAACAACTGTCCTACATTTTTCGCTCCGGGCAGACGATAATTAGGCAGTTCCATTACAAAAGGCACCGGTTCTCCCTGGAACAACGTGCCCCGATATAAAAATGCTACCAGAATTCCCATAAGGATACCAAACAGATACAATGCCGACATGATCAGTCCACCCTTTCCCGGGAAAAATACGCTCACGAAGAACGAATAAATCGGTAATTTTGCAGAACAGCTCATAAACGGAGTGAGCAAAATCGTCATTTTACGATCTCTCTCACTGGTCAGCGTCCGCGTCGCCATGACTGCCGGAACCGTACAGCCGAAACCAATCAGCATGGGTACGATGCTTCGTCCGGACAGACCGATCTTTCGAAGCAACTTATCCATCACGAATGCCACACGGGCGATATAACCGCTGTCTTCCATAAGTGAAAGGAAGAAAAACAAGGTCACCACAATAGGCAGGAAACTCAATACGCTGCCCACCCCGGTAAAAATACCGTCGATCACAAGACTTTGTACTGCACTGTTGACATGGGCCGCTGTCATGGCTGCATCCGCAAGTTCTGTCAGTCTGCCGATTCCCAGTTCCAAAAGCCCTTGCAGCCAGGCTCCGATCACATTAAATGTCAAATAAAACACCAATATCATGATCACAATAAAACAAGGGATTGCCGTATATTTTCCGGTAAGGATCCGATCGATCTTCTCACTGCGGATCCGTTCTTTGCTTTCCTTCGGCTTTACTACCGTCTGTTCACATAATCTCTCGATAAAATCAAACCGCATGTCCGCGATAGCCGCACTCCGGTCCACACCACGCTCTGTCTCCATCTGGCAGACAATATGCTCCAGCATTTCTTTTTCATTTTCATCCAGCTGCAGCTTCTCCAGAATCAGATGATCTCCTTCAATGGCTTTGTTGGCTGCGAAACGCAGGGGCAGCTTTGCAGTCTCCGCATGATCCTCGATCAGATGCCCCACCGCATGGATGCAGCGGTGTACGGAACCATCATGATCGTTTTTATCGCAGAAATCCTGCCGCAGCGGCCGTTCCTGATATTTTGCGACATGGACTGCATGGCGGATCAGTTCGTCCACACCTTCGTTTTTCGCAGCAGAAATGGGGATTACGGGTACTCCCAGGAATGCCTCCATGGCATTCACATCGATGGAACCGTGATTGCCGGTGACTTCATCCATCATGTTCAGGGCTACGACCATGGGAATGTTCATTTCCAACAACTGCATGGTCAGATACAGATTACGCTCGATATTCGTCGCATCCACGATATTAATGATAGCTCTGGGTTTCTCATACAGGATAAAATTACGGGATACGATCTCTTCACTGCTGTAAGGGGACATGGAATAAATACCGGGCAGGTCTGTCACCAAAGTATCCGGATACCCTTTGATGGAACCGTCCTTACGGTCTACGGTAACTCCGGGGAAATTTCCCACATGCTGATTCGAACCGGTGAGCTGATTGAACAGTGTAGTCTTGCCGCAGTTCTGATTTCCCGCCAGGGCGAACGTTAATGTCGTTCCCTCCGGCAAAGGATTCTCATCTTTTTTCGAATGGTATTTTCCATCCTCACCTAATCCCGGGTGCTCCGCATCCGTCACCCGGTCCAGCCCTTTATGTTCTCTTGTTCTCTTCGATATAGGTGCGATCTCGATCTGATCCGCTTCCGCCAAACGCAACGTTAGTTCATAGCCGTGCACCTGCAATTCCATGGGGTCACCCATCGGAGCCAGCTTTACCACCGTCACCTCCGCTCCCGGGATCATACCCATATCCAGGAAATGCTGTCTGAGTTCTCCGGAACCACCGACGGTTTCGATCACGGCGCTTTTACCGATTTCCAATTCTTTCAGTGTCATAACACTTCTGTATCCTTTCGTATCTCAACATTTTAATGTTCTGTGTTGTAACAGAAGTATTATAGCGCATTTGGTATTGAAAATCAGTATCAATTTGTTTTTTTTATTTCCATATTTTTTTAAAAAATGGAACAAAAATGTAGAAAAAATTGATGAAAGCAGTTACAATTAAAATAGTATCAATAGAAAAGGGAGGGAACTTATGAATATGAAAGAAAATAATAAATATCGTTATACGAATACTTCGGAACGCAATATCAGAATGAACCGGTTCTATATTATCGCTTCTTCGCTTTTGGCGATTGTTTTCCTGTTTTATCTGTGGTTAAAACTGATAAATCACAACATTTCGCCCATTGTTACATACGCAAATACCATTCTGATCGCCGTTTTCTGTGTGGTAAATGTCGTGACACACCTTCGAAATAAGGCGACACGACTATTAAAAGTCTTCGCTACCATCGAGATCGGCATTGAGTATCTGTTGGTTGGTTTACAGACAGATGCAAGTTTCATTCACTATGCGCTGATCGCCATTTTCATATTACAGATTCCTTATTATGAGAAAAAATCTCTGAAGAAAACCGCTTTGGGATTATTCGTGCTCTACCTGATCGTCATGATCGTTCAGGCCGCGAAGGGAATCTACGGTCAGGATGTGAATGCCGTCTGCTCTACCCTGCTGGTATTCCTGATCGGAATTATTATTCTGGAGACCGGTAAGATCACAATACTTTTTAATAATGACGCCATCGGTTCTTCCCGGGAAGAACATAACCATGTAAAAGAAGTACTGGATAATATTCTGGACGTATCCCAGACCGTACATCAGGAGACCACCAAAACCACAGATCTTATGAACCAGCTGGTACAGACGACGGAATCCGTTGCCAACAGCATGCAGGAGATCTCCGATGCCACCAATATGACTGCCACCAGCATCGAAGAGCAGAGTCAGATGACCGGTACGATTCAGAATGCTATCGAGCAGACCAGTCATATCTCCGAGCAGATGGTGCAGATCGCCCAAGATTCTAACGAAAGCATCCGTAAGAACATGGCTGCTATGGAATCCTTAAAACAGCAGTCCGCCATGATCAAGGATACCAACCATTCCGTCACCGACGCCATGGCAAAATTACAGGAAAAGACAAAAGAGGTGGAAACTATCGCCGGAAGCATCATGGCAATCTCCGGTCAAACAAATCTTTTAGCTCTGAACGCTTCCATCGAAAGTGCCCGTGCCGGTGAAGCCGGACGCGGTTTCGCTGTTGTAGCACAGCAGATCCGTCAGCTGGCAGAGCAGACCAAGAGTTTTACCGAAGAGATCACCAAGATTACCAACGATCTGAATACCAATGCCAACATGGTAGTCAACACTATCAACGGTTCCATCGAAGCTACCGAACAGCAGGGCGAAAAGATACTGGCCGCTTCCGAGACTTTCGAACAGCTGAACAAAAATATGGAAGCACTGGCTTCCCAGGTAGAAGAAGTAAATCACCACATTCTGGGATTGTCAGAATCCAATAATAAAATTATGGAAAACATCTCCCATCTGTCCGCTGTAACCGAAGAAGTTACCGCCAATGCCGAGCAGGTACACACCATGAGCCAGAACAACCTGGATTACGCAGAACAAGTAAAAACGGCGGTAGAACATATCCGCTCTACCACCGATGAGATGGAGACGCAGGAGGGTTAGACCTCCTGCGTTTTTGTTTTGCTATTTCAATTTCATTCACAGTATGCTCACTGGTAATCATGAGATAATTACTGCCTATCGTATATTCCCGCTCTATGTATTTCTCCGTTATCGGAAACATATCCTGTATCCCTTGACGTAACTCTAGGCTATATTTGCAATGTGGAAAACCGGAAGCTTAGGCTTTCGGCTTTTTCTGTATGGATGCCGTGGTACTCCGAACTGCTTTCTCCACCTCTTACCAATATCTGTTTCTAATGTCTTCCAGTTCCACAAGTGCGTCATATAAACGTTCTTGCAGTTCTTTTTTGGAAAGGCTATTCACATACTCACTAAGTTCTTTATAATGCAACCGTTCTCTTTCTTTTTCCTCTTGCTCCCATTCCTCTACCTGTCTTAAAAAATCCTTTGCAGCTTTGGGCTCTGCTGTAAACAGCAACGCAATCATATGCTTGCAGATGATGCGCCTGCCTTCCGCAAACGGACAATTACAGGATGATTTTCTGGGATGCATTTTATCTATATGCACTGAATATTTATTTCCTTCGCTTCCGGATACTACTCCGTCATATGTTTCCTCACCGGATTTCTTCCATGAGCACACCATTTTTCTTTCATAATAATCCATGCCGCACCAGACGGAATTACCACTGGCCATTTCTATTAATCCCATTCTTATGTACCTCTCTATTTTCCAAACAAGGATCTGTTGAAATCAGCTTGTGCTAATCACAATTTTTCATCTGCAAATACTTCTCTATCAATTGAGGTTGTATCAACGGATATGTCCACGCCTCCGGCAGTTCCTTCAAAAGCACTATCTTCTCTATCTCGCTATGCAGTTCTGTCGCAAATTCTGTTATCTCCGCATAGCAAAGTAGCCCAAAGGATTCTTCTCCCGTATCATTTACTCTGGTCTTTCCGGTTACAGAATATACACACAGGGGCTTCATATCGAACCTGACAGCACCGGTTTCTTTCTGCAACTCTCTTTTCGCCGTTTCAAGAATGCTTTCACCGGCTTCTCTATGTCCACCCGGAACTTCATAGGTGTCTCTTTCTTTATGCTTGCAAAATACCCATTTTCCATTGCTCTGTGAGACAATCACCGCAAACTTCAACAGGGAATCATCCACTGAGTCATAAAATTTTACTTCCAGCATTTTCTTTCCATGTCCTCTCAATTAAATCTGCTTCGAAACAAAATGCACCGTTTCTTTTCTCTGCTCAAGTATGTAAGGTATCAGTTCCAATGGATATACCTTCGCACCCTTCCTTAATTCCTCCAGTGAAACCCAGCAGAAGTCCAGATCGACTCTCTCATGATCCAGTTCATCATATCCATGAAACACCCCATTCATGGGAATACCATCGTCCAGTAAATGAACATTATAATACAAACAGATCTGATGACAGGGTTTCTTCCCCCACGGAAAATAAATTTCACCTATAGCCAACAGATTGTCTACCTCTATCTTCGCATGAAGTTCTTCTTCAAACTCCCGTTTCAACGTTTCCATGCTGGTCTCCATAGCGGCGACATGCCCGCCGATGATAGCGTAGGCGTCATTTTTCGGACGCTGCAACAGGATTTTTCCCTTATGGATCAATATACCACCGACCCTGTAGGAAAATACAAAATCATCGTTTTTAAATAGAATGTCCATGGAATCTCTCCTTACATCAGATATATTCATCATGTCTTATCTAAATTTTAAAATCAAAAATGTTATTCCCACCGAAATCATCATGATTCCAAATAAAATGGCCAAAGCAATCCCCTTTGCGTTTTTCTCCATAAATCGGATAGGTGTCCCATACTTTTCGTCGATATTTGCATCTCTTCGCTCGTTCCTGATATTCTGCTCCCACTCCAGATCCTTCAGTTTCATATATTCGTCATAATGGCGTTTTTCCAGACGATCTTCCTCTTCCCGTAGCAATAATTCCAGGTTTTCTTTATAAGAAGCCCCACAATTACTGCACCCCTTTTCATCCGTGCTTTTTCCCCTTATCTTGTTAGCGCAGTATTCGCAGGTAAATTCATAATCACTTGCGGGTTTATAAACCGGAGACTCTCCGATTTCAAAGTTGTAATATTTGTGGCGTATCAACTTATATTTTTGAATTGCCTGCATCGTATTGCTTATATATTCCATTTCCTGTGCTATGGCTTTCTCCTGGGATTTCATATACTCTAAATACTTTTGTTGCATGGCCCGTTTCTTTCGCTGATACTCTTTGTTATTTCCGAAATTGCCTCCACAGGTGGGACACTTTTCGTCTCTGGAAGATATCATGGATCCGCAAAATTCACAGGAAAAATCAAAATCCTCCTGAAAATGATCCTTTTTGTATGAAATATACTTAACCGGTTTCAGATCTTTCCGGGCTCGGGTCGGAAAGAAGAACAGATATATAAGTAATAGAAAGCCAAAAGTGATTGCTATATTAAAAAATACTGTAGAAAACAAACTGAAGAATTCCATGATAATGCTTCATTCCTCTTTCGTATCAGTCATAATATTTTAAATATAATGTAGTTCTAAACATCATACTGCCATATCAAAAATTATCAACTTTATAGTTTTATCTCCAATTCAAGGCAATTCCATTCTTCCCCCATTACAGTATACTTTTCTATTTCATTTTGCGGCACATCTTCAAAGCCTATTGCCTTATAGCAATAATAAGCTGGAGCATTATTTTCAAAAACTCCCAGTGAAACCTTGTCTGCACCAAATATTTCTTTGGCATATTTTAAGCCTAATTTCAACATATTTTTTCCATATCCCCGTCCGCATTTTTCCGGATCAACAATTACAAAGCCAAACCGTAATTCCTCAAAGGATTCCCTCGGTCTTCTCATAGTAAAGAAACCTACTATCTTATTATCATCAATAGCAGTAAATGCCATAAGATTACTTACCGTATTGAACTGCTCCACAGAAATTGGATATTCCCCTAAAACTCCTGCTGTCCATTTATAAAAAGATGTCTCATCCTTTATCCATGACATAATTATTTTCGCATCATTTTTATTATAGGGTCTTAATCTTAACATACTTACCGCACTCTCTCATTCGTTTAAAATTTTATTTATCATATCCTGCTTGCCATTTGTGTACACAGCCCTATCGCCTGCATACTTACTTTCCAGTTCTTCCTTTAACTTCTGATACTGCAAAGCCACGTCACCATTAGCATTAAGATAATCCCTGAAACGAATATAATTTTTCCACTCGGTTCCGTTCCATTTCACAACGTGAATATGGTGTGTCCTGATATCCTTTTCCATATCACCCATACTCTATGGTTTTCTTTGCAATCTGTTGTACTTCCTTATACTCCAATGTGATTTCCCTCTTCTGCACTTATTATTTACCAAAATTCACTAAGTAAATAGCAATAATCAAGATTATAAACTTAACACGCTTATAAGTTTATAACATAAAACCTAGAGGATATTGAAACAATATCCTCTAGGTCTAATATTAATCCTTATTCAAACTCTGCTCCCATTTCATATATCCACCATATTTTTCTACCATTTTTTATTTCTTTTTGCATGAAATTTATATCTTTTATCATCTTGTCTATATGGTTTCAAAACTTTTTAGAACCAGATTAGAACCACAATCATTCAGTAGAACCAGAGTTGATATCCGTTCAAGAATCTAATCTTCCAACATATCCAACAGCATCTGATAATGCCTCTGTCCAATATGTCGACCTGCTCTCTGCAAACCCGAAACACATTCCTTCACCTCATCCGAGGTAAGTTCATGTTCCTCATATACTGCCTGTGGTATAAGCACATTTTCAAATAGCTTTTTCAGCAAATCAAGTCTTTCTATTTTAAGCAATGATATTAATGGTGTTGTATCCGATACAACTATCATACCATTGCCCCCTTTTTCAGTTGGCGGTATGTTTCCAGTTCTGTATCCAGATCATCCATGGTCATATCAAAATAAGAATACCCCAGCTTATCGTAGATGTCGATAAGTTCTGATTTCCTTATCCCCAGAATTTCTGCTGCTCTTCCGTGGGAAATGGTCTGATTTGCTATATAAGGATATAATAAAAGTGCGTTTCTGGTGAGTTCTGTTTCTGTATTTGTATCAGCCAGGTACTTCTTCATTCCTGCCGGTACTCTAATGGTTATAGATTCCGTTGTTACCACGCAATCACATCCTTCCTGTCCCTATCTGTCAAAATCAATTTCAATTTTGTTACTTACACCTATATTATACTCATAAATCCCCTATTCATCAATCATTTTTCTGTTCTGGTTCGGGTAAATTTACTGTAGGAAATTAATAGACAGAGCATCCTTGAGATATGTT
>NZ_JBKVQF010000025.1:0-52099 GCF_046969025.1 Waltera sp. | reverse complement strand
TAGAGCATACAACACCTGCGGCAAGTTTATACTTCTTATACTGCCTTACCGCAAAGTGGTTCGGGTTCTTCTGCTCCAGCTCCTCAAACAGCAGGTCAACCGCATTTTTGAAATTCTCATCATCTTCCCTTGCTTCACTGGCATCCACCAGATCAATCAGCATGGAAAAATTCTGTTCTTCCTCCGGTGCTTCGTACCAGATATATGCGATCAGTGCCGTATAATAGAGCTTTTCGGCTTTCACCCAGAAATCCTCAGAGGCTTGCTGTCCTTCCCCTTTGGTATTTACAATGATTGTGTTTACGAGTTTCAGAATGTCCTTTTCGCTCCGGATGTAAGCGAAAGGGTTGTAATGCATTGATTTTGCAAAGTTAATGGTATTAAGCACCTTAATCCGGTAATCATTCTTAGACAGCATCCTGCCGCATTCGACCAGCACAGTGCCTTTCGGATCAGTGACCACATAGGAACTGTGCATCTGCATAAGGTTCGGCTTCACAAAAAAGCGTGTCTTACCGGAACCGGAACCACCGATCACAAGAATGTTTTTATTCCTTGCATACTTCGGCTGCTTTGGTCTGCCGGACATCATAAGACGCTCCGTTGCCGTTAAAAGCACGTTGTTTTCAAATACCGGATCGACATAAGGCTCTATGTCTTTGGCAGTTCCCCACCTTGCCGAACCGTATTCTACTCCCTGCCGGAATTTCTTTGCATTTTTCGCTTTATAATATACTACCATACGAAATCCTATCCCACATCCCACGCCAACCAGTAAATCTCTCGGCATAAAACTGGGAAACGGGTTTGCAAACGCACCTCCCATCCCATTGATCGTGTCCAACACCTTCTGTAACGTGTTATCTCCTGCCTGCTGTCCATACAGCCATGAAACCTTATTAAAGACATATCCAAATATCACATAGGGAGCACATTTGAGGGCAAACTGTTTCCCATTTACCCCTCTGCACTTTTCTTTGACAGTTTTCGGGATTGACTGCAAATCCTTTACAATCCCGTCAATGACCTTGCTTATAGGCTCTGTCCCCTGTCCTTGTTTTTCTCTCTGCTCCGCTCCCTGTTCTTGTTCTGTGCGATCATCTTCTGAAGTCCTTTCAGTTTCTGCCGTAACGACGGACGCTGTTGCTTTTTCTCATTAACTTTTACAAATTCCTTGAACGCCTGTGCAATCACATCGGCATCCTTACCCTTAAAAAATACAAGGTATTTTGGCGGCTCCGTGGTCTTATCCCGCTTTACAGCGAAATCTACATTGTACTTTCTCGCCACACGCTCAAAAGCCTTAATGTTATTATCCGTGACCTCTATGGACTTCGCACCCGCTCCCTGACCTACCAGCTTTTTCACCGGTATTTTCCCGTGGGAAGGCTCTTTATGTTTCTGATGCTCCAGATACATCTTCATCGCCTTCTGGAGAACACTTGCGGTCAGTTTGGATGTCTTGATTGCAAGGGCAATCGTTTTTTGTGTTGTTTCCTCCTGCACAGTGTACCTCCTTCCTTATCTGCACCGATTGGATTCAAGGTGGAACCAACAGCCTGTGGATCTGTATTTTCATTCCCATATCTACAATTCCTCTCCTTCCTCATGTTCCCTGTCCCACCAGTTCAGTTCTTCCTCATAAAAATCATCCAAAACAGATCTGATTTCTTTCTCCTGCTTTTTTGCCTTCATGACATCCCTCACTGCCTTTACGACAACTGCCCCTACTGCAATCGCAATCAACAAATTCTTTCCATTTTTTCTACTCATTTTTGTTCCTTTCCACTTCTGGACGTTGTGACCAGAAGTTGTTGCAATAAAAAAAGGCAGCTACAAAATCTTTCGATCTCATACCTGCCTTAACGCTGTTACTTTTTCACTATCCTATAAAAATTGTATAGAGCTTAGCTTCAATCTCTCCGTCCCGCAGCACCACATCATCCAATAACAGACAATGTGCCAACACCTCTACATCCTCCATATCCATAAGCCGATTAACCACCTCATTCCCTTTGTCCGGTACTTTGGCTGAACATACAGCAAAATCCCGCCTAGCTTCCCTGCAATACTTATATAACCCCAAAATATACTTGTTTGACATAATAAATCCAAACGCTTCATTCTTCTGATACGTCATCTTGTGTGTATTCCATTCTTCCTCCGGCAAAGAAAAGTAACACCTTGCCGTCTCGACATAGCAGTCTCCCTGATAAGTCGGCTGTAACTTTTTCTCCTGCCGCAGCATCTGATGATAGATTTTCTCCCTGTCAAAAACACTTCTTGCCCTTGTAAAATCCGGTGTTTTTCCTCTCATAAACGTATAGACATTATTGATTATGGTCTTGTCCGCCAATGCCTTATATTCCCCCACTCTATGGAGATACTGCAATACCTCTGTCAATTTCTCTTTTGATGCGATCTCCTGATAACAGGTTGCGTCCAGTTCAATCCTTTCAAATTGAAGCGGTGTACTGCCTTTCTTAATCTCCCGCTCCATAATCCGTTTCGTATCACGCATTGATTCCATTTTATTTCCTTTCCACTTCTGGACGTTGTGACCAGAAGTTATAAAAAGGCAGTTACAAATCTCTCGACTCATAACTGCCCTATTGCTATTTTTACCTAATACTTATATATTCCCTTTTCTTCTCTTTCGTCCAATTTTTAATTGGTGCCACCCGATTTAGTAATGCAACCCCATGTCCATGTTTCCCAGAAATATATTCTTCAAACCATTTTATACCTGGTGCCACACCATAACTTCCCTCTATTTGATAATCAATAAATCTAAGTTTATTAGGAATAAATTCATAATTGTTCCGATAATCTAACATAATTGAACGAGCATCATTTATAACAATTCTGTAATCAGCATCATATAATAAAAATGCCAGTTCCACCACTGCATCTCTTTCAAGTCCCTCCAACATTAACTTTGCAGGGTAATTAAAGAAAATGGTAATCTGTATCAATTCCGTTTGAAAATCCTTAAACATTTTTAATGCAATATACTCTGTATTCTTACACTCTATATCTAATGTGTTTCCTTTGGCTACATTCTCATTTCTTGAGAGAAAACATAGGTTATTTATATTACAGTTAAAACCATCTCCATCCATGTGGTCAACAACAAAATTATCTGCTGTCATAGTATCAAGAATTTCCTTTGTATACCACTTTTCCATAATATATCTATGCAAATATCCCAATTTTGCATTGTAAAAGTATTTTCCGTTCTTTCCCCATGTGACAGACATCAATTCATCACGATAATCATCCCGTATAGATGCAACCGCATGAAACATACCATCTGCAGTGTGTATTCTAACCAGATCACCACTTATATCAAAACTATTATTACTCATGAAATATTCTCCCAATCTTTTAAGATAAGACCAATTATAGCATAAACGGGCTATTTTTTACATCTTACAAAATTTAGTATTTCGATAAATATACTTGTAATCTTAATAATAATAATTCCTCCGCCTATCACACCTCCAATGATACAATTTAATGCCAGAATTCCTATATTCCCAGCAATACCAAAGTTCTTCGGCACAATAAACATACACATTTTTCGGATACCATAGGGGCATCCAATCATAATCCAGTAAAGGAAAAAATCAAAGCCATCTGCCCTTATGCAAATCCAATAACACATATTCATCCACGCTGCAATCACAAGCAATGGCAGTATCACCTTAAACAATACCCTTTTCATGCCAACCTCCCCCATACATATCATGCTGCACTTCCTGTTGATAAAAATGACTTATCGTAGTGGGTGCATTATAAAGTGCCGTAACCATATATGCCTTGATATTTGTGATTTTAGTGGTGGTATTCTGCATACAGCCAATCACATATTCCAAATGGCTGCTTTCCAGTTTCAAAAACCTTGATTTCACAAGCTCATACGGATATTCTTCTCCTGCTACCCTGATTGTTGGACGCTTCACGCAGACTACCTCACAGATTACCTGGAACAGTTCATCGTAAAGCTCTCTCTTTCCATAACCATCATAATGCATATGGTGATCGTAACTGATATTTTCTTTGATTAGCTCTATGTATGTCTGGACATCATCCATCACATCCATCGTATCCTTTTTCCCTGAATCAGATTGAATGATAGGATTGATATAACTCTCCTCAGTATAGTTTAAATCCGTCTGATTATAGTTAGTATAATTAGGGTTCGATTCTCCGACTTCTTGAGGTTCGATTTCCTGACTTCCAGAGGTCTGATTTTCCGACTTCTTGAAGTTCGATTTCCGGACTTCCAGAAGTTCGATTTTCCGACTTCTTGAAGTCTGATTTTCCGACTTCTGTGATTTTATCAGTGTTTCCAGACTTTTTTTCATCTACATTTTCTGCCAGAGAAGCAAAGTTCTTCACATATATGATGTCCGGTTTGCCCAATCCTCTACGCACTTTCTCTACCAGACCAATTCCCTTAACAGAATCCAGCTCTGCAAGAACCTTAACCGCCTTTTCCTTTCCACACCCCAAATCTTCCATAATACTGTCTATGGTGTATATGATATATGCCCGGTTATCCTCATCGAACCATTCATTTTTCATAGATAAGGACATACGATCAAGCATCAGACCATATAAAAGTTTTGCATCGCTGGATAATTTCTTAAATCTTTCATCCTTGATCAGTAGGCGAGGAACACGATAGAATGAAAACTGTTCTGCTTCTATCCCGTAATAATAATCCAGTTGTAATATTCCACTCATTCCCGGCTCCTCCTTTCTACTGCGTATTCTTCCAATTCTCCAATAACTGATAAATAATGTTCTCTATTTGCTCCCTGCTGTATGTCGCAGGAAAATAATTGTTAATGCGCTGTGCTTTTATGATAACCTTTCGCTCCACAGGTTTTTCTTTTTCCAACAGCATACGAACCATCGGAAAGGTAAGTTCCCCTTTTTTGTCACTTTCCTTGAGCATGGCACTCTGCTGAGTTGTGATAGCAATATTTGTTTCCTGTATTGCAACCAAAACCCATTGCTGCGCATCCTCTGATAAAAATGATAAATCAACCGCCTGCATGATACCGATTTTCTTTGCGTCCACCATATCAAGCAGCGAATCCGACAGGCGTGAAATCCATATATATCTCTGAACCGTCTTTGCACTCTCTCCCGCCGCTTCTCCCAGTTCTCCGAGTGTAAGTCCGCCTTCCTTACTTCCCTGATGCTTCATTGCATCATATTTCATTCTGTATGCCTTTGCTTTCTCACTCGGAAGAATATCCTCCCTCTGAATATTAGAATCTACCATGATAATCGTAGCTTCATCATCCGTATAATCACGGATGAACATCGGCATTGTAACAAGTCCGACAAGCTCACAGGCGTGTCTCCGGCGGTGTCCGGCAATAATCTCATAACCGCCATCTTTCATCGGTCTGGCGATGCCTGGCATCAACACTCCATGCTCCCTGACGCTTTCCACCGTTTCCTGCATCTTTTCATCATCCAGTACCTTAAACGGGTGTCCTTTGAACTCATGCAGTTCTGACAATGCGATTTCCTGTACCTGCTCTGTTCCTGTCTGTGGCTGCTCCGTTCCAAATAAATCATCAAAACTGCTCAGCTTTACCTTTGCGGCACTCCCTTTCTTATTCATCTGCAAGCACCTCCTCTGTCAATGACTGGTAGGCACTTGCCACTTTTCCATTCGGATCGTGCTGATAAATGCTCACACCTTCCGCAGAAATCTCAGCAGCTCTTACCGACATCGGGATACTTTCTTTGAATATCTTCACCCGGCTTCCATAGTTCTCGATCAGCAATATACTGATGTCCTTTGCATAATTGGTACGGTTATCAACCATTGTCAACAAAATACCCTCTATTTCCAGTTTCGGGTTGATCTGACGCTTTACCTTTCCAATCGTCTTAATAAGCTGCTCCAGACCTTTTACCGGCAGATATGCCGCCTGTACCGGAATCAAGATACTGTCTGCACAGGCAAAGGCATTTATCGTAATCATACCGAGTGATGGCATACAGTCAATCAGAATGTAATCGTAGCGGTCTTTCTGCTGTTCTATGTAAGTACGAAGTACCGTTTCCCTGCTCATAACATTTACGAGCGAGGTTTCCAAACCGGAAAGCTCAATATTTCCTGGCATGAAGTCTATCCCTTCCTCATGCTTTAAAATGCCATATTCAGGGCTTTCTTCTTCATCATTGATAATATTTGACATAATGGTGGCAAGCGTGATTTCCAGTCTGTCCGGCTCCTGTACCCCAAGACTTGCCGTAAGACTTCCCTGTGCATCTGCATCTATCAGCAAAACTCTCTTTCCCTGTTTTGCCAGTCCGATTCCTAAATTGCTTGTTGTGGTGGTCTTTCCAACTCCACCCTTCTGATTTGCAATTGCTATAACTTTACACATGATAAAATTCTCCTTATTCTCTACTATTGATTTTTCACATTACTTTTCTGTACTTCTGCATAAGCTCTGTAATATTTGCTTGTTCCTTTGTTGCTATAAAGCTCTGATATTTCTAATACTTCAATTTTAGGATGACGCTGTAAAATTTTCTGAAACCATACAATGTCATTCTTTGTTCCCATCAATCTGACTTTTAACATTAGTCTGTTCCTCCAAATAAGGCATACAGTTCTCGGTTATAGGTCGCATACTCCGGATAGCGGATCTGTATCGCCTGCCAAAAGAAAGGTGCATAGGCACAGCAGAACAAGTCCTCCACTGTATACTGCCTGCACTCGTTTACCTGTTCCTCTGTTTTTGTGTAATCATCTACACTCGGTGTGCCGTTGCAATACAGGTTAAATGCCATTCGCACCACCTTCATACTGCCACTGGTCTGCCAGCCTTCATGCAGACACTCAGTTTTTACACATCCCGTCTTAAAATCATAGATGCTATTGATATTTCTTCTCGTATCATCACTGATACCAAGGCAATAGCAAAGTGCCTTGTGGTACACATCCTGATAGCGTACCTCTTTTAATTTTTCATAGTAGAATTTTTCATGTGCTTCACTAATAAAATTGATTGTCTGTTTCTTTTTGTTTTCTGCTCCTAACGCTGTACTGTTCATAGTGAACCTCCTTTAAAAAATTTTTATTTTGCATATAAAAAAGGACTAAGTCCTTTTTAAGCCATAGCTTTAAGGATTTAGTCCTAATCGAGAGATATAAGAAAGGGAAGCATTACGCTTCCCTTTCGAGTTATATATAGATTTTGCAAACAATATCTTTAAATCGGTTCGCTTTCGTGTACTCAGCATGATATTTCATGTACTCATTCACATCATCCCTTGTAACAATCAGCGTTGTGAAGTAAAAATATTTACGCTCTTCTACTTTCCTGCATTGGCAATTGCAGCCTGTGCTGCAGCCAGTCTTGCGATAGGTACACGGAAAGGTGAGCAGGATACATAATCCAGACCAATCTTGTGGCAGAACTCTACGGAAGAAGGATCTCCACCGTGCTCACCACAGATACCAACGTGCAGCTTAGGATTTACAGGCTTACCAAGCTTGATAGCCATCTCCATCAGCTTGCCGACACCGGTCTGATCCAGCTTAGCGAACGGATCGTTCTCGAAGATCTTGGTGTCATAGTAAGCGTTCAGGAACTTACCTGCATCATCACGGGAGAAGCCGAAGGTCATCTGGGTCAGATCGTTGGTACCGAAGCAGAAGAAATCGGCTTCCTTAGCGATCTCATCAGCAGTCAGAGCTGCTCTGGGGATCTCGATCATGGTACCTACTTCGTACTTCATGTCGATGCCTGCTGCTGCGATCTCAGCGTCAGCGGTCTCTACTACGATCTTCTTAACGAACTTAAGCTCCTTCACTTCACATACCAGAGGGATCATGATCTCAGGCTCTACATTCCAGTCGGGATGTGCCTTCTTAACCTCGATTGCCGCACGGATAACAGCCTTGGTCTGCATCTTGGCAATTTCAGGATAAGTAACAGCCAGACGGCATCCTCTGTGACCCATCATAGGGTTGAACTCATGCAGAGAAGCGATGATGGTCTTGATGGTCTCTACGCTCTTGCCCTGTGCCTTAGCCAGCTTCTCAATGTCAGCTTCCTCGGTAGGAACGAACTCATGCAGAGGCGGATCCAGGAAACGGATGGTAACAGGGTTGCCCTCCAGAGCCTCATACAGCTGCTTGAAGTCGTTCTGCTGATAAGGCAGAATCTTCTCCAGTGCTGCTTCTCTCTCCTCTACAGTGTCGGAACAGATCATTTCACGGAATGCTGCGATTCTGTCCTCTTCGAAGAACATATGCTCAGTACGGCACAGACCGATTCCTTCAGCGCCCAGCTCACGAGCCTTCTTAGCGTCTGCAGGAGTATCTGCATTGGTACGAACTTTTAACTTACGATATTTGTCAGCCCAAGCCATTACACGGCCGAACTCACCGGCGATGGTAGCATCAACAGTCTTGATCTCGCCATCATAGATGTTACCGGTAGTACCATCGATGGACAGCCAGTCACCTTCATGGAAGGTCTTGCCAGCCAGAGTGAACTGCTTGTTCTCCTCATCCATAGCGATATCGCCACAACCGGATACACAGCAGGTACCCATACCACGAGCAACTACTGCTGCGTGAGAGGTCATACCACCACGAACGGTCAGGATACCCTGGGAAGCCTTCATACCGGTGATATCTTCAGGAGAGGTCTCCAGACGAACCAGAACAACTCTCTCTCCTCTTGCATGCCATTCTTCTGCATCTTCTGCGGTGAATACGATCTTACCACATGCAGCTCCGGGAGAAGCACCAAGACCCTTGCCGATAGGAGTTGCAGCCTTCAGAGCAGCGGTATCGAACTGAGGATGTAACAGAGTATCCAGGTTACGAGGATCGATCATTGCAACTGCCTCTTCCTCGGTTCTCATGCCCTCATCTACCAGATCACAAGCGATCTTCAGAGCTGCCTGAGCGGTTCTCTTACCATTTCTGGTCTGTAACATGTACAGCTTACCATGCTCAACAGTGAACTCCATATCCTGCATATCTCTGTAATGATCTTCCAGAGTCTTACATACTTCCTGGAACTGAGCAAATGCCTCAGGGAATTTGTCAGCCATCTCAGCGATCTTCATAGGTGTACGCACACCTGCTACTACGTCCTCGCCCTGTGCGTTGGTCAGGAACTCACCGAACAGGCCCTTAGCACCGGTAGCCGGATCTCTGGTAAATGCAACACCGGTACCACAGTCATCACCCATGTTACCGAATGCCATAGACTGAACGTTAACAGCAGTACCCCAGGAATAAGGGATATCGTTGTCACGACGATAAACGTTTGCACGAGGGTTGTCCCAGGAACGGAATACAGCCTTGATAGCGCCCATCAGCTGTTCCTTGGGATCATCAGGGAAGTCTACACCGATCTTAGCCTTGTACTCAGCCTTGAACTGGCCAGCCAGTTCCTTCAGATCATCAGCAGTAAGCTCAACGTCCTGCTTAACACCCTTCTTCTCTTTCATTGCATCGATCAGCTGCTCGAAGTACTTCTTACCTACTTCCATAACAACGTCGGAATACATCTGGATAAATCTTCTATAGCAGTCCCAAGCCCAACGAGGGTTGCCGGACTTCTCAGCGATTACGTTAACAACGGTCTCATTCAGACCAAGGTTCAGAATGGTATCCATCATACCGGGCATGGATGCTCTCGCGCCGGAACGAACGGATACTAACAGAGGATTCTCGTGGTCGCCGAACTTTTTGCCGGTGATCTCTTCCATCTTAGTAATGTACTCGTTGATCTGACCCTGGATCTCTTCATTGATCTCGCGTCCATCTTCATAATACTGTGTACATGCCTCTGTTGTAATGGTGAAGCCCTGAGGAACCGGCAGACCAATATTGGTCATCTCAGCCAGGTTCGCACCCTTACCACCAAGCAGTTCGCGCATGTTTGCATTACCTTCGGTAAACAAATATACCCATTTCTTCATACTTCTTTGTCTCCCTTTTTATAATATTTTTGACAAAACTTTGTAACCCAAACCATTACCGGAGCATTTCGGCCTCGGTTTTTAGTACTTTGATATTGTAACAATCTACCAATATAATATCAAGCCGAAATTGATAATTTTTTGACAGACTACCGATTTTCGTGCATAATGTTGAAAATAGCTATTGTGTTTTTGTTTGTTTTGTCTAGTACTTTGGTATTATGTAACCGCTTACATTTGTTCAACTTTCTTTACATGCTTTTTACAGAAGCTTTTTGCATAAAAAAGAATATCGCTTGCGAGATTCTCCGCCTGCGGCGGGTCGCTTTTGCGACATATTTCATAACCGCCGCAGTGCGAAGACTCCCACCGGATTTTTCCGGTGGGAGTCTTTGCACTTTTATTCCATATACAATTCTAATCCAGCATGCCGTCTTTGATCACATTGTGGTCACGCAGCAGTTTTTCCACTACAGTGCCCTTCACTACGCGAAGCAGCGGCTTCTTCAGTGCATTTAAAGGTCCGGGCAGTTCAATCTCCAGAGGAGACATGCCATCCATCAGCTTCACGCTGCTGTCCAATAACTCTCTGACATCATATACACTTCCCCATACCTCAGGCACACCTCTGTCTACACCTAACAGTCCGTAGACAGCCTCCATAGCGGTTCTCACGGAATACTCTGTGGTGAACACGGTGTCTCTCGGGGTCTCTGCAAACTGGCCTAAGAAAGCGAAGTTCACACAGCCGTCAGGAATGACATCGGGACGGTCACCCTTGGTTCTGGGCATGAAGAATGCGGTAATATAAGGCATCATGGTAGGTACGCAGACTGCGCTGTGCTCTGCCAGATCCTCGATATCTTCTACGGGCACACCTAAGTGATACAGCCACTCTTCGGTGATCTCTTTACCGGTACAATCCTTCATGGGCTTCTTAATATAATCGCCGGGTACGTCGGTAAACAGACCGTATACCCATACACATACCTGATTTTTGTCCTGTTCCTTGAACTGTCCCTGACGGTTGATTGTCCAGCTCATGAGCCACTTGGAATCCTGGCAGCTTACGATACCGCCGGTTACGACCTTACCGCTTCTGGGGTCTCGCTTGCAGATATTGGTGATATAAGGAATGATCTTGTCATCCAGTGTGGTCACGGTAGCGGATTCCCAGTTAGTCTTGGAGACATCAGAACAGAACTTCTCGGGATGTCCGAAGGAAGGATCCTGTTTTGCGATATTTTTCCACAGGCTCCATACGCCGCTGGTGCGAACCTCCGCGTCACCGTTGGGTGCATGGTTCTGGTCACCGTAGATAGTACCCTCGGTACAGCTTCCGTTGGTAACGAATACCAGGTCGTTCTCGGTGAGGACAATGCCCTTCTCTACACCTTTTACCTTGCACTCGATAGCCTTTGCCACCTTTTTGCCGTCATTGATATCAAAAATAACATTTGTCACTTCGGTGTTGAACTGGAAGTCCACACCTGCTGCCTCCAGATACTTCTTCATGGGAAGGATCAGAGACTCGTACTGGTTGTACTTGGTGAACTTCAGGGCACTGAAGTCAGGCAGTCCGGAAATATGATGGATAAATCTTTGGAAGTAAAGCTTCATTTCCAGTGCGCTGTGCCAGTTCTCGAAAGCGAACATGGTTCTCCAATATAACCAGAAGGTGGAGTTAAATACTTCATCATCGAAAACATCTTCAATGGTCTTGTCATACAGATCCTCGTCCTTTGTCATGAACAGCTTCATGATCTCCATGCAGCCCTTCTGGCTTAGATTGAATTTGCCATCGGTATGGGCATCCTGTCCACAATCCTTCGTTGCACGGCACAGAGAATAGTTGGGATCTTCCTTGTTCAGCCAGTAATACTCATCCAGCACGCTGGCTCCGGGTACTTCCAGAGAGGGAATGCTGCGGAATAGATCCCACAGACATTCAAAATGGTTCTCCATCTCACGTCCGCCACGCATGACGTAGCCTCTGGCAGGATCAAAAATACCGTCACAGGCACCGCCTGCGATATCCATTGCCTCTAAGATGTGAATATGGGAACCGGGCATCTGTCCGTCACGTACCAGGAAGCACGCTGCTGCTAAAGATGCCAGACCGCTGCCTACGATGTAAGCGTTCTTCTCGTCCACTCCTGCGGGCTTCTTAGGTCTTGCGAAGGCTTCGTAGTTACCGTTGGAATAATAGATGCCCTTACTGTTCTTGTCGTATCTTCCAAGCTCGGTATTGCGGTAGTCTTTCTTGGCTGCCTTGACAGCTGCCTTTCTCTCCTCTTTCTTCACCTCTGCCTTATGTCCCTTGGTTACTGCTGCCACTGCGCCTGCACCTACTGCCAGCGCTGCCAGTCCCAGTCCGATATTATTCTTTTTTGCCATAATGATTACCACCTTTCTTTGATGACTCTCAAATGTTTTTCTGTTTACAAATAGTATCCTACTTCTTTTTTATAAGAAAACCAATTTACAAAAGAGGATAAATGATAAAGTTTTTATCATCCTGCCCTTTTTGTAAAGTACTTATACTATTTCAGAATTTCTTTTCCGTGTGCTCAAAATTCTCGATGGAGCGGCTGATGTTTCCGTAAAGAGTGATTGCCAGTTCTTCAACGATCTTATGATAATCGTCCTTCATTCCCCGATCGATCCAGTCTAACATCACACCCACAAAACCGTATTTGTAAAATCCGGCAATGAATTCCTTGTGTTCCTCCGCTACCTGCATGCCGGTGCATTTTTCCTCCACCACGTCCGCAATGAGCTGGTAGGTCAACTTGTTTAAGTAGCTTTCGATCTTCTGGCGATCCACGCAGCGGTAGACATTCATAATGAAAGGTTTATTCTCCTGCACTGCCTCGAAAATCTGGCAGAAGCCTTCTTGCCAGTTCTCGTAGGTCTTCTTCCCCTGCAGTGCCTTCGTGCCGTCTTCCACGCAGACCCACTCTACCAGATCATAGATGTCCTTGAAATGATAGTAAAAAGCCATCCGGCTGATGCCGCAGTCCTCTGCAAGTTCGTTAATGGTGATCTTATCCAGAGACTTCGTGAGAAGTTCTTTTTTCAAAGCTGCTTCCAACGCCAGTTTCGTTGTATTGGCCATAACCTGTCCTCCACTGTTTTATGTATTATTTTCTGTTCTTCCTCGATATAGCTTATGTAATTCTATTATAAGCTCACGCGTACTCTACATCTTACATCACAGGATATTCATTCGCTAAGGTTGTCGTTCGTCAATCATGTAAACATGTTGACTTCCTTATACTCATTATATTGTACGACAATAGACTCAAAATGGGCAAATTAACTTTTTATAAAAAAACTCTTGCTTTTTGTAAAATTCCATGGTATTATCTTACTTGCGTTTCGGGGTGTGGCTCAGCTTGGTTAGAGCGCCGTCTTAGGGAGGCGGAGGTCGCGAGTTCGAATCCCGCCACTCCGATCCATGTATAGGCGTCAAAATCTTTTTACGAGGTTTTGACGTCTTTTGCTTTTGAAAATTGTAGAAAAAATTTGAAAAATTTAAAAAATGGCTTGCTTTTTATAAAATTCTATGCTATGATAGTTTTCGTTCCGGGGTGTGGCTCAGCTTGGTTAGAGCGCCGTCTTAGGGAGGCGGAGGTCGCGAGTTCGAATCCCGCCACTCCGATTCATTGTAAAGTCCTTGATTTTCAAGGACTTTTTTTGTTACATTTCATGTTGTATCATGGTACTTTTCTGATTTCCTCTATGTTTCCTTTTGGTGTTTCCCTATAGCCACATATGCGTATTGAATCTTTCTGCTTGGAAGTCATCGGGGTATACTGTAGAATTTTGGTAGATTACGCTCCACTATCGAAACACTAGCGGGGCTTATCTGAAACATTTTAAAGATTTACGCCCCGCTTTCAGAACGCCAACGGGGCTTATCTGAAACATTTTAAGATTTACGCCCCGCTTTCAGAACGCCAACGGGGCTTATCTGAAACATTTTAAAAATTTACGCCCCACTTTCTAAGTTTCAACGGGGCTTAGCACAAAGAAATTATAAATTAAGCCCTAGTACTCAAGATTTAGCGGGGCTTAACAAACACAATTTCAGCATGCTTATGAGCTCCACTTAATCATCCAGACACTCCTTTCCCATCTACCTCGCTGAAAAATTTTTCTATCAGTCTGTTTACTTCATCCGGTTGGTCAGTATTGGAATTATGACCGGCATTTTTTATCCATTTAAGCGGTAAACCGTCTCTCTGATGCCATTTCTTATTATAGCTTTTTGCTGAACCTGCTTTATCCTTTTCTCCACAGATAAGAAGTGCCGGACAACTGATACGATATGGCAGATCTGCTTTGATTGCCTCAGCAAGCATTCTGTAACCAAAACCGGCAAGCCTTGCATATTCTTTAGGCTCTGAATCATAGGACATCATCATCTTTTGCATAAGATTCTGACCATAATCCGTCTCTGCGCATCCTCTTGAACCAGCCCTAAGAAGTGCTTTCCATGGATATATCTTATATAATGGCTCTGCTCTTTCAAGAAGCCATATTTCCATTGCAGTCATATATGACTTTTGAAGCGGTGCAGAATCAATGGAGATAAAGCCTTTTATCTTATCCGGATATAATTCCATATACATTTGAGCCAGATATCCCCCCATAGACTGACCGATAATTATGGGATTATAAATTTCTTCTTTTACTAAGATTTCATAAAGCCATTCTGCCATGTCAGACAGACTGTAATTATTCGTAAATGGTCTGGATAATGCATGTGATGGTGCATCCCATACAAACACATTCTGTCTCTTCTCAAAATATTCTGTCTGCTTTTCAAAAAGCCTATGGTCTGCCGTAAGTCCCGGTAAAAACACTAACGTAATTTTCTGTTTATCTATTATATTTACAAAATAATGAATGCAGCCACAGGGTGTATTATAACTGTTTTCTGTCATTTCCCGTCCCCTTTCCATAAACCATTTCCCAATGATTTATCCTTCATATGCCACCTTCATTGACCGATTAACAGAAGACCTCATGGGATATCCCATTGACCTGCCTTAGCTTGTTTATAAAGCAGACCGCTTTTAATAAACAATAATAAGAACATTACGGTTATCGCATACGACTCTCTTGCCATAGCCAAAAACAAAACAGCAATTATACTAAGTCCTACAGACAAAGCGGTAATTATCTTTTTACCTTGTTCAAATTTGAAATAGACCATCAGTATTTTTACAATTCCTATAATCGTTAAACTAACAAACAATGCCCAATAACCACTGAAATGATGCTTAACTGAATGGCATTGGTCATTTCTTTATCCATGTGTTTTCTCCTCTGTTCTATACCTCATTGATTACTGATTTTTAAAATTCCGCAAACCTTTCCCGGCTTGCGGAATCTTCCAAACATATTATAATTTTTCCACGCACCGGATCAGTGCATCCACATTTTCTTCCTTCGTGGCCCAGCTGGTACAGAATCGCACGCAGCTGTGTGTGGCATCGATCCGCTGGTCATAGCTGTACTCGAACTGTTCTGAAATCTTCGCCAGGTGTGCATCCGGCACAATGACGAAGATCTGGTTCGTCCGGTTGGGTGCCAGATAGTTGTAACCCTTCGCCGTAAATGCCTCCCGCAGCTTCTCCGCCATGGCAATGGCATGGGCAGAGATCTCCTGATAGAGACCATCTGTGAAAAGCGCATCAAACTGCAGTCCTAGCAATCTCCCCTTGGCAAGCATGCCGCCATTCTGCTTGATAAGATACCGGAAATCCTGTGCAAGCTCCGGATTTTTGATCACTACTGCTTCTCCGAACAATGCGCCGACCTTGGTTCCACCGATGTAAAAGACATCACAAAGCGCCGCAATCTCCGGTAATGTCAGATCGTTGTCCGGCGCTGCCAGTCCGTAGCCCAGTCTTGCGCCATCTAAGAACAGATACAGTCCGTATTTGTGGCAGGTCTCGGAGAGAGCGGTCAGTTCCGCTTTGCTGTAAATGGTTCCCACCTCTGTGGGATTGGAAATATAAACCATTTTCGGCTGTACCATGTGCTCAAAGCTGTCGTTGTGAATATGGGCTTCGTAAGCCTCTGCTACCTGTGCTGCCGTGATCTTACCGTCGGGGCTTTCTAGTCCCAGTACCTTATGTCCGCAGGCTTCCACCGCACCGGTCTCATGGACATTGATATGTCCCGTGACAGCGCAGAGCACGCCCTGGTGCTTGCGAAGTGCTGCATTGATCACTGTGACATTGGTCTGGGTCCCACCTACCAGGAAATGGACTGCCAGGCTGTCATCCCCACAGGCCTTACGGATCTTCTCGCGCGCCTCTTCACAGTATTTATCCTCACTGTAGCCCGGTGTCTGCTCCATATTGGTCTGCACCAGGCGCTCCAGCACCTTCGGATGCGCTCCCTCATTATAGTCACACTGGAATAAAATCTTATCGCTCATTTTTTTATTGACACCGCCGTGACAGTGTATTTCCTCCAACGTTATTTATATTTTAGCTTTTTCAATTTGCTAACTCTTTACATTTTTCGATCGTTTCTATCTTATTTGCTTCTCTGGACTTCCTGTTACTCAAATTCAGTCAGTCCTTCGTCTCCAGAACCCTTACCAGATATTCCCATACTCTCTTCGTGGAAGATATGCTTAAGGTCTCCTCGGTCGTATGAATGTCCTTCATATCCGGTCCCATGGATACACAATCAAGGTCTGTGATCTTGCTGCCTAACAGTCCGCACTCCAGTCCTGCATGGATAGCCTCCACCTTGGGCTCAGTGCCGTACATTTCCGCATACAGCTTCACCATTTTTTCCCGCAGTGGAGAATGCACACGGTATTTCCAGCCGGGATAATCTCCGGTCACCACGTAATCGCCGCCTGTCAGTTCCACCAGTGCAGAAAGCTTTGCGATCAGGTTATCTTTCTCACTTTCCACGCTGCTTCTGACAGAATACTCTGCCCGTAAAACTTCCACATCTGCTTTCAGGATACCCAGATTCAGGGAAGTCTGTACCAGCCCCGGCATATCTGCGCTCATCGCCTGTACGCCGTTTGGAGTCGCCTGCAAAAAGGCTGCCACACGTTTTGTAGCTTCCGGCGCAGCACAGGTGATTGTCTCTGCAGTGTCTGCTAACCTTTTTGCGGTTACCTTTACGTCCGGATCCTTGGTGGCAAGTTCGTCCCCCAGTTCTGCTGCCAAAGCTGCTACCTGCTGCTCTAAGCTTTCCGCATCTTTCTCCTCTACTACGACTACTGCTTTCGTCTGTCTGGGGATGGCATTGTCTGCCAGTCCTCCGTCCGCAGATACCAGTCCTACAGGCATTTTCTCAGACAGCTTCCACAGAAGTCTTCCCAGGATACAATTGGAATTGCCCCTTTCCTTATGTATCTCTCCGCCGGAATGTCCTCCTAAGAGGCCGGAGACTTCCACCTCATAGCGCACGCCCGTAAGCTCCTGTTTTTTCATCGGGAAACGGCAGTTCACTCTGGCACCGCCAGCACAGCTGGTCAGGAAAATGCCTTCGTCCTCGGAATCCAGATTGATCATGCGATGACCCTGTAACATAGACAGGTCAATCTCTCTGGCTCCATCCATACCGACTTCCTCATCCACCGTAATGATGACTTCCAAACGGGGATGCCTGATGTCCTCGGAATCCAATAATGCCAGTGCATAAGCCACAGCGATACCATCATCGCCGCCGAGGCTGGTATTCTCCGCATAGACGCTGTCTCCGTCGATTCCTACCTTCAGTCCTTCCGTCTTCATATCCATGGTGCAATCCGGTGTCTGCACCGCTACCATGTCCATATGTCCCTGCAGGATCACCACCGGTTCATTCTCGTATCCGGGAGTTGCCTCCTTGACCATAATGACATTTTTCATAGCATCCTGTATATAGAAAAGCTTATGTGCTTTCGCAAAGTCCACCAGGAAATCGCTGATCTGCTCCACATTGCCGGAGCCGTGAGGGATCTTCGTGATCTCTTCAAAATAGTAAAATACTTTCTTCGGTTCTAAGTTCGATAAAACACCCATTTTCATTTCCTCGTTTCTGCGCTTTTATAGAGAACAAAGTGCACTTTCAGTATAAGTATTTGTCATTTTTCTGTCAAGGAAACAATCCGAAGCATTCGCAGAACGCAGTTTGCATGGCTCTGAATAGTTATGCATAATAATATTTTTTTCTCTTGGCGATCAGGAATCCTATTGTCACAAACAGTGCCAGGAACTCTGCCAGTACGATGGACAGCCATACACCGGTTATGCCGATCAGTTTCGGCAGGATCAGCACGATGACGATCTGGAACACGAAGGTACGCAGGAAAGAGATTGCTGCGGATACGGCTCCGTTGTTCAGGGCTGTGAAGAAGGAGGAACCCCACACGTTCATGCCGCGGACCATGAAAGCAATGGCATAGATCCGAAATCCCCAGGTGGTCATCTCCAATAACTCCTGATCGTAGTTTGCGAAGATTTTTACTAACGGTCCGGCCAGAATCTGAGAAGCGGTCAGCAGAATCACACCGCAGGCTGAGATAATGACCAGACTTTTCCGGCAAAGATTTTTCAGTTCCGCATGATTGCCCGCACCGTAATGGAAGCTGACGATAGGAGCAGATCCCAGGGAATATCCCAGATACAAGGTCATGAAAATAATGTCTACGTACATGATGATGCCGTAAGCCGCCACACCATTCTCGCCTGCTGCTTCCATCAGCTGGAAGTTATACAGGATGCTAACGATAGAGGTAGAGATATTTGTCACCAGCTCAGAAGATCCGTTGGTCACAGTCTGCCAGATGACTTTTCCATGCCACTTTGTCTTCCCTAGCTGCAGTAAGCTGCCGTTCTCTCTGAAAAAATAGATTACAGGGATGATTCCGCCGACGAGCTGTCCCGCTGCGGTAGCCAGTGCTGCTCCCACCAGTCCCAAAGGAAATACCACGATCAACACATAATCTAACACCGCATTGGTCAGTCCTGCGATCACATTTACTTTTAAACTCAAAGCCGGCTTCTCCGCTGCGATAAAAAAGCTCTGGAACAAATACTGCATAACAAATGCCGGGGAGGACAAAAACAAGATTCTGGAATAACGCACGCAGTCCGCTTCCAGTTCTCCGTCAGCCCCCAGTGCCAGTGCGATCTGCGGTGCCAGTGCAAAACAGATGAATCCCACCACGATTGATACCGCCAGTGTCACATATACGATCAGCGAAAAATATTCGTTAGCCAGTTCCTTTTTCCCTTCTCCCAGCGTCATGGAGACCACGGCGCTTCCTCCGGTACCTGCCATGAATCCAAGAGTTCCCACACCCATCAGCACCGGCATCACCAGATTCAGGGCGGCGAAAGGCGTCTTTCCCACATAGTTGGATACAAAAAAGCCATCGACGATACTGTACACCGAAGTACATAACAACATTAAAATGGACGGTGCCACGAAACGCAGCAGCCGTTTATAACTAAAATGATCAGATAACTGTATTTTCATAATAACCTCATGCCTTACTATTACCCGCATGCCTTCCGGCACTTTCTCAACAGATACTTCTGCGAATTATGCAGGCATCGTTTTCGTGTCATCATCGGAGGTTCCTGCGATCACGCGGGATCCCCTTGTCTTGTCAGTTCCTCTATTTCTTCCCGGAAAAATTCCGTATGTTTTTTCATAGTTTTCAGGAATATTTCTGCCTCCTGCTCTCCTATCGCCGCCAATGCCCGGCGCTCCGCATCCATCAGCGGAACCACGATCCTCTCCACAGTCTCTTTCCCCTTTTCTGTGAGATATATCCTCTTATTCTTGCGGTTGTCTTCCTCCGTCCGCAGAATAAGCAGACCTTCCTCCGTCATATTTTTCAGTGCGGAATTCACTGTCTGGGGCGTGTAGAACCAATAGTCGCAGATCTCCCTCTGGGTAAACGCCTCTTTTTCCCGTTCCCGGATACAATACAGAATCCAGAAAGCCGTCTCCGACAGATTACAGTTTTTTGCATAGACCCGGTACAGGTCATCCATCTCTTTGATCAGCTGATTGTACAATGTGATCTGCGCAAAAGATTTTCTGCTTTCCTCTTCCATATCGCTTTCCTCCTGTAACTACATCGTTGCATCTGTTTGTTTTTATCCGAAATCGGACTAAACGGTATTATAATCCGAAATCGGATTATTGTCAACCCATAAAAAAATACGCAAAACTGACACTTCCAATTGTGTCCTTCTGCGTATCGTTATATAATAACCTTGGCATCAGTTCCGGGAGGAGTGCGGTTCGCCCGTATCGCCAGTGTCTAGGTTCACCTTATTGAATATCCCGTAGAACACTCGGCGGCTGATGCTATTCTGAAATATTCTGTTTTTCAAAATTACTGTTTTATATTACCCCAACACACTACTATTACTTCTTTCTTTTTATATGTAATATTACGTATTATTTATTGGCATACGTAATATTACATATTACAATGGCTTTGAGGTTGAAAAGGAGATACCAAAGATGCCAATGACCTCACAGGAGATGATCAAACTCCTACTAAGAAACGGTTTTACGGTTACCAGCCAAAATGGCTCCCATGTAAAGCTGAAGAACACCGATACTCATAAAACCGTTATTGTTCCTTACCATTGCAAAGACATAAAAAAAGGTCTGGAACAGGCAATTCTGAAACAAGCTGGCTTAAAATAACAAATATTAACAAGGAGAACCAAAATGAAAAAACTTTTTTATCCGGCACTTTTTCATAAAGCAGAAGAAGGAGGCTTTTGGATCACCTTCCCGGATTTCCCCGAATGTATGACACAGGGGGAAAATATGCAGGATGCCTACGAAATGGCATGGGATGCACTTGGTCTTGCCGTAGTCTCCCGTATAGAGAATAGGGAATCTCTTCCCCCCGCCACAGAGCCCTACGCCATCACCGCAGTTTCCGATACCTTCTGTATAATTGTGCCCTTTGACCTCATAGCATACCAGAAAAAGCATAACTCCAAAGCCATCAAAAAAACTCTTTCCATTCCTGAATGGCTGAATGAAGCTGCTACAGACATGAATGTAAATTTTTCACAGGTATTGCAGGATGCTCTGATTCAGAAATTGAACCTGTAAGGCGTGTTGCATTTTTAGGCAAAAATGCTTTTGATTCGGAAATAATGAAAAGTGCGGGAATGCCGATAAATATTGGCTTTCCCGCACTTTCAACGAAATTTCAAATAAGCAGATAACGGGAATCGAACCCGCCTTTCCAGCTTGGGAAGCTAGCGTTCTACCGATGAACCATATCTGCAAAAGGAACATAAAATATTATACTCCATGTTCCTTTATTTTGCCAGTCCTAATTTTTACATTTTTACCATTTTACTTATTTGCTTATCCTTTTTACTTATCCAAGACTCCCAACCACTTCAGAGCGTTCCAAATGCCGTCTTTATCCACGTCCGTGGTGATATAATCTGCTGTTTCCAACACCTGTTTACTGGAATTACCCATAGCAATGCTGGTGTGGGCATACTTTAACATCGGCAGGTCGTTATTGCTGTCTCCGATGGCCACAGTGTCTTCCATGGGGATCTTCAAATAGTCCGTAATGTAACGGATTGCTGTTGCCTTGGAATATCCTTTGGGGACAATCTCGTAAAACCCTTGTTCTCTATCAATAAAATCCAGTATTTCCGACAGGTCACGCTTCATTCCGTCCATTCCCGCCGGAGTCTCTGCATAGGCATATAATTTATCGTAGTTGCCCGGTGCATTGGCATAGCGATCGTATTTTCGATTCTCAATCTCACGTGCCATATGACGGAAAGTCTCGGTAAATACTTCTTCTCCTCTGGGTGCATAGTCTTCCCTGCTGCCTTCCAGGACGGCATCCACATGATATTTTTTCATAGCTGTCAGAATTGCCTTAGACTCCTCCATGGAAAATGTCTTGTGCATCAGCTGTTTTCCATGATATTCAATCTCCGTTCCGCAGCCTAATAACAATCCGTCGAATTCCACCTGTCCGGTAAGATTTTCCCCTACCAGCCGTTTCGTACGCCCGGTATTGATCATGCAGATATGACCGTTGGCTCTGGCGATGCGGATGGCTTCCTTCGTGCTCTCCGACATCCGTTCACTTCCTCCGCATATTAAGGTTCCGTCAATGTCAAAAAATATTATCTTCATCTCAGATTCTTAAGCTCCTCTACCAGATCCAGATCGGATTTCTGTACCTTCAGATTCGTGGACACGGGCTCTTCACCGGGTCTTGTGATCGTGATCTCGATAATGGTTCCTTCCGTGATCGCTCCACCCATAAAAAATCTGCTTACAAAGGCTGCAAATTTGGGATGATTACTCTCGAAGGTATTCTTCGCATTCATCAGTTTCATCATCATTCCGGGATTTATCATAGTAGTCTCCTCTTCTAATCAGTAACTATTCTGTCGCCCTATAACTATCACATAATATCTTTACGAATGCAAGCATTCGATGAATATTTCGTGGTAGTTCCATGGTTCTGAATAGTTACAAAAAAAGAAAGGCTGTCCGCACCATCCGAAAACAGTGTGTCCAGCCTTAACAGTTGCTTTAATTATGCAATCTTGGACTTAGCCAGCTCTGCAAGAGTCTTGAAACCTTCTGCATCGTTAACTGCCAGGTCTGCCAGCATCTTTCTGTTCATATCAACGCCTGCAAGCTTCAGACCATACATGAATTTGCTGTAGGATAAACCGTTCATTCTGGCTGCTGCGTTGATACGAGCGATCCACAGCTGTCTGAACTGACGCTTTCTCTCTTTTCTACCTGCATAAGAACTGGTCAGAGCTCTCATAACAGACTGCTTTGCTACTCTGTACTGCTTGCTTCTTGCGCCTCTGTAGCCCTTTGCAAGCTTTAATACTCTATTGTGTTTCTTCTTGGCATTTAAGCCACCTTTAATTCTTGCCATGTCTTATTTCCTCCTCGCCTGAATTATAAATAAGGTAAAATCTTCTTCATATTCTTAACATTAGTTGCATCCGTAATTGCAGGCTTTCTCAGATTACGTTTTCTCTTGGTAGACTTCTTGGTTAAGATATGGCTCTTGTAAGCTTTAGATCTCTTTAACTTACCGGTTCCTGTTGCTTTAAAGCGCTTAGCTGCTGCTCTGCTTGTCTTCATTTTGGGCATAACGAGTTCCTCCTAAACTTTACTTAATCTATCGTGCCGGATCCCGGCACTTTTTAACTGTACGAATTAACGCTTCTCAGTTAAAAACATAGTCATGCTTCTGCCTTCTACCTTGGGAGCTTTTTCCACTACCGCAATATCGGACAGGCTCTGTGCAATATCATCCAAGATATGCTTGCTGTTGTTCATGTGTGCCATCTCTCTGCCGCGGAATCTCAGGGTGATCTTTACTCTGTCTCCCTTGGTCAGGAACTTTCTGGCTGCACCGATCTTGGTATTCAGATCGTTGGTGTCGATATTGGGGGAAAGTCTGATCTCCTTGATATCGATGACCTTCTGCTTCTTCTTTGCTTCCTTTTCTTTTCTCACCTGCTCGTATTTGTACTTACCGTAATCCACGATCTTACAAACAGGAGGCTTTGCCGTAGGAGCAATCTTCACCAGGTCGAGTCCGGCTTCCTCTGCCATCTTCAGAGCATCTCTGGAAGAAACGATTCCGAGCTGTTCTCCGTCTTCTCCAATCAGTCGTACTTCTTTGTCTCTGATCTGTTCATTAATCATTAAATCGCTAATGGTTGTGTACCTCCATAAGAAAATGTATTAAACAATAAAAAAAGCAGATAGCATAACTATCCACCTGTTCCCTTCACGGACTGCCATCATTCAAACAAATTCCAAACGAGTTCGCTGTCTATGAAAAATCTGAACGCTTACCAGCCTGCGCCGTAAGGTGAGAGTGGATACTCTGCTTGTTGTGCCGTGTTCTTCACACGCTCAAATAGAATACCACGAAGTTTTCCTGATGTCAACCCCGTTTTTACAATAATATTACATTTTTTCAGATTACTGTATTCTATGTACCGGCGGTCTCCCGCCGAATCCGATCACTTGCTCTATTATCCGCAGTTTCGGAACATTTGTCAAGCCGGAATACTGATTTTCTTTTCCGTGATTTACTTTTCCGTGATTTACTTTTCCGAAAAAGTAGCACAGGCGGTCTCTCTGCAGTCGCTGGCTCCGCAGCCCTTGATGTCCACATGCTCCGCCACACACTTATAATTACTATTATAAATGCACTTTACCGCCTCACAGTCGATACTGATGGTATGGCTTGGATGAGACAGCGAATTACTGAAAGACTCTCTTCCCTCTCTCTTCTGCGCAAAGCTCTCGCAGCAGGTGCCGTCACAATCACAGGCATGCTTACCTCCCACCATGATGTCTCCCTTGCTGCACAGACAGTCCTTATTATAGGTACAATTTTCCACAACACATTTTAAATCTGCCACGTTTCCCTCGCCTTCTGCCGCTTTCTGCGGCTTCTCGTCTTCTTTTTTGATTTTAAAATTTTAAAAGAGGACACGCGGCAAAAGAGCCGATGCAGTCCCGCCACGCGTCATGGATAGTCTGTGCAGATTTAAAAAAATTATTCATTTGCGGAAACTGCCGGTTTTGAAGTGGTTTCTTTCGAGGCACAGGCAAAAATGCGTGCCCATCTCGTTGCTCGTAAAAATTAATATCGAAATACTGTTTCTTGTCATACCATTCAAAAAATCGCCGTCTCCCTTTTTATTTTTATAAGGAAACGGCGATTCTCATATTTTCCTACTTGATTTTATCCGGCAATCAGCTTACTTGCTCAGCTTCTTGGTTGCGATCTCATCCTTTAACATAGCCAGGAATTCGTCTCTGGATACCGTAGTGGTGTTCTGCTGTCCGTGCAGACGATAGCTTACGGTGCCGTCCTGTGCTTCCTGTTTTCCTAAGATGATCAGGTAAGGGATCTTCTTCACCTGTGCTTCTCTTACACGATAACCCAGCTTCTCTGCTCTCTCATCGATGTCCGCTCTGATGTTATTGTCCAGCAGATAACCGTACAGATCATGGGCATAAGCATTCAGCTCTTCGTCATCGTTCTTGACCGGCAGGATCATAGCCTGTACGGGAGCCAGCCACAGAGGCAGGTTGCCCTTGGTCTCCTCAAGGATATAAGCCATGAATCTGTCCAGAGATCCCAGGATTGCTCTGTGCAGAACCACGGGAGTCTTCTTCTGACCGTCCTTGTCCACATAGGTCAGGTTGAATTTTGCAGGCAGGCAGAAATCCAGCTGACAGGTAGACAGGGTGTACTCATTACCTACAGCGGGCTTTACGTTTACATCCAGCTTCGGTCCGTAGAATGCAGCTTCACCGATCTCCTCGGTGTACTCGATGCCCAGATCATTCAGAACCTTACGCAGAGCATTCTCCGCATTGTTCCACATCTCATCATCATCGTGATATTTTACCTTGTCCTCCGGATCTCTCAGAGACAGGACACATCTGTAATCGGTAATACCGAAATCCTTGTAGGTATTGAAGATCAGGTCTACTACCTTGGAGAACTCGGACTCGATCTGCTCCGGTGTTACGAACAGATGGGCATCATTCTGGCAGAAATGTCTGCCTCTTTCGATACCCTTCAGGGTTCCGCTGGCTTCAAAACGGAAGTCATGGGCGATCTCACCGATACGGATAGGCAGATCCTTGTAGGAGTGCTGTGTGTTAGCGTAGATCATCATGTGGTGAGGGCAGTTCATGGGACGCAGTACGAAGGACTCTCCTTCCACTTCCATGGGAGGGAACATGTTCTCCTTGTAGTGATCCCAGTGACCGGAAGTCTTGTACAGATTCACAGTACCGACACAGGGGGTCATAACATGCAGATAGCCCAGTCTTCTCTCTTTATCCTTGATATAATTCTCCAGTTCCTGCCATACGGTGTAACCCTTGGGAAGGAACATGGGAAGTCCGCGGCCTACCAGATCATCAGTCATGAACAGTTCCATTTCCTTGCCGATCTTTCTGTGGTCACGCTCTTTGGCCTCTTCCAGCTCTTTCAGATGTGCTTCCAGTTCCTCTGCGGTAGGGAAGCAGACACCATAGATACGCTGCATTACGTGGTTGTTGGCATCGCCCTTCCAATATACTCCGGAGTGTTTTACCAGTTTGAAGTTCTTGCACAGCTTGGTGTTGTCTACGTGAGGTCCACGGCACAGATCGGTGAAATCACCCTGATCGTATACAGTGATGTTGCCGTCTTCCAGATTGCTGATCAGGTCCAGCTTGTACATATCATCCTTGAACATTTCCATGGCTTCTGCCTTGGAAACTTCTCTTCTGTAGATCTTCTTGCCTTCCTTACAGATCTTCTTCATCTCTTTTTCGATGGCAGCGATCACTTCATCATTGACCACATCGTTGCCGAGATCGATATCATAATAGAATCCTTCCTTTACCACAGGTCCTACCCAGAATTTTGCATGAGGGTACAGATGCTTGACAGCCTGTGCCATAACATGGGCACAGGAATGATTCAGAGTTGTCAGTCTTTCGTCTTCCTTAAAATTAACCATTTTTGTTCTCCTTTTTGTTGTTTTCTAAACTATTCAGCACCTTCATTCGCAAAATCGCATCTGCGATGCTACTCTGAATAGTCGCAAAATAAAAGTCCCTTGCAACGATCTGCAAGGGACGTATCACACGCGGTTCCACCCTGATTGCAATTATCTAAAGATAACTGCCACTCATTTGCTCGTAACGGGAGCTGCCGGACTGTATTAAAGCCACTCCGAGACGGTCTTCGTCCGCATCCGGCAAAACCGCTCACAGCGCCTGTCTCCGACAGGGCGGTTCTCTCTGGTGCCTTCACTGCTTCCTACTCTTCTCTTCAACGTTTTCTGATCTTAAATAATCATAAATTTCTGTTGCTTTAGGACTTATGTTGATATAATAGACCTTTTCACACGGATTGTAAAGAGGTATTTATATAGCTTTCCACATTTTCTCTGGACATATCCAGTGCCACCGCCAGTTCTCCGTACAACTGGTCCTCTGCGATTCGAAAATATCTGGCATCCACCGCCGTCTCCTTGCGTCCCGCCTCTTCTCTGGCCCGCTTGCGCAGGTAGATGGTCTTGATAATCCGGATCAGCTCCTGGCAGTTGCAGGCCTTCAGACAATTCTTATATTCCTGCTCCAGCAGTTTGTCATTGGCAATGGTGATCAGCGGGATCTCCGGAATCTGTCGGATCAGACTCTCCGCCTCCTCATGTGCAAGCACTTTCCGCATGGAACCTTCTGCCGTATCCACCGGAATATATACCGTACTGGAAGACAGATACAGAGGTTTTAAAATATAATACTCTCTCTTCTTGTCCACTCCTGCAATATCCAATGTCGTGATCTCTTCCACCACGCAAACGCCCTTACTGCCACATACTACACGTTCGCCCTTCTGAAACACCTTGACCTTCCTTTCCTCTGCCCATTGCAGAAAATTGAAAACACAATTTCCGTTTACTACCAATAGTATACCCTTATTGTACCAAAAGAAACGCCGAAATGTCAGTCTCTTTCGGCGTTTCTGATTATTTTCGTGAATATTGCTCATAGAAAATCGGTTCGGTATTGTGCATTATTTCTGATAAGCGATGCGAGGATCCCCATTTTTCAGGTAAATAATGCCTCTGCGTTCGAAGCCGTTCTTCTCTAATAAGTGCTGCATGGTGTGATTGTCAAAATGGGTATCCGCACGCAGGTAAGCTACTTTCTTCTCACAGAAGGCAACACATTTTGCAAACAGTCCCTTCACTTCTCCGTCTCCTGCCAGGCGATGGATTGTGCCGTAAGGTGTCTCCTCCCTCCAGCTGCCGTCCTCGATATAAGCATAGGTCGGTTCCTCCTCCAGCAGAAGCATGAATACCCCGTGGATGCGTCCGTCCTTTTTATACACATACAGCCGCTGTTTCTCCATATCTGTCCGCAGTGTCTCCGGATCCGGATAAGCGCCGTTCCACTGGTTCGGATTCCCGTTTGCCCGCATGTAAGCCTTGGCGATGTCATAGATCTCCAGGATTCTGGGCAGATCTGCCTCTTTTGCCGTTACGATCTCCTCCATCCCGTCGCCATCTTTCCTCTCTTCCACTGCCTCCGGTACCGTTTTCCCCAGAATGTCCCTCACGGCGGTCTCCATCCGCTCTGCCAGCTGTCTGTGGCCCTTCGCTGTCAGGTGCACATGATCCGCCTTCGTCAGTTCACAGCCTCCCGCATCTAAGAAATCCGCCCGCTCAGCCACTGCCAGAAAAGCATATTCTCTTGCCAGTGCTCTCGTTGTCTCCACGCTTTTTTCATTAAAATCAGGATAAATCACACCCTCTTCGATGGGAACCGGTGCCACGATCAGGATCTTCGGTCCATTCTTTCCCCAGCAGTGAACCGATTTCGCCTCTTCCAAGAGGATCTGCATGCCCTTTGCAATCTTCCGCGCATCCGTATTGAATTTCACCTTGGAATCATTGGTACCTAACATCAGGATCAGCAGGTCTAACGGCTCGTGGCTGTTCAACAGGGCATGCAATACCGGCAGCAGATTCACGGAATCCATGTCCGGATCATCATACACACAGGTTCTGCCGCTTAAGCCTTCCTCAATGACCAGGTACTCCGCTCCCAATGCCTTCTGTAACAGGCAGGTCCAGCGTTCCTCTTCATTATATCTGCTGCCGTGGTCGGCACTCTCCGACGGATCGGTGCAAAGCCCGTGGGTATTGGAATCTCCGATGCACAAAATATGTTTTTTCACTGTTTAACTCTCCGTTTTCTATTTCAGTCTGTAACCATCCAGGATCAATACGTCAGGCTTCAATATTAGGGAAAAATACAATAACATCATCCCCCTGGCATTCCACATACATGCCCTCCAGTTCCAGGTTCACATCATCCACATTGTGATCGTCGAAATATTTGGTCAGGTTCATGATCGTCTCCATATAGGAATTATCTCCCTTTACCAGGATCCCCAGACCCTTTTCCGGCTCCTGCTCATAGAACTCCAGACCTTCGGTTTCATTGACATATTCACGTATTGCTTCTGCTATGGTCATTTGATTTTTTCTCCTTCTACTGTTCCTTTGTTCATATTTGCTGCTTCTCTTTATTGTATCATAAGCTCACGAATTCGTGCTATCGCACTCTACATCCTGCTTCGCAGGATATTCGTTCGCTAATGAGCCCAGAAAAACAAATGTCTGCTTGCAGCCACTTGTTTTTCCTTGAGGCTCATTATATCATAAAAGGCGAACCTTGGCACCGCCAAAGTCCGCCCTTCATCATTTTCTTCTCTTATTCCTCATTCAACTGAACCAACTCAGCTGTATAACTTATGATAATTCCCGTTTCTACCTTTCGCACTTTCTGAAAGCGTAAAAAATCTATCTCTTATGTTAGTGTCATTTTAGAATCAAAGCAAACTCTTAAGAGTTCAAATGCTAAAAAAGAAATCGGAATTGTCCACAAATCGGGTTCATGAAATGTAACAATCGTAGAAAACCTTTCAGCTATATTTTCAAGTATCTGTGTTCCGGCAAGTGCACCGGTTCCGCTGATATAGAAATAAATATCTTTCATGGATATAACAGAGGCAATGCGATCCAAAAATCTGGTATACGACATCCCCAATACTACACCCAAGATCAGTATTGCCTGAAGTAATATTTTTCTCCAATTTCTTTGTAGTGTTTCCTGAATCTTTTTCAACTGTCCGACACGGAAGTCTTTTCCATGAGCTAACATACATAACACAACTGCTGTCAATGCAGTAAACAACAGTCCTGTTTTTCCCGGAATCTGAAAGAACCAGCTTTCCGGCATGGTAATCCAACTCCATTGTTGCTCATATAAATCACTTTCCGTTTGATGTGCCATGAAAATCCAAAACTCTATCATTTTACCAAACTCAGTTAACAAAAAATATCCTAAGATCACAGGCACACATTTAACAGCTTCCTTGATTTTCATCATAGGATTCTCCTTCCAATTTTGTAGACTTTTGTTACTCTTTCGTTCTTTTTAATAATAACTTATTTTTTTATTGTTATCATAATTTGTCCACAAAAAGCAGAAATCTGACCACCAATTATAGCACATCCAACAACATTTTAATACTTACCTGAACATCAACCCTGATTGTCAATTCTCCATGATATTTTTCCACGATTTGTTCAATAATCTTCATTCCCCAGCCATGTGCTAACGAACCTTGCTCTGTCTCAGACACAAAATGATTATTTTTAACCAATGGTTTTTCCTTATAGTCATTCTCCATTTCAATTACAAGGAACCCCGCTGCTATCGCAATATTTAATTTGATTTGCTCTTTTGCAGCTTTCAATGCATTATCCAATAAATTGGCACATAATACACAAAGTTCTCTATCTTCAATTTTTAGTTCTGACGGAAGAATTGGGGTTTCAACCTGTAAAAGGATATTACGCTGTTCTGCTTTCTCTTTTGCTTCATAAATTACGGTATCTACAATATCTACGCCTGTATGTACCGGAATCATTTTACACTGCAGCGGTTCCTGCACGCTCTCTATATATGCTAAAGCCTCTCTCTGATCACCATTTTGCAGAAGTCTCTCCAACGCTCGTAGATGATGTTTGATATCATGGTACAATTTAGCATTTTCTGCATAAAAATTCTGTGCTCTGACATACTGGCTCTCAATCAGATCATATTGTGTATCTAATACAGAAATTTGCATCTTCAGTTGCGATTGGCGGAAGCAAAAGCATACCATAAGAAGCAGACTCACCAGGCAGGACAGGAAAACGTAATTCTGAATTGCATTTCCATAAATCATATCCATGAAAAAATCACACAGAAATGCTGTACTGAAGAAAGCAATGCCAAATGTTTTCAACAGATTCAACGCTGTAAAAGTTTTTCCTATTCCTTTATGTCTTATAGCAGATATCAATATACTATTTAAAATCAGCCATCCTGCCTGTGCGCAAAATTCCGCATTTGTCAAGAAATGTTCCACCAGTCCCAGTAAAACAGTCCAGATAAAAACATAACTGACTACAAGGGATGCCACTTTTTCCACAGAGCCATTCCATAACAGGTATCCTAAAATAGTAAGAAGTAATAGTAACGGAATCCACGACAAATACTTTTGCAGACCATACCATAGCATTCCCGATAAAAATATTGTTAATATAAATTTTTTATCTGAATCTATGTATTTTCTCCGATCAAAAAGCATATCCATCCATATCAAAAGCCATGCCGAATTGTGTATGCTCCACAGAATTTTAATCATCTGCATTCTACTCTCCATTCATCGTACCTGCCTGCCAATATTCCATTATTCGATGTTTTAATTGTGCCAGCCGTCGTTCTCCTATGTACAATTGCTGCCCCGTAGATAAAACCATCTGGTTATCTTTGATCTGTTTCACATGATATAAATTACACAAATATCCCCGATCCACCCATACGAATTCATCTTCCGGTAATTTCTCCGATATCTTTTTTAAGGAACTTCTTACCTTACACCTGGTAGCATCTGTCTTTTCAATATATAAATACTTGCCTTCTCTCCAAATATATACAATTTTTCTAAATGGTATTTTTTCTATGCCCTGTTGGTTTTCTGCAATATAAACCTCTGAAATCCGTGATACAATTTCCCTGAATGCTGCCTCCAGTGCCTGTGTGATCATGCTTTCCATTTGTTGCTTCGGAATAAAACGAAATGGTCGGAATTCAAATGATTTATACACATAACTCTCGTAAGCTGACACAAAGATGATCAGAATATCCGGTGCTGTTTCCTGAATTTTAGCTGCCAGTTCAAAGCCATTTAATTCCTGCATTTCGATATCCAAAAACAACAGATCAAATGCTTGACCATCCTCAATTTCATACCACAATGCCTTACTGCTCTGATATACATTACATTCATAAGGAATGCTTTTTTTCATGAAATAATCTTTTATATGTTTTTCTATGAACGCCGCGTCTTCTACTGTATCATCGCATATTGCAGTTCTAATTTTCCATGCTGTATACTTTCCCATCGTTTCCCCTCTCCATTATAGTATAATTATGCCATAACTATGTTCCTTTTCAAATTACTTTTATTCATTAAAAGTATATATAAAAACGGTCTTTTGACTTATGCCAAAGACCGTTTCTTTTACAATATTATTCTTCATTCATCTTAGCCAGCTTGGCTGCCTGGTCGGCTGCGATGCAGGCGTCGATAATCTCTTCGATATCTCCGTTCATGATCTTGTCTAACTTGTACAGGGTCAGACCAATACGATGGTCGGTGACACGACCCTGGGGGAAGTTGTAGGTACGGATCTTCTCAGAGCGGTCTCCGGTACCGATCTGGCTGCGGCGCATCTCTGCTTCCGCATCGTGTCTCTGCTGCTGCTCGATGTCATACAGCTTGGACTTTAACAGTGCGAATGCCTTAGCCTTGTTCTGGATCTGAGACTTCTCAGTCTGACTGTATACCACGATTCCGGAAGGATAGTGGGTCAGACGTACTGCGGAGTCGGTGGTGTTGACACACTGACCACCGTTACCGGATGCTCTCATGACATCAATACGGATATCCTTGTCCTCGATGACGATATCAATGTCATCATCCACTTCCGGCATAACCGCCACACTGATGGTGGAGGTATGGATACGTCCGCCGCTCTCGGTCTCCGGCACACGCTGTACGCGATGTACGCCACTCTCATACTTCATCTTGGAGTAAGCACCCTGTCCGCTGATAGTAAACTGTACTTCCTTCATACCGCCGATACCAATCTCATCCACGTTGATCAGCTCTACCTTCCAACGCTGCTTCTCGGCATAATGCACATACATACGATAGATCTCCGCTGCAAACAGTGCAGCCTCATCGCCGCCGGCACCGGCACGGATCTCCACGATTACATTCTTGTCATCATTAGGATCCTTGGGCAGTAACAGGATCTTCAGTTCCTGCTCCAGCTCTTCCACGCGCTTCTTGCTGTCGTTTAACGTCTCCTTGATCATCTCGCGCATTTCTTCGTCTTTTTCCTCTTCCAGCATGGAAAGAGAATCTTCAATATCCTGCTTGCACTTTTTGTACTCTGTATACGCATCCACGATAGGTGTCAGATCACTCTGCTCCTTCATCAGCTTGCGGAAACGTTCCTGGTTATTCGTGACCGTGGGTTCATGCAGTTCGCCCATGATCTCTTCAAAACGAATCAATAAATCTTCTAACTTGTCAAACATAACTAATTCCTCTCAATATAAGTTGTAACAGTTCAGCCATGAACATATTGGAGAGCAAAAATCATGCTTGCATGATTTTGTGAACGAATATGTTCATGAACTAAGCGCCAGGTTTATGAGCAAAGGTAGTCACGAAGTGACGGAAAGCGTGTCAGCGCGACTTTGCGAATGGTGCGGGCTGAACTGTTACATACGTTCCAAAAACTACCCGGTCCAGACCGGCATAATCCTGCACCACTTGTACCTCGTGGTACCCTTCGGTGCGCATCAGTTCCGATACAGCCTGTCCCTGGTCATATCCGATCTCAAAAAAGAGCATTCCACTGCTCACCAGATGTTTTCCTGCTTCTTCGATGATACGGCGGTAAAAATGTAAACCATCCTCCGTACCGTCCAGTGCCATCCTGGGTTCATGATCCCGTACCTCCGGCATCAGCTTCTCCACTTCCGCACTGGCGATATAAGGCGGATTCGACACGATGATCTCGAATTTTCCCTCCACCTTGTCAAACAGGTCACTCTGTAAAAAATGAACCCGATCTGCGTTCGCCGCATCCAAAAGCGTCTCCGCATTTTGCTCTGCCACTTCCAGCGCATCTGCAGACAAATCCACACCCAGTCCTTCACAGGCATTGCTGTAATGCAGAAGGCTTAACAGAATACATCCGGATCCCGTACACATGTCAAGCACCCGCATTCCGTCATGGAGTTCCTTCAATACTTCCTCCACCAGAATCTCCGTATCCTGTCTCGGGATCAGTACGTGCTCATTGACGGCAAAGGTCAGTCCCATAAAGTCCTGCTCCCCGGTCAGCTGTTGCAGCGGAATGTGCTCCGCCCGCTGTCCGATCCAGCCAAAATATTTCTCTTCCGCTTCCGGTGTCACCAACTGTTCCCCGTGCACCAGCAGATCATTACGATTCGTACCGCATACCGCTTCCAGCAGAAGTCTCGCATCCAGTGTGGCTTCTTCGATTCCCGCTGTCTGCAAAGCCAGACAGCCCTTTTCATAGCATTCCCGATAGGTCATCTTAATCCTCTGGTTCTGCGGATGCATCGTCCTTCATCCAGCTCTCATCCACTTCGTAACCGAAGGTATCCTGTAAATATTTCTTCCAGTCGAACACAGCTTCTACGGAAGCGATGGCTACCTCTGCCATGCTCTCATCGGGCTCCCTGGTGGTCATACGCTGGATCCACATACCGGGAGCAGACAGGATCTTAATAAACACATTATCCGTGCGTCCGGCCAGACGGATGATCTCGTAGGAAATTCCGGCCACAACCGGCATCAACAGAATACGAAGGATCACTTTCTCCGCCACATTATCCACCTGGATAAAGAAGAACAGCACAATACTTACCAGCATAACAAAGAAAATGAAGCTGGTGCCGCAACGTTTGTGCAGTCTGGAGCTGCGCATCACATTGTGCACCGTAAGGGGTCTGCCCTTCTCGATACAGTTGATGCATTTGTGCTCCGCCCCATGATACTGGTACAGCCTGCGGATATCCTTCATGGCGCTGATGCCCCATACATACAGCAAAAACAGAGCAATACGGATCACCCCCTCAATAATCGCCATCAGGGAGCGGTTGCGGATAAAGCTCTCAAACAGAGAGGAAATGAAATACGGCAATACGATAAAGATGCCTACTGCCAACATAATGGAGATCACCGTCACAATACCGGACAGCAGCTTTTCTCCGTTGCCACCGCTCATCTTGTCCATTGCCTTATCGAATTTCGTTTCTTTGCCTTCCTCTTCTTCATAGAAGGAAGCGGAATAATTCAATGCTCTGGTTCCCAGGATCAGGGAATCCAGAAAATTAAAGATACCACGGATAAAGGGAAGCTCCTTGAACTTACTTCCGTGAGCCAGACCCTGATAGGTCTCCACTTCCACTTCAATCTCGCCGTCCGGCTTGCGGACCGCTACCGCATACTTCTCTTTATTTTTCATCATAACGCCTTCCAGCACGGCCTGTCCGCCGATACCGGAATAACGACTCTTTCTTCTAGCCATAAAACCTCATCCTTATAAATGCAGTATTAAATAGGAACATAGTTTCCTATACGACAAGAAAAGGTTGAGATAAGAATACCTCAACCTTTCGCTTGCAATCTTATTTAACACCGTATTTCTTATTGAACTTATCAATACGGCCATCGGTTCTTGCAGACTTCTGCTGGCCAGTGTAGAATGAATGACACTTGGAGCAAACTTCTACGTGAAGCTCGGGCTTGGTGGAGCCGGTTACAAATGTGTTACCACAGTTGCAGGTTACAGTTGCCTGGTAGTAAGCGGGATGGATTCCTTCTTTCATTTCTTTCACCTCTCTATAAAAATGTCGTGTATAAGTTCTTGTTCTCATCCTCACTGCTTATGGAACCACAAACAGCGGTATTATTGTACCATAAGAGTTTACACGACGCAAGACCTATTTTTACATATTTCTCCCCTGATATTGCACTGTAATGACATAAACTGTTTTTTCAGTCTCATTAATCTTATAAATTGCCATATAATTATCGACCAGAAGCTGTTTATACCCCTTTCCGGCATACTTACCCTCTAATCTATCCTGATGTGAACCGGGAAAAGTCTCCAGTTTTTTTATCGCTCTCCAAATTCTGTCTGTTTGTGCTTTTGCATTTTCCGGAACCTGTTTTTCTATGGCGATATACCTGTAGATTTCTTCCATATCACGATATGCTCTCGGATACAACTTTATATGGTATTTAACCATAATATTTTTTGTCTAGCCTTTCCATTGCGACATCCATATCCATCGTATCCGCACCCGCAGCAACTTCCTCTTCCGCCTCACAGATGGCCTGGTCGATTTTATGAATTCGTGCAAAACGCTCATAAAGTTCTGCGCTCATCACTACCAGATCGCTGTAGCCATTCTTAGTAATAAAAATCGGTTCCTGCTTTGTATGTGCTAATTCGGATATTTCACTTGTTTTTCTCAAATCTCTGATTGGCATGATCAATGGCATAATAGCACCTCCTTTATGTCATAATTGTAGCACAATTATGACACATCGTAAAGGTATATATTCTGCCATCATTTCCAATTTTTGTCATTTTCTATCTCTTGCCTAGATAAACCGGTTCTTCTTCACCATATTCACAAATTCCACATTATTGCGGGTATGGGAGAACATATCAAGGATGCGGTCGGTAGCTTCGTCGGGCTTTAAGCCATTCAGGGCCTTACGCATGATATTGATGGCTTCCAGTTCTTCCGGTGTCAGCAACAGATCCTCTCTTCTGGTGCCGGATTTTGCCAGATCGATAGCCGGGAAAATACGTTTCTCGGACAGCTTTCTGTCCAGAACCATTTCCATATTACCGGTTCCCTTGAATTCCTCGTATACCACATCATCCATCTTGCTTCCGGTCTCTACCAGTGCGGTGGCCAGAATGGTCAGGCTTCCTCCCTCACGCATATTACGGGCTGCACCGAAGAATCTCTTGGGCATGTGGAGTGCGGCGGGATCGAGACCACCGGACAGAGTACGTCCGCTGGGGGGAACCACCAGGTTGTACGCTCTGGTCAGACGGGTGATACTGTCAAGCAGGATCACGACATCCTTCTTATGTTCTACGAGACGCTTTGCACGCTCGATCACCATCTCTGATACTCTCTTGTGGTGCTCGGGAAGCTCATCGAAGGTGGAATAGATCACTTCCACATTGTCTCCGTGGATTGCTTCCTTAATATCGGTAACTTCCTCGGGACGCTCATCGATCAGCAGGATCAGCATGTGCATCTTGGGGTTACCGTTCAAAATAGACTTTGCCACTTCCTTCAACAGTGTGGTCTTACCAGCCTTGGGCGGGGATACGATCATACCACGCTGTCCCTTACCGACAGGGCTTACCAGATCCATGACTCTCATAGCCACGCTGCAGCCGGGAGTCTCCATCTTGATTCGCTCATCCGGGAAGATCGGCGTCATATCCTCGAATGCCATTCTCTTGGCTGACTCTTCCACTGTATAACCGTTGATGCTCTTGACGAACAGCAGTGCACTGAACTTCTCCTGCTGGGTCTTGATTCTCTTGTTGCCCTTCAGGATATCACCGGTCTTCAGTCCGAAACGGCGGATCTGGCTGGGAGCCACATACACATCGTTCTCACCGGGCATATAATTCTCGCAACGGATAAATCCGTAACCATCCGGCATAACCTCTAAGATACCGCTGGCTTCGATACCGCTGTCCAGTTCCTTGGGATACTGGCTCTCATCGTATGCCACGTTATTCGGATTGAAGGTACGCTCTCTGGTGTAAGCTTCACTTCTTACGCCGACCATCTCTGTACCGGTTTCGGAACGGTCAGTGCGTTCTGCACGATCCGTACGCTCGGTACGGTCTGTCCGATAGTTTCTGTCATTTCTATCCTGTCTATCATATCTGTCCTGTCTGTAATTCCTCTCCTGTCTGACAGGGCGTTCTGTTCTCTCCGGCTTCTCTGCCTCTTCGCTCTTAGCAGCCTCCTGTTTCTCTTCCGCTGCCTTAGCTTCTTCCTCTTTTTTCAGGCGCTCATCTTCTGCAAGCATAGCTTCTACCAGATCTGCCTTTTTCATTGTGGAAGTTCCCTTCAGGCCACGTACTTTTGCCAGCTCCTTTAACTGAACTAATGCAAGTGATTCATATTTTTCTCTCATATACCCTCCTATGGAAATAAGATTTACTATAAAACTGTTAACTAAGGGGAATTACATCCGATTTACATTCGACATGTCAGTTGAATAAAAAGATATTAAAACTGCATCTGAAGCCATTATAATACATTTCTTTCCAAATAGGAAGTCCCAAAATAAAAATTTTATTTTTTGTAAAAGTGGTGCTAAATCCTTGCGAAGATATCGATTCTATTATATCATTATGAATAGCGTCCGGATTTCGTATCCGGCAAATCATCCATGATTATATGAAGTAATGACCAAACAAAAAATAAGAGAGGTATTGTCATGACAACCAATGAAAAAGCGTTACTGATGCATGAAAAATGGAACGGTAAACTGGAGACCGTGTCCAAGACTCCCGTCAAGACCCGTGAGGATCTGGCTATTGCTTATACTCCCGGTGTTGCGGAGCCCTGCAAAGTAATCGCCCAGGACAAGGAAGCTGCTTACAAATACACCATGAAGGCCAACACCGTAGCCGTTGTCTCCGACGGAAGCGCGGTTCTTGGTCTTGGCAACATCGGTCCCTACGCAGCCATGCCCGTTATGGAAGGCAAGGCAGTCCTCTTCAAAGAATTCGGTAATGTAAATGCTGTCCCCATCTGTCTGGACACCCAGGATACCGAAGAGATCATCAAGGCTGTGACCTATCTGGCTCCCGGCTTCGGCGGAATCAATCTGGAAGACATCAGTGCTCCCCGTTGTTTCGAAATTGAGGAACGTCTGAAGGAGATTCTGGACATCCCCGTATTCCATGATGACCAGCACGGTACTGCCATCGTCGTTCTGGCCGGTGTCATCAACGCCCTGAAGGTAGTCGGTAAGAAAAAGGAAGACTGCCGCGTAGTGGTAAACGGTGCCGGAAGCGCCGGGGTGGCTATCACCAAACTGCTTCTGACCTACGGTTTCCCCAATATCATCATGTGTGACAAGGTAGGTATTGTCTCCAGAGATACCGAAGGCCTGAACTGGATGCAGAAAAAGATGACCGAAGTGACTAACTTAAACAACGAGACCGGCTCTCTGGCCGATGCTCTGAAAGGTGCCGATATCTTCATCGGTGTTTCCGCTCCGAACATTGTCACTCCCAAGATGGTAGCTTCCATGAACCGCGATTCCATCCTGTTTGCCATGGCGAATCCCATTCCCGAGATCATGCCGGATGTAGCCAAGGCTGCCGGTGCCCGTGTCGTAGGAACCGGACGCAGTGATTTTCCCAATCAGGTGAACAATGTGGTCGCTTTCCCCGGTATCTTCAAGGGTGCTCTGGAAGGTCGTGCTACCCAGATCACCGAAGAGATGAAACTGGCCGCTGCCGAAGCCATTGCCGGTCTGGTACCCGCAGACAAGCTCTCCGATGACAATATCATGCCGGAAGCATTTGATCCCCAGGTAGCCGAAGTTGTAGCAAACGCTGTAAAGAGCCACATCCGCTAATGTGTTCGGACAGCATTGTGAGAGACTGGCACGGCAAGCCCTACTACTCTCTGGATTCCTATTGCAAAAATATGTTTCACCATAAATGCTATAAAATAGCCCTGAATGCCCGGATGTCCTGTCCCAATCGGGACGGAACTCTGGACACTCGGGGCTGTATCTTCTGTAGCTCCGGCGGCAGCGGTGACTTTGCTGTGGACATTGCCGGGAAGACTATGGAGGAACAGATTGCGGAAGGCATGGCAAAATTCGGTGATAAAGTGACCGGTCATGACCTGATCGCCTATTTTCAGGCATACACCAACACTTATGCACCTCTCCCCTATCTGGAAGAGGTGTATCGTTCTGCCCTGAGCCATCCCAAAGTCTGCGGCATCTCCATTGCCACCAGGCCGGATTGTCTGGGGCCGGAAGTACTGGCTCTGCTTGCAAAATTAAAAGGCGAATATCCGGACAAATTCCTCTGGATCGAACTGGGATTACAGACAATCCACGAAGAGACTGCCCACTATATCCGCAGAGGCTATCCCCTGTCCTGCTTTGAGAAAGCCTGTACCAAGCTGAAGACACTCAAAATCCCTTTTATCGTCCATACGATTCTGGGACTCCCCGGAGAGACCGACCGACAGGTACTGGAAACCATGAAATACTTAAACCATATTGCTCCCTTTGGCATCAAGCTCCAGTTACTGCATATTTTAAAAAATACCGATCTGGCAAAGGATTATGAAAAGGGAATATTTGAGGCACTGACTCCGGAACATTATCTGGATCTGTTGGTCTCCTGCCTCGCCCACCTGTCTCCGGACATCGTGATCCACCGGGTCACCGGTGATGGGCCAAAAGATCTGCTGATTGCTCCGAAATGGAGTCTGGACAAACGAAAGGTACTGAACTCACTGCACCACCGTATGAAAGAGCAGGGCATCCGTCAGGGTGACCTTTATGAAGCAATAAATAAAGATAAACATTAGAAAGGCTGTTATCCCATTATGTTACAAGATCCGCTTACTTTATATAAACTTATCGTTCTCTACATGCTGAACCGTGTGACTTTCCCTCTCACGGCCGCACAGGTCAGCGATTTTATCCTTGGAAAGGAATACACGAACTTCCTGACCCTGCAGCAGGTCATCAATGAACTGACGGATGCCGGAATGATCGCCACCCAGTCGATCCGCAACCGGACCCACCTGTCCATCACTGCCGAGGGCAAGGAAACTCTGAATTTCTTCGAGAACCGCATCGGTGATACCATCAAGCAGGAAATTGACAGCTATTTTCAGGAAAACGAGTTCACCCTGCGCAACGAAGTCTCTGTGCTGGGGGATTATTATAAATCCACCTCCGGTGAATACGAGGCTCATCTGGTAGCAAAAGACCGCGGTATCAATCTGGTGGACATCACCTTATCCGTTCCCGTGGAAGAAACTGCGGCTGCTATCTGCGACAACTGGCAGAAAAAAAATCAGGAAATATACAAATACCTGATTACGGAGTTGTTCTAATCCCGCAATCAGGTACCTGATTTTATGATTCTTTGTTTTTAGAAGAAGCCTCTGCGGCTTCTTTTTTGATTCTCGCCATATGCTCTCTGATCTTCACCTCATAACCGTTACCCGAGGGCTGATAGAACTCCCTGCCACTTAATTCATAGGGCAGATACTGCTGTTCCACATAGTCATTCGGGTAATCATGTGCATATTTATATCCTGTTCCGTGTCCCAATTTTGCTGCTCCTTTATAATGTGCATCCTGCAAGTGTGCGGGGATCGGCAGATCTCCTGTGGCCTGTACTTCCTGCATCGCCTGAAATACCGCTTCGCAGCTACGATTGCTCTTGGGTGCTGTAGCAATATAAGTCACTGCCTGCGCCAGAATGATCTGCGCCTCAGGCATGCCTACCCGCTCCACCGCCAGAGAAGCATTCACTGCCATCACCAGTGCCTGGGGATCCGCATTGCCCACATCCTCCGATGCACAGATCATAATACGTCTTGCAATAAAAGTAACGCTTTCGCCAGCATTTAACATCCTTGCCAGATAATATACTGCCGCATCCGGATCTGACCCCCGCATACTCTTGATAAATGCAGAAATCGTATCGTAGTGGTTGTCACCGTTTTTATCGTATCTCGCCGCTCTCTTCTGGATACACTGCTGTGCCACGTCGAGCGTAATATGGATCTTGCCATCCGGTCCCGGTTCTGTGGTCATGATGCCCAGTTCAATAGCATTCAGTGCATGTCTGGCATCGCCGCCGGAGATATCTGCCAGAAAATCCAGTGCATCCTCGTCTATGGTGCCGTTGTAGGCTCCCATTCCCCGGTCTGTATCGTAGACTGCTTTTTTCAAAAGCTCTTTGATGGCTTCCCTCGGAATCGGCTTCAATTCAAAGATCACCGAGCGGGAGATCAGAGCGCCGTTGACTTCAAAATAGGGATTCTCTGTAGTAGCTCCTATGAGAATGATCGTACCGTCCTCCACATACGGGAGCAGATAATCCTGTTGTCCTTTATTAAAACGGTGGATCTCGTCAATGAACAGAATTGTACGCTTCCTGTACATTCCCTGCAGTTCCTTCGCCTTTGCCACCACTTCTTCCATATCCTTTTTGCCCGCCACTGTGGCATTAATCTGTTGAAATTCAGCACTGGTAGTATTGGCAATGACTTTCGCCAGCGTCGTTTTGCCGGTACCGGGCGGTCCATAGAAAATGATGGAGCTGATCTTGTCCGCCTTGATGGCACGATACAGAAGCTTGTCCTTGCCGATAATATGCTCCTGCCCCACGACCTCATCCAAGGTTCTGGGACGCATTCTGGCCGCCAGTGGAGCTTCCTTTTCCATATTGGTGCTTCTCATGTATTCAAACAAATCCATAATATTACATCCTCTGTTTCTATTGCAAAGATACCAAAAGACTGAAGCACATTCTAAGATATGCTCCAGTCAATTATAACAAAGTTTATCGCAGCTTGCAATTTTGCATCCAGATCTTCACACGCCGCTTCAATGCATTTGCTTCCAGCGGAGCCAGCAAAAGATCCTGGATTACTTCGGTCTCCAGGGCATTTTTCATCTGTTTCAGATTGCCTTCCCTACAGATTGCGATGGTCGGAAATGTCTGTTCCGTCTGTACTTTCCGAAGTTCCTGCCAGCGTGCCTGTCCCTGATCCTCTTCTTCCGATACATCCACCACAAGAGCCAGAATTCCCTCTTCCGCCGCTTCCTCCATACACTCTCTGATCATTTCCACGGAATCCACCTGTTTCAGCTGTACGGAATCCGGCAACGCAAATTCTATCATACTGGTGACATTTCGGGACCCGGACCACACTATAGCCAGCTGTTTTCTGCTCTGCTCATGGTTTTCTTCGCCATATACACTGTAGCGTCCTTTTCCCGACTTCTTGGATACATACAATGCCTGATCTGCTTTTGCCGAAAGATCATAGTAGCAATGATCCTCTGGATCGGAAAATGCTATTCCCACACTGATGGATATATTTTCCGGTATGGATAAGCTCTCTTTATATTTTACGAGGTTGACCAGATTCTCTGCCTTGATCAGTGCGATCTCTTTGGACGGAATGTCTCCCATCAATACTGCGAACTCATCTCCACCCATACGTCCCACATAATCTGTGCTGCGGAACTGTGAAGAAATGACTCCTGCAATGACGCTGATCACATGGTCTCCCATAGTATGACCGTATACATCATTTACGGATTTGAAATTATCGATATCTATCACCATAAGAGCATGCAGGCCATTCTCATGCTCTGTCAGAGTCTTCGTGATCAGCTTCTCTACTGTCATCTTGTTGAACAGACTGGTCATCTCGTCGATCTGCGACTTTGTCTTCCAGGCCTTCTGCTCATCTCTGCTATTCTGTAACCTGCGTTTTACCCCCAGTGTATTGTTGATGCGGGTAAGCGCTATCCGGGTATCTACCGGTTTGATAATGAATTCATCCGCCCCCAGTGCAAATGCTTCCGACTGGGAAGACACCGATTCCGTATTCGTCAGAACGATAACCGGCGTGTCCTTGAAGCCCTCCATATTCTGTCTGCGGCGCAGTACTTCAAAGCCGTCGATCCCCGGCATGACCAGATCCAGCAGCACCAGATCAATGGCATCGCTTTCCTTCTCCATGATCGTAAGACATTCTTCACCGGAAACAGCCTCTGCGAAGTTAAAATGCTCCCCGAGAGACTGTCTGATCACTACTCTTTGAAATTTTGAATCATCAACGATTAATAATGTTTCTTTCTTTTGTAAACTGCTCATGGCTGTCGGATCCTGCTTTCCGTATCACGTCGTTTAAAACGCGATACAGTTATAGTATATCCAACAGCCATGTGCTCGTCAATTTAAAAATATATCTACTTTTTACACAATCTTTATGTGGTTTTTCCCTTTAAAGTTGAATTTTACTACGTCTGCAGAGAAGTCCGCCGAATGTCACCAGACCTGCAGCTGCAAACAGCAGTACCTCGGGCATCCATCCCATCACACCTTCTCCGGTCTTGGGCACGCTGTCCAGCTCCGGCTGTGCAGCTGCGGTGTTTGCAGCTACTGTAAATGTGGTGCTGGCGGAATCATCGATCCACATGGTGTCCACAGTATGTTCACCCTCTGACAGGGATGCCAGGTAGGAAGGCTTCAGGGTCACGATAGTGGAACCTGATTTTGCTTCGTAGTGGGCACTGGGGATCCAGTTGCCGTCTACACGGACACCGGCGAATTTAGCAAAATCACCATCGCCGCGGATGGTCAGGCCTTCCGTGGTGCTGCCGTTCCAGGTGCTCCTGGTGCCTTCGATGATCTTATAGGGATCTTCCTGGCTGTCATCGGTACCACTGTCAGAAGCTGATGTATCTGTATTATCTGTAGTATTTGTAATCTCTCCCGTTGTAAAGGTATATTTCAATGTCAGATACCGTCCCTCAGCTAAGTCAATTGACGTATACTCCACTTGTGGATTTGTGACAATCCAGATGCTGTCATGATTGAATTTATAGCCACGTTCTGCAACCAAGGTCAGAATTGCATAATACGTTGTGTTCGGTTCAGCATTGCCGATTGCCGCCTCATTCTCATTTCCCTCTTTCAACCACAAAATACTGTTCTTCGTAACATCAGTAATTCCTTCCGTATTAATCTGCCATTTTTTAGGTAAGGGCTGTCCGGCTACCGGTGGGGTGACTACCATGTCCAGACTGGAGATTGTCCGATCAACTGTGCCAACATTAAACGACATTATATCTGTTTTCCTATGTTCATCCCCTTGTGGATCATCATATACTGCTTTTGCATACACCTTATATCCCGCCACTTTGGTACAGTTTTCTGTTTTATAGCTAATCTTCACTGTTGCAGTTCTGTTATCTTCACTATAATTTATGATTTTTGCATCAAAAATGTCATCTGCACGGTAACCCGCTCCATCATAGAAATTAAATGAAACATTTACTTTAGAAAAATCATAATATGAATTTATTTTTAAATCATACAAAAAATAAGATTTCTCATCATTTGAAACCAACTGTGCCGGTTCCGACAAGCTAGAATGAAATTCCAGATTGACTGCTTCACCTGTCATAACTATTTTACCTGTTCCATGATTTGGAAGCCGATAATAATAACATTGTTGAACGCTGTCATAGGTTGCACTTGCTTCTATTTCATTAACATCATCCGTAGAATATACAACTTTCGGTGCTGTCAAAAACCAATATTCTTTTCCATTATAACTGTCATCTCCCGGGTATATAGAAAAACAATCATACATTTTACTATCTATCATAGTACTTAGCATTATATGACAGTTTTTTAATCCGGTTCTATCAACTGTCCATTTTCCCGTATAATCGTCCGCCTTAGCATTCATCCCCTGCCAACCCCACAGCAGCAGCACCGCCGCTGCCAGCAGTCCGATTCTCTGTAATATCTTTTTCATCTGTTTCCTCAGAGGGATATTGTCAAGTGTGTAAGTAAGATTTTATGAAATTGCTTCTATTTTCATAAGAGAGCCTTCCATTACTTTTATACCATCTGTTAATTCAATATAGCTGATTACCTTTGTTTCTCAAAAAGAATAGTTTATACGCTTTAGATTTTAGTATCAAGTGTTGCCTGTGCAGGGGATTTTCCTGTCTCTGCAGTCTCTCTTGTAACATCATCAAGTGCTCCAGCTTTGATTGGCTTACCAATTTCCCAGTTAGGATCAGCCTTTTTTGCGGCATCATAAAAAGCCTGTCTGTAAATTCTCTCATATTTTTCAAGGGTGTACCCGGCAGCCAGCCTGTACTTTTTGGACATTTTGCGATACAAATTGTTATACACATCTGTTCGTTTTGTTGTATCACCATTGCATACACCATTTTCACGCAGAAATTCTTTTTTTGTCAGTTCATACATTTCTTCTTTGCTGCTATCCGGAATTGATATGATCCTTCTTCTCGAATTCTCGTTGTCATCTGTCACCAAAAGTCCTGCCAATCCATTTACAGGATTAATATAATCTCCATCCTTATCATAATGACTCATCAGATTTTTTATTCCCTGAATATTGCCATACATCGCACCATTTCCGGCAGACATCATCTTCTTAATAGCTGCTTTATACTGTTTACTGTTCGTATTAATTCCAGCAGCTTTTAGCTGTGATTGAACAGAACTGCTATTAAGCTGTGACAACTGAAAACTACCTATTGCATTTACTCCTGATGTTCCAAATGATTTCTGAAATAAAAAAGCATAATCCGTTATCCTTGACATAAAACAGCCTCCCTGTCTGTTTCCACATTGCAAATTTATTTTTGTCTATTTTATGTTCTAGCATAAGTCATTATTTTAATTGCACACCTTACGGTTTCATATCAAAGTTCCTATGCCAAAGCATCAAATGCCGAAACTCCATTTTCTGTCACTCCTATAGAAGTTGAAGTACCTAGCAATTCCACCATTTTTCCTGTCAGGTCATCTACATCTTTTCCATCAATTTTCAGATTATATTGCCGTTCTTCCTGCTCCTGTTTTTCGGCACGCTGTTTTTCCAGTCTTTCCTCTGTCTCTTTCTTTTCTGCTTTCCTTTTCTCGAGTCTTTCTTCAAGTTCTTTCCTTGCTTTTTCTGTTCCCGGATCAACCTCATCTGTTACCAGTACTTCTTCTGTTATGCTATCATATCCATTTATTGTATCCGTTACACTCAGTACCTTACAGCCACGAGCACTTTGAGCAGCTTTCAATTTTTCGATACTTTCCGGTATTAAAGATAGATTATACTCCAACCATTGTTTTGTCTTTTCATCTCCCATAGCCTCTGACAAAAGAGAACTGTTTATATTTACGGAATAATCCCTGCTTCGTAAACAATCGTATTTTTGTGTTAAATAGTTCTTATATTCATGGGCATTCTTATATGTCCTGCCCGTTTTGTTTCCAGCATTTTGTGTATTGCCATAACTATTCGTATATGACGCATATGTTCCTATTCCTGTAACTGCCATATTAACATATCTCCTTTCATTATTCGGAGTCCTTCCAACTATGCCACCTGTTGGATTTCTCTCAGAATCAATATAATATTGATCACACGCTAGCTTCAAATATACTTTGACTAATACCTTTCATCCACATATTCTGCGTTGCTCCATACCCTCTTTCCTGCCCTATATCATACAATCCACTGCTGTCAAATCCTATTTTCAATACTAAATCATTTTCTTTTTTCCAGCCATTCTTAGCATATTCCAACCATCTATTAGAATAAAGTTCATACCCTGCGCCATTTTTAGCCTTTTCCTTAAACAAGGCAAGTAAATCTGTGCCATCCTCTGCAATAAAAGTACCATTTCTATATGTCGCATTGCGTGCATCATACCCTGTTGTCTCATACACTTCATGCCATAAAGAATATTGGTTTGCCTTTGTCATATTTGCCTGCGAATTAACAATTTCATTGTCTGCATCATGCATACAAATCCACGCATGCGTCCAAATATTTTTTGCATTATCTCCTTCATTCAGCAATTTTTCTATCTGCGATAATGTGTCTCTATCTGCATTTCCTGACACAGTTAATTGATATGTATATGGATCAATAGAAAATGTCAAATCTGCTTGTTTTGATATTGATATTCCATTCTTTGAAAACAGATTTGAAATTTGCTGATTTACAACACTTCTGGCATACTGTTTTTCCCTGTCAGTATTGCGTACATAACCAACACTTCTTGAACCACCTGTATATACATCCTTGTAATTTCTTAATGCATAATCATACCGGGCAAATCCAGCCGAATATTTTCCTCCTGTTTGTAACATTCTTTTCTCATTGCGGTAAGCTATGGAACGCTGATCTTCTGTCATATATGAGCAAAAATTAGGTGAGGTCACATCACAATATTTTGATTCGATATATGCCATTGGATCAGAATGAGACAAATTTTCTTTGTACACTTTATCATAATGCTCCTGCAAAACTTTTTGTACGAAACGATCTTCCTCGGTAAGTCCATCATATTGATAACCTACAGTTGTACCTGCACTGGAAGTGTTTGGCAGATTATTTAAATCCCTGCCTACTGGTATATTGTTGTAATAATTATTTACCGTAACCATACTATCCCCTACCTTATATAAGTCTCATAACAACTGCCAACATTCTCTTACAACATTAAACAACCTTTCATGTCTCTAGAAAATATTTTTTTTAGCATTGTGATATATTGTTTTAGCAAATAACCTCTGAGTCGTTTCCATAAAGTTCTTATCGCTACTCATAATATCCCAAATTACACTCTTTGCAATTCCTGCTGTGTATTTCGGTTCTTCACGCATTTCTAAAAATCTTTTTTGTGCTTTCTCCATCATGGATACCGCAGTATCTATATATTCTTTTTGTTCTGCTGTATTCTTCTTCACATTAGTTGTTTGAAAGAATTTAGAACCGTCATTTGTCTGCTGACATACAATATATCCCGCCAGATTTGCTAATCGCTTATTATATGCCCTGTCTAAACCTGCCAAATCTTCATCAAGTGTTAATGAATTTTCTCCTGTGAGGTCATAAGAAACCTGACGTTCTCCATTCTCATGTTCTTTCACAATATAATTGTAACGTGTTTCATAAGCATCCATCATAGACTTCATCACATCTTCTAGATTGTATTTTCCGTCTTTTAACGTCAGTCCACTATATTCTCTCATTGAAGTATAATGTTCCCATTCAACCTCATTTGTATCTTGTATTGTTAATTCATATCCTATCGGTTCCTCAACTTTTGGCTTTACTTCTCTTAATTTTTCCCGCAATGCCCGCCTTCCTTCATTCGATATTTCTACATTGTCTATCTGCTTATTTTTATAAGCAACATTGTCATCCATACCTCTGAAATCTTTACTCTTTCTTTCCATTTCGAATAAACAAAACCTATCGTAAGAAGGTGTTTGAAATATTTTCATATCCGCTCCTTTCACATTTCGCAATCGCCTATTCACTTTCATGTTTACTAATTAGTGATATACATTTGCTCAAATTAGTCACTCATACAATATTCCTATACTTCCTTATCTATCTTACTTGACGTTAGAGAGGAATCCTTTTTAGAATATGTACCATTGTTTGTATAAGTCGCACTTGCGCGGTTCGCAGCATTTGATATACCAGTTGCTTTCTGGGCTGTTTTGCCTGCAAAGGAATTGTAACCTGTAAAAACCGTTTTCAATGAACTGATATCTGCTTTCTTCAATTCATCTTCATCCAGCTCCAGCTTATTCCCCTTTCCTATGGTAATACCTATTTTAGAAAGTAAATGACTGGTTTTGTCTGTCATGCCTGTCATCCATGAAGCATTTCTAAGGACATCTTTTGTATTGGATTCTCCTGCCTCCTTAACAACATCATTATAATCATCAATAAAAGATTTCACTTTTTTGGTAATTGCATCCCAGTCATAATCCTCTACCTCTGTTTCTTCCCCGGTCTTTTCATCCTTCTTTTTTATTTTCTTTTTTTCCCAGAGTGACGCATCGTTTAGTGCATCTGCTGATTTTTTCAGGGAATCCGCACTTGTTTTCATCAGTGTAAGCTTCTGTGAAGTATCGCCTTTCCCCGATAATTTTTCTGCATCCTGCTTTGCATAATATGCTTTCATAAGTTTTCCATAGCTTCCGTTTTTAATCGCAGCATAATCAGAAAGCATATTGGTGTTTCCTACGGATGAACTGTCGGAAGTTCCTCCAAATAATGCGGAATAATCTACATTGCTGTTATATTTACTTGTGTAATCACTAAAACTCTTAATCTCTGACATAATACCATTCTCCTTTACCAACTATAAACGAATATCAATCGGTGTATACACTGCCTGCTGTGTTGCATTCTGTGCATTTTCCAGAGTCGGTGTTTCTACTGTCACCTGTGTTTCCCCTTTGATATCCGTATTCTTTACGCTGTCTGTCTCCTCTGCCGCAGCCCCCGCAGATTCCTGTGTTTTCTCGGATTTATCAGTATTGTTCTTTGTTGCAGTGTCTTCTGTATTGCTGTTCTCCGCTTTTGCAGCTTCTTCTACTGATTTATTTGCATCTGCAAGTGTAGACATCTGTGCTGCTGTCGCAGACTGTGCCTTTGCCTGCAGCTCTGCCAGTTCTTCTTCCTTCTTCTCAGTATTTCCTTTTCCGGCATCCTGTTTGATTTCAGATTCAAGCACACTGGCACGTCCCTGTATCTGTGTTGCCATACTTCCCTGCACCTTTGCCTGTTTCATGGAAGAATCTGCGGAGATCATCGCCTGCATACTTGCCTGTGACAATCCGGTGTCTTTCTTTTTAGAAGTGTTACTTGTTCCAGCCACCATATCATCCATAGATGACGAATTTTTACTCTGCTGTTCCTTTCTCTGCTCAATAGTCACCCGAGTTTCCCGTTTTGTAAACGAGTTTCACATTTTGAAAGCGACCTTCAAATTTTGTACCCGACTTTCCACTTTTGTAATGACTTTCCCGTTTTTTTCCTTGCTTTTATGATATAATCACCTTATGGCAGAGTATTTTTTTGCACAAAAACCGGACGTCAGTTTTGGCTTACAAATTTTGCAAGCCATAATTCACGTCTTCTGCTGTTCCTATTTCAGCCAGCGGTCTGTGCTTTATTCTGTCTTCTGGTTACTTTTTGAGAAGTCTTGCGGTGAGGTTGATGTCTTTGGCTGCAACCTCGTGGCATCTAAGCCTCTCCGCCAGGTCTTCTCCATAATAAAAGCTGAACGCTTCATACGGACTTTTTCCGTTCAGTTTCTTTCTCCGGTAGGAATTGATATGGTTCATCATCAGCTCTACGTCTGCCTGCGTCAGTTCATCAAAGCTTCTTCCTTTCGGCAGGATCCTGCGTATAAATTCATGTCCCACCTCGATCTCTGCTTTCTGGTACGGCGCACTTGGATTGCAGTAATAGATCCTCGTCCTTTGAAATCCTTTTCCATCCGGTCCGTTCTCTATACACTTCGGATTGGAAAACTCACTTCCGTTATCCGTCAGGATGACCGGAAACAGCTTCCTAAAATCCTGCCCTCCCAGCCGGTGGTACAGTTCATCATAAATATCTATCACTGACTTTGAGGTGTTCGCTTCCCGCAGGAACCCCAGCATCAGTGACACATTTACAAAATATATCGTCAGCAGGACTTTCCCTCCCTTGCTGCCGATCACGGAATCCATCTGCACCACTGCTGTGTCCGGATGCTGTTCCATATATACTTCGTAATCATGATAATTCCTTCCCACACGGCATCCACGGTCTACTTTCAGCTCCGGTTTTTTATATCTCGGACGGTACTTTACCTTTCTTGGCAGGTCTATGTTCCTGATATCAAACAGGCATCCATCCACGTAGTTGTAGAGGGTCTTTTCACTGCACATCAGTTCATCCTTATGTGTCAGGTAGATCTGATGGATAGACTGCCCCTGTTTTACCAACGGCACCAGGATTTCATTGAGTCTGGCGATTTCCCCTTCCGTAGCAAGGATCCCGCTTCGGGATTCCGATATCTTATCCGTTGCCCGCCTCTGGGCTCCCAGAGCATCGTAAACAGTTTTTGTCAGCGTACACTTCTTTACTTCACTGCATCCGTTGCATACATATGGCGGTTTAAAGCGATGGGTACATATTTCTTCTTCATAATGCTCGCAGTAACGGTTGCATATGAGTTCACACTGTTTACAGACAGCTACCAGTGGATGCCTGCAGTCATTTGTCCCACATACTTTTTTCCTCTTACATGCTTTTCTGTACTTGCAGGTATTATGCGGGTAACTTCCATAACCGGTGTCCTGTTCGATGGAATAGTTCCTGATCTCCTTTGTGATGGTAGTCCTGTCCCTTCCCAGTTTCTCTCCAAGCTCTGTGAAAGTCATATGCTCCTTTAGTCCGCTTTCTATCTCCAGCCGGTCCTCATAATTTAAGAACTTTGCCATACTGTCTCCTTTCCCCGCCAGCTGCTGAAGTTCTGTTAAAAAACAGGAAGAACATTTCTGCTCTTCCTGCATTTGTATCGTCACTTTCACTGCTGTAATTTATTCTGTTTGTAATCAACTTTCCCCCTCACACGGGAATTTCAAAAAACTATTGAGGAGGTGCTTTTTGTCCTTATTCTACCTGTAACATAATACTTAGAACCACTTCCTGA
>NZ_JBKVQF010000024.1:0-53631 GCF_046969025.1 Waltera sp. | reverse complement strand
CTGTGATTGCTGACCTGTTCCACCGCATGAAGTACATGGAACGCCGTGGAAGTGGCCTACGCAAAATCGTCAGTGAAACCGAAAAGCTACCTGGATATATAGCGGCATATAAGCCTGAATTTACCTCAACAGCAACAGATTTCAGAGTCATCTTGAAAAATGTAAACTACAACTTAGAGGGTGACGCCCACCAAGTTATCCACCAAGTTACCCACCAAGTTATTGAACTATCAACGGTGTCCAAACAGATTTTGGCTTTTTGCACAACACCAAAATCCAAGAAAGAGCTTGCAGTATTTTGCGGCTTCAAAGATTTAAGAAACTTCACTTTGAAGCATATCAATCCGCTTTTAGAATCCGGGCAATTAGAAATGACGATTCCCGATAAACCTAAAAGTCGCAATCAAAAATATATTACAGTTCGTTCCGAATAAACAGAGAAGCAGGGCATTGGGTCTCATCTCCCATTGTCCTGCTTCTTTTTCATTCCAAATTATATTCACATCATTTACCCATACACCCAATCCTGTATCGCAAATTTCAAACTCTGCACCTTTCCCAGCAGCCAGCGGCAGCCCCATCGGGCTAATCAAAAATGCCATAACCAGCAAAATCACACCTTTCTGCGGGGAATAGGTAATAATCACAGCCACACCAAGCAGAGCAATTACCGTGCTTAGTAGACCAATCACCAGACTGGATATGTAGATCAGCCCCGTGCAGAGCCAGACAAAAAGCGTCAACACCAAAACGACCGGTGCAGTTACGATCATCAGCAGACATTTCAAAATCTTCATTCCTGTTCCTCCTTCCAACGCTCCAGATGCCGTTTGCACAGGGCATCCGCTTCTCTCTCATCATCTTCCGTCACTTCCCGTTTTTCTTTGGTCAGTTCAATCTCCAGCACCTTTTCAAAGGTCAGCATCTGTTTTCACTCCTTTGCTACGCTTCTTATTCTACTCATATTATCCGGTACGGGCAGACAAAAGACAAGGATACAGACAAAAAGAAAAAGCGGAGGGAAGTGCGGCGAAGAAACGCCGTTCCTCCCTCCGCAAATGGAGTATCTATCCCTGTTATGAAAGTTTGGAGAGTTGGGTAAGGATTTCCTTCACACCCGCATTCGTATTCTCAAAAAGTCAAAGAAAATGGGAACGCCTATCAGCCAGCGGAAAAAACGATAAGAAAGAAAGCTGAATTCTTGACTGAATTACCTACTTTCTTGAAAAAGTTCTATACTATATTTGGTAGGATTGTTTTGCTCGATAAAAACATTCGCATATAAATCCTCCTTTCGGTGAAATGGTGTCAAAACATAGTAATTACTTACTGCTTTGTATTCCTTACCCTCGTAAATAAATCCACATACAATTCTGCAACAGATGTAATTTCCAACCCTAATCCATGATGCTGGAATTATATCCTTGATTTCAGAGTCTATACAAGTACCTGAATGCTTCAGGTTTTTCAATCTTTTCTTATCGTATGTCAGCTTACCCACTGAAATCAGAAACAACATTATCCACACAGAGGCATTGAGCAACATGACCTTCAATATAGTTGGATTAAAAAAATTCCCAATAAAACCAACAGCTAATTCAATCACTGCTACAAGCAATGTTACATTAGAACATGTAGAGAATAAGTATTTTATTGGTTTAAGATTGGCAATTTGCTTTTCTTTGTAAAGTTTGGAAATATTTTCTTCCGCCTTTCCTTTATATTCCTCTGCCGATATATGTTCCCCAGAAAAAAGCTCGTTCAAACTAATGCCCAAAGCATCACATAAAGGTTGTAAAAGCGACACATCGGGCATTCCTCTACCATTTTCCCATTTAGAAACCGCCTGATTGGTAATATCTAATAGTTCGGCAAGCTGTATTTGTGTTAGACTTTTTTCTTTTCTACACTGTGCAATAAATGCACCTATTTTTTTCTGATCCATAAAACAAATCTCCTTTATACTATATTTGACCTCAGTATATCAAATAGAGAATTTATTTGGAACATACTAATCGTTGAAGGGAATCTCAACGTTGAGTTGAATAGATATCAATTTGCGATAATCATTCTACCATACCGTTATAAATAAATCATCTCATGCAAAACGATTTCTTCTGCCCGATTGCGAATGTTATTGCAACGCTGCACCCATTCCATTTGACGGGTACACTTTAATTTCTCGGTTACGCCCTCGGCAATTTTCATCTGCTCCATGATGGTATCTAACCGTTGACTTTGAAACTATGCCAAACTGCCACAGCCAAAAAACGAGGGGAAGGAGGGCTCAAAAGCACCCCAAAAATCGGCTCTCGGTTAACCACTTTGGGAACCACTTCCCCCTCTTTTCGCCCTCTTTTTAGCCAGTTAACCACTTGCGGACCACTAAAAATTGGATGAAATCGGCTCTCGTTTTGCCAAATTTGGTCAAACCATATCAGCCCGTTTAGATATAGCAAAAGCCCGGAAAACCTTGATTTTCCGGGCTTTTTGAACCATTTTGATATAGTCTGAGCAGTCGATTATCTCTTGCTGAACTGAGGTGCGCGACGAGCTGCTTTGAGACCGTATTTCTTTCTTTCCTTCATACGAGGGTCTCTGGTAAGGAATCCAGCCTTCTTCAGAACGGGTCTGAAATCACCGTCTACCTGAAGCAGTGCTCTTGCAATACCGTGTCTGATCGCACCAGCCTGGCCGGTGTATCCGCCACCGCGAACGTTAACCAGAACGTCGAACTTCTCAGCAGTCTCAGTAGCTGCCAGAGGCTGACGAACGATAACCTTCAGAGTCTCCAGACCGAAGTACTCATCAATGCTTCTCTTATTGATTGTAATATTACCATTACCGGGTACTAAATATACTCTGGCGATGGATTTCTTTCTTCTACCGGTTCCGTAGTATCTTTCTGTTTTAGCCATGATTTATTTTCCTCCTCTCAGTCCTTTAGAATGTCAGTACTTCAGGCTTCTGAGCCTCATGCTTGTGCTCAGGTCCTGCATATACGTGAAGCTTGGTGAACATCTGTCTTCCTAAAGGTCCCTTGGGAAGCATGCCCTTAACTGCAAGTTCGATAACCTGCTCAGGCTTCTTTGCTAACTTTTCTCTCAGGGTAGCTTCTTTTAAGCCACCAACGTAATCGGAATGATGATAATATACCTTCTGATCCATCTTCTTACCGGTTACTTTGATCTTCTCAGCATTGATAACGATAACGTTGTCACCGCAGTCGATGTGAGGAGTGAAGATAGGCTTATTCTTGCCTCTCAGCACTTTAGCAACCTCAGATGCCAGACGGCCTAAGGTCATGTCAGTAGCGTCTACTACATACCATTTTCTATCGATTGTAGCTGGACTAGCCATAAATGTTTTCATTATGTTCCCTCCATATTACTTTCGCCGATTCGTGATCGACTTTTTCAGTGTTCTGGTCCGATGGTAATCTGCAGATGTCCGGCTACATTTTACTTCTTCCCAAAACGGTTGAATACTTTATTTCAATGCTTCGTCGGGGCTTTGACTCAGCATATTGAAACACTGTCACAGTCATATATTATATGATACGGTTTCGTTCGTGTCAATACATAAACTAAACTTTTTTTGCGTTCATCTTTTATCGCTCAGCCTCTCTTATGTTTATATCACGTATGGCGAAGCTATTTACAAGAATTCATATTTCAATAAAGTCAGTCCATGGGCCGGTGCCGTAGGCCCCGCTGTGCTGCGGTCTTTTGCCTCGAGGATCGTGAAAATATCCATGGGGTCCCGCTTGCCCTGTCCGATATCTAACAGGGTTCCGGCAATGATCCTCACCATATTATATAAGAAGCCATTACCACAGACACGGATCACCAAATCATGTTCTCCCTGCTCTTCCACTTCTACGGAATACAGGGTCCGCACAGTGGATTCCACCTGGGCTCCGGTCTGGCAGAAGCTTTTGAAATCATGTTCTCCTTCCAGGTAAGCCGCAGCTTCCTGCATCCGGTTCACATCCAGTTCATAATAAGTAAACAGCGAATACAAACGTTTCACTGGCATGGGGAACTGTGCCCGGTAGATCCGGTACTCATAAGTCTTGCGGCTGTCGCATTTCCGGGGATGCCAGTCATTTTCCACCTGTTCGGACTTCTGGATACGGATATCCTCGGGAAGTCTCTGGTTCAATGCGTAGGAGATTTTCTCCGCAGGCATCCGGCTGGTCGTGTCAAACACAGCGATATTCCCCAGTGCATGCACCCCGGAATCTGTCCGGCTGGCACCGATGACCTCAACAGGCTCTCGTAGCAGATCGGTCAGACACCGGTTCAATTCGCTTTCGATGGTGATCCCATTATTCTGGATCTGCCAGCCATGATAATTCGTTCCGTCATAAGCCACGGTCAGGCGGACACGCTTTTTTTCTTTTTCCGGCTGCTTTGACAGCTGTTCTATTATCATTTCCGATTCCACTGTATTTCACCCGCTTTCTCTCCTGCCACCTGTCTTAGGTTCCCCGGCATTCTTTTCTGTATTTGATGATATACGATCTGCAATGGGCATTAGTGTTTTGCAGTAAAAATTTACGGTAAAAACGGTAATCTTCCTACCACAATGCTGATCACCATATATGCGGCAATACAGCCGTAAGCAATGTAATCTCTCTTATGATAGATCAGCGGTTTCATCTTCGTCCTGCCCTCTCCGCCGCGATAGCATCTGGCCTCCATTGCCATGGCAAGGTCGTTGGCTCTGCGGAACGCGGAGATAAACAGCGGTACTAAAAGGGGCACCATGGCTTTGGCACGCTTGAAAATGTTGCCGCTCTCGAAATCCGCACCTCTGGCGATCTGTGCTTTCATGATCTTATCCGTTTCTTCTAATAATATAGGTATAAAACGAAGTGCAATGGACATCATCATGGCCACCTCATGTACGGGCACCTTGAATACTTTTAAGGGTCCCATCATTTTCTCCATACCATCCGTCAGGTTGTTCGGTGTGGTGGTCAGTGTCATCACGGAGGATCCGATAATCAGCAGTGTCAGCCGGACAGCCATGGAAATGGCCATTTTCAGTCCTTCCTGCGTAATGGTCAGCTTCCAGATCGTCACTAACGGTGTTCCCTGTGTCAGAAACAGATTGAATACCACTGTGATCATCATCAGCATGACGATAGTCTTCATTCCTTTTACCATGAACTTGAACGGTACCTTTGACAGCCGGATCACCATCCCCAAAAACAGGGCTGCGATCACATATCCCGCGTAATTTTTAAAAAAGAACAGTGATATGATAAACAGGAGGGTGCCTCCCAGCTTGACTCTGGGATCCATCCTGTGTATCACGGATTCTGTCTGATAATATTGTCCTAATGTAATATCTCTAAGCATATTGCTCCTCACCAGAGTTTCTGCCCGGCTCCTGTCGGGTCAGAACTCGTATCTTCTCTCTGCTCATGCTGCAATTTGAGCATTGCAGTTCAAATCATTACTTCTGATTGTTCTGTTTCCAGACTCTTGCAATTTCTTCCGCAGCCTCTTCGATCGTTGTGGCATCTACATCCACATCTGCGCCCCGTGCTTTCAGCTCATGCATGATGTAGGTGACCTGCGGTGCTGCCAGTCCTACTTCTTCCAATTCTTTGTAATGTCTGAACACTTCTCTCGGCGTATCGTCATACATGACACTGCCCTTGTTCATTACAATGATGCGGTCCACATATTCCGCCACATCTTCCATGCTGTGGGATACCAGCAGGATGGTAAGTCCGGTCTCTGTCTGCAGTTTTTTGATCTGCTGCAGGATCTCATCTCTTCCCTTGGGATCCAGTCCGGCTGTCGGCTCGTCCAGGATCAGTACCTCCGGCTTCATGGCCAGCACGCCGGCGATCGCCACACGACGCTTCTGTCCACCGGACAATTCAAAGGGGGACTGATAGAAAAGTTCATCCGGCAGTCCTACTTTTTTCAGAGCATCGTATGCACGAAGCTCCACTTCCTTTTTATCAAGTCCCAGATTCTTCGGTCCGAAACAGACATCGCTGAATACATCGATCTCAAACAGCTGATGCTCCGGATACTGGAACACCAGCCCTACTTTGCTGCGGAGCTTCTTCATATCATAATCTTTGTCGTAGATATCTTCTCCGTTAAAATAGATATGTCCGTCGGTAGCACGGATCAATCCGTTCATATGCTGCATCAGCGTGGACTTACCGGAACCGGTATGCCCGATAATACCGATGAACTGTCCATCCGGTATCTTCAGGCAGACATCGTTCAGGGCATGAACTGCCAGCGGTGTATCTGCACCGTATACATAATTCACATGATCTAATATGATAGACATTTTTTCGATCCTTTCCCGGGTACTTTCATTCGCTGCCAGCCCCGCCACTATTTCCTGTCGGTTTTTCCATAGCCCAGTGCACTGACCAGCTCTTCCCTTGTCAATATGCCATCCGGCAGCGGAATTCCGCGTTTCTGCAATTCATACGATAACAGCGTTACCTGCGGCACATCCAGCCGTAGCTTTTTCAGCTGCTCCACCTGTGAAAAGATTTCCCGGGGGGTACCCTGCATGGCAATTTTCCCCTCATCCATGACAAATACCTTGTCCGCATGAATGATTTCTTCCATATAATGGGTGATCAGGATCAGCGTGACGCCTTCCACCTGATTCAATCCGCGGACTGCACGGATGACTTCCTTACGTCCACTGGGATCCAGCATGGCAGTCGGTTCATCCAATACAATACATTTGGGATGCATGGCCAGTACTCCGGCAATAGACACTCTCTGCTTCTGACCACCGGACAGCTTATTCGGGGAATACTTTCGATATTCGTACATACCTACCGCTCGTAAGCTCTCTTCCACACGCTGCCAGATCTCCTCCGTGGGGATCCCCATGTTCTCCGGGCCAAATCCCACATCTTCTTCCACTACCTGTCCTATGATCTGGTTATCCGGATTCTGAAACACCATGCCGGCTGTCTGACGTACCTTCCAGATGTTGTCCTCATCCTTCGTGTCCATACCATCGACCCAAAGCGTTCCCTCTGTCGGATTTAAGATGGCGTTCATATGCTTTGCCAGAGTAGACTTGCCGGAACCGTTATGTCCGAGGATGGCTATGAACTGTCCCTGCTCTATATCAAGAGAAACATCATTCACCGCTCTTGTGATCCCTTCCACATTTCCCTCTTCATCCCGACGAATATATTCATATACTACATTATTTGCTTTAATGATCTCCATAAATAATCTCCATTCCATATTCGCTTAGTGCCGGAGAATCAGCTATCTTCTGCTTTTGCAAGATATCGTTCCTATTTTACTAGATTATGCACAGATTTACAACACTTAACAGGGAACTGACCCGACTTTTTCAAAATCTCTTGTACTGCCTTCCAAAAACCTTTATAGTTATGGTTGTATCTTTCTATTGCAGAACATTTCAGAAAATAAAACGAGGAGGCATTCTATGAATCCGATCGATCGCAATAAAATATGGAAAATGGTGGGTATCCTTGCGCTCATCACTGTCGTTGCCGGAGGACTGCTAAGAGTATCCCAGCACAGTTCCTACACTCTGGGGGATTATGCGACGGACAATCCTTCCCTGGCTTATCAGACATCAGAGCCATCACCTACCCCGGAACCTACACCGGCCGTCGACAATTCCAATGCAAATGCGACAGAAAACTTGCAGGAAGGATCTTCCATGGCAGAAACTACTGTTTTGACCGGATATTCCCTGAACGGAGAGCTATTGACCGACCAGCGGACCACGCTGTCCGACGGCTTCTATTATGAGCCGTTATCCGAGAAATTGCAGAGATATATAACAGGTGTTTCTTATCCTGCTACTGTGGATAACTCCGGAGAAGCCTCACAAGACCTGTTGAAATCTGTCGAAATCAGCTATGACGATCTGAGATATGTACATATCCGGCATTATAATTTTGAAGGAAATCCTGCAGAAGGGGAATTGATCTGTAACAAGGCGATCGCGCAGGACCTGACGGAGATCTTCTATGAGCTGTATTGTAATGAATACCAGCTGGAAAAGGTACTTTTGATCGATGAATATGATGGGGACGACCTCGCCTCCATGGAAGATAATAATACCTCCTGTTTCAATTATCGTCCGGTAGAAGGGACCTCATCCCTGTCCAAGCATGCATTAGGGCTGGCAATTGATATCAATCCCTTTTATAATCCTTATATTACTTACAATAAGGATGGCAGTGAAAGGGTATCTCCTGCAAACGCTTCCGCCTATGCAGACAGAACCGCTTCCTTCCCCTACAAAATTGACGAAAACGATCTGTGCTATCAGTTATTTAAAGAACATGGCTTCACCTGGGGAGGTCACTGGAACTCCTGCAAGGATTACCAACACTTCCAGAAGGTGGTGGAGTAATCCGCAAAGCAACGAGGGAATGCGGAGCATCCCCTCGTTGTACGGCTGTCGCCAAATAATTCTAAAAAAAGACAACCGCTAGTGAATGCAAGCATTCCCTCGCGGTTGTCTCTTTTTATCCTTACTTTGCTCGTAGCTTAAACAAGCTCCAGAACAACAGTCATAGCTGCGTCACCCTTACGCTGACCGATCTTAACGATTCTGGTGTAACCACCCTTACGGGTAGCATACTTGGGAGCATACTCATCGAAGAGCTTTGCAACCAGGTCAACTTCCTTGGTGTTCTTTTTCTTGCCTGCTGCATCAGCGGGAACCTCAACTACAGGGTTCAGAACCTTCAGCATCTGACGACGTGCATGAGATCTGGTAGGCAGATCCTTCTTGATCTCCTTCTCAACTTCGTCGTATACAGTAACGGTAACACCGTTCTCGATCTTAACCAGCTTGCCATCCTTATCGCGATGGGACTCAGCCAGGACCTTACCGGTCTCCTTGTCAACGATCTGCTTTACGCGCTTGCCGTCCTTGTCCTTGCGGGCAACCTTGGTGGTAACCTTAACAGTTTCGAAGTTATCCTTCTCTTTTACTGCCAGAGCGATCAGTCCATCAACGATCTTCTGTACTTCCTTAGCCTTAGCTTCGGTGGTAACGATCTTGCCGTTGTTGATCACTGCAGTTACCTGATTTCTTAATAATGCCTTTCTCTGTGCAGATGTTCTGCCGAGTTTTCTGTACTTTGCCATGATAATTTTCCTTTCTCCATTCATGGTACATCCGGCCATGCACTTTGGACTTACTTACCGAATGCGTTATTTTTTGCCATTTAGAGATAAACCGCATCCGAACACTTTGGGCTTACCGGATACGGAAATCTTACTTTTTATGTTCAGCTGAAATTAGTTCTCATCGCTGGGGTTCAGCTGTAATCCCAGCTCTTTCAGTTTAGCCAGAACTTCTTCCAAAGATTTACGTCCGAGGTTACGAACCTTCATCATATCTTCTGAAGTCTTATTGGTTAACTCTTCTACAGTATTGATACCTGCTCTCTTCAAGCAGTTGTAAGAACGAACGGAAAGCTCCAGCTCGTCAATACTCATCTCCAGAACCTTTTCCTTCTCGTCGTCTTCCTTCTCTACCATAACCTCAGCGGTCTTAGCATTTTCGGACAGGTCGATGAACAGGTTCAGATGCTCGCTGAGCACCTTAGCTGCCAGGCTGACTGCCTCATCGGGAGCCAGGGTTCCGTTGGTGTATACATCCAATGTAAGCTTGTCGAAATCAGTACTCTGACCTACACGGGTATTTTCTACCGTAACGTTAACTCTCTCTACAGGTGTATAGATAGAATCAATGGCAATTACGCCAATTGGTAAATCTTCGTGTTTGTTCTTGTCGGCACTTACGTAACCGCGGCCTCTTGTAATAGTTAACTCCATGTAAAGCTTGGTATCTTTACCGCTCAGAGTTGCGATTACAAGGTCGGGGTTCAGAATTTCAATATCCTGATCACACTGGATATCAGAAGCTCTTACAACACCTTCGCCTTCAAACTCGATATATGCAGTCTTAGCCTCATTGGTCTCGCTGTTGTTCTTGATCGCAAGGCTCTTGATGTTCATGATGATCTCAGATACATCTTCCTTTACGCCGGGAATAGAACTGAACTCATGAAGAACACCTTCAATTTTGATCTGGCTCACTGCAGCACCGGGCAGGGAAGACAGCATGATTCTTCTCAGGGAGTTACCCAGAGTAATACCATAGCCTCTTTCCAGGGGTTTTACTACGAATTTACCATACTTTTTGTCTTCTGAAATCTCGCTAACCTCAATATTAGGTCTTTCAAAATCAAACACTGCCAATACCCTCCTTTGCGAACTTTATATGTTGACATGTTCTTACGAACAATATCCCATGGAATAATATTCCACAGGAAATGTTCATTGGGGTTACATAAAACTTACTTGGAGTACAACTCGACGATAAGCATCTCGTCAACAGGAACATCGATCATCTCTCTGGTAGGCAGATTCTTGATGGTTCCCTTAAAGTTCTCAACATCAGCATCGATCCATTCGGGTACTAATCTTCCAGCAGTAACATCAAGGATATCCTTGTATCTCTGCATGGATTTAGCGCTCTCCTTGATCTCGATAACATCGCCAGCCTTGATCAGGTAAGAAGGAATGTTTACACACTTACCGTTTACAAGTACATGCTTGTGGTCAACGATCTGTCTTGCTTCTCTTCTGGTTCTTGCAAAGCCCATTCTGAACACTACGTTGTCCAGTCTGCTCTCTAACAGGGTCATCAGGTTCTCACCGGTCATGCCCTTCATTCTATCAGCCTTCTCATAGTAGTTACGGAAAGGCTTCTCCAGAACGCCATAGATGAACTTAGCCTTCTGCTTTTCTCTTAACTGAAGTCCGTACTCAGATACCTTTTTGCCTGCTCTTGCAGAGGTTCTGTTAGACTTCTTGTCATAGCCCAGGTAAGAAGGCTCAAGGCCAAGGGCTCTACATCTTTTCAGTACAGGTACGCGATTTACTGCCATTTTTTTATTTTCCCTTCTTTATACTTCGGAAGTGACTTCCGAGGGTTGTTTACAGTGCCGCATTGCGGCACTTTCATCCAACTTGTTCTAATGTTACTTCATTCACTGTTCCGTCTGATGACGGACTCTCACTAAACGCGACGACGCTTAGGAGGACGGCATCCATTGTGAGGTACAGGAGTTACATCACAAATGCTTAAGACATCCAGTCCACTTGCAGACAGAGCTCTGATTGCTGCTTCGCGTCCTGAACCAGGACCCTTTACAAATACGTCAACGGACTTTAATCCGTGAACAAGAGCAGCCTTTGTTGCTGTTTCAGCAGCCATCTGTGCAGCATATGGAGTAGATTTCTTTGAACCTCTAAAACCAAGACCACCGGCACTTGCCCAGCTAAGAGCATTACCTTCAGCATCAGTTAACGTTACGATTGTGTTGTTAAAAGAAGACTGAATATGTGCCTGTCCGCGTTCAACGTTTTTTCTTACACGCTTTTTTGTTACTTTCTTTGCAACTTTTTTAGCCATTTTAAACTAACCTACTTTCTCATTTCCTGGGGATGCTTACATTTGCTTCCCTCTCACAGTTACATTACGATCTTAATTACTTCTTCTTGTTTGCCACCGTGCGCTTAGGTCCCTTACGAGTTCTTGCGTTGGTCTTAGTCTTCTGACCACGAACAGGAAGTCCTTTACGATGACGAATACCACGATAGCAGCCGATTTCCTGAAGTCTCTTGATATTCAGAGCGATTTCTCTTCTCAGATCACCTTCTACCATAACGCCAAGCTTTTCGATAGCTTCACTGATCTTCTTTACCTCATCATCGGTAATATCTCTCACTCTGGTATCAGGATTTACACCTGCTTCTGCTAACAGCTTGTCAGCAGTAGGTCTGCCTATTCCATAGATATAGGTCAAACCGATCTCAATTCGTTTTTCTCTAGGTAAGTCTACACCTGCGATACGAGCCATTTACGTTTCCTCCATTTTCCTGCGTAATCTCTTACGCTTTGCGCAACATTTCTGCGCTCACAACTTTCGTTGTGTGTGCGTACGTTTTGGTCTGTTAATTGTACGCCCAATAGTTACTAATTGATTGGGGCTCTCACCCAATCGGACACGATCCGATCTTTCCATAACGAATATGTCTGCATCCGCAAAAAGAAATCTGTGATTTCTTTTTGGTGACGAAACTTAGATTTTCTTAATTTATGTCTTCTATAAATTTAGAAAATCTTTTCGTCATGGTATCAACAAGTAATCTCCCGTAAGCTCTATCCAAATCTATTATGAAAATTGATAATTTTGATAATGATCAATTCAGCCGCACATAATAACCGGACAAGAACTCACATACCTGATCAAATGACGATCAAGCGGTGATTATCCCTGTCTCTGTTTGTGCTTCGGATTCTCACAGATTACTCTGATGCGTCCTTTTCTCTTGATGATTTTGCACTTTTCGCAAATCGGTTTTACTGATGATCTAACTTTCATGTTAAACCCTCCTTTCAAAAAAGACCGTCTTACATTATAGCATGACGGTCTTTCCTTTGCAAGCGTATTATTGCGCTTTTTTTAATATTTTTTGACTTTTTTGTTGCTTTTTTGCCTGCTTTACATTCAAAACGATAAAAGTGATAGCCGCAGCCGCTGCAACACTTAAAATTCGGAAGGTAAATCTCGCATGCAATGCTGAATGATGTTGTACTGCAATGATCCAGACGAAGGGAATTGCAGCTGTGAGTACTACGGGAACCAGCTGTGCAAATATTTCCTTCCATTTGCCCGTGACGATTATCATCACAAGCATTCCTATCGCTATCGCTGCCAGCACTCCTGCAGCAATTCCAATATAGACCGGATATTCCTGAAGATTCAGTCCGATGACATAGAACCCCCCGTTCATCCGGGGTCTGCCGCCAATAGCTTCGGTACGGCCGATAATGGACCAGATAGCATCCTTGATCGTACCGGTATGTAATGTCAGATCTGCAATGACCCATTTTGCTGCCCACATTCCGGCATAACCGATTGCCCAGCTTACACTGAAGCCGGTCAGTCTTTTGATATTATTCCACAGGCGATCACTTTCTAATAAGAAGTAACAGCACAGAGGAATTCCCAAAGTAACGATGGGATACGTCAGAAAATCAAAATAAGACGTCAGAATTCCCACGATCAGGAAGAATTCCGGATATTGTCCTTTTTCGTGCAGTCTGTCATGATGTAACAGCATGTATTCCACCGCCAGAAGCGTCAAAATCCAGCACACTGACATGGTCAGTGATACAAGAACCAACACCGGCTTCATAAACAGGAAACTTCCCAGAGTCATGACTGCGACACCTGCATTTTGCTTTTGGATTGCCGTAACCAGCACCCAGATCATAAGCGCGATCTGCACCGCCAGCTCCAGCCATACCACGTGCTGCCAGGAAAATAACAGTAACAGCGGCTTTAAATATAAAAGATAGCCGTGCCAGTATCTCGCATAAATGTGGAGATACATGTTATTGACGTTCTCATGGGATTCGCAGAAGGATTTGAGAGAATCCTCCGGTGTCCATACATCCTCTTCCAGATCATAGTGGTACATCCACATAGCGTGTTCGTAGGCATTTTTGTCCGACAATCTCTCTATGGCATTCTGCACCATAATAGCATCGGTGTAGGTCTCTCTGTTTTTCCACAGGTACTGCGAAAATGCATCTTCCGGTATCTCGTCTCCGGTCTTCAGCATATCCCCGACACTTTTCTCCACATTCTTTCTCATAGGTCCTACCGGAAGCAAGAATACCAGTACTAACAGTATCGTTCCCACTACCGCACTGACCGCCAGAATGGCAGCAAAGTTACGTATTTTTTTAGCCATAGCTATTTTCTCTCCAGATGGTATTTACTTATCTCTCCAGATAATACGTCCCTTGCTCAGATCGTAGGGAGACAGTTCCAGTGTTACCTTATCTCCGGGAAGGATACGGATGAAGTTCTGACGAAGCTTACCACTGATGGTAGCCAGTACTCTGTGTCCGTTTTCCAGTTCTACACGGAACATGGTATTGGGAAGCTTCTCCACAACGGTTCCTTCGATTTCGATTACATCACTTTTAGACATAAATTTCCTCCATAGCTTTCTACTCTTTACTACTTTTACTGCTTTATATTACTTATTACGCAGATACGCTTCCAGGGTCTTACAGATTCGTCTGTTGATCTCGTCTTTCTCCCCCGGAAGGTTCTGTTGCATGCTTTGTATCAACGCATCCTCTGCCGAAGAATGTATGATCTGGATATGTTTTTTCTTTTTCTTCTTCGGATGTTCCACACCGCGCAGCCTTCCGTCGCACAGATAGACCCATTCTTCCTCTTCACCGACGATCATGTACAATCTGTCCTTATCGTGTCCGGCCTTTGAAGTTGCAAATTCTCCTAACATATCAAAATCTTACCTTTCTTCTCCGGGTCTGCCGTTACCCGCTCCTTAATACATGGTCAGGATCTCCGGCTCACCGTCTGTGATCAGGACCGTATTCTCATAATGTGCAGACAGGGATCCATCCTCGGTAACTACAGTCCAATCATCGTCCAGCCATGCCACATCCGGTCTTCCGATATTGATCATGGGCTCGATCGCCAGCGTCATACCGGCCTGAAGCTTCAGTCCACGTCTATGCTGTGCGAAGTTGGGGATCTGCGGATCCTCATGCAGGCTGGTGCCGATACCGTGACCTACCAGGTCTCTTACGATACCGTAGCCAAAAGGCTTGATATAGGCATCAATTGCATTGGAAATGTCATACAGGTGATTGCCTGCCTTCGCCATCTCAATGCCTGCGAAAAAGCTTCCCTTGGTTCTCTCCATCAGGAGTCTTGCCTCTTCACTGACCTGGCCTACCGGGAAAGTACGTGCCATGTCGGAATGGTATCCTTTATAAATCAGTCCTGCATCCAGACTTACAATATCACCTTCGTGAAGAATATGATCCTTGTGAGGTATACCATGTACGACTTCATCATTCACGGATACACAGATAGATGCCGGATATCCGTTGTAATTTAAGAAGTTGGGAATGCAGCCATGGGCACGGATCAGTTTCTCTCCCAGGTTATTGATATCCAGAGTGGATACCCCGGGGTGTACTGCCTTCTCCATCTCGCTGAATACATCCGCCAGAATCTTACAAGATTCTCTCATCAACTCAATTTCACGCTGTGATTTGATAGTTACTGCCATTTTATTCACCTTTCTGTTCCGGACCTTACTGCTGCTGATCAGTGATCCGGACTTTTCCTAGCCAAGAATTGCTACGATATCTGCGAATACTTCCTTCATATCCTTGGTGCCGTCTACGGTCTTTAATACATTTTTCTTGGTATAGAATTCGATCAGAGGCTGGGTCTGGTCATGATAAACTTTCAGACGGTTCAGTACGGTCTCAGGCTTATCATCGTCACGCAGTACCAGTTCCTGTCCGCACTTGTCACAGATGCCTTCCTTCTTGGGAGGAATATGCTCAATGTGATAGGTTGCGCCGCAGGACAGGCATGCACGTCTGCCAGACATTCTCTTCACGATATTCTCATCGGGAACATTTACATCGATTGCAAAATCAATGGCATCTCCCAGCTCAGTCAGTGCCTTGTCCAGTACTTCTGCCTGAGGAATGGTTCTGGGGAATCCATCCAGTACATAACCGTTCTTGCAATCATCCTGTGCTACTCTGTCTAAGAGGATCTTAACAGTCAGTTCATCGGGAACCAGCTGTCCCTGATCCATGTATTTCTTTGCTTCCATACCAAGTTCGGTTCCGTTCTTGATATTTGCACGGAAAATATCGCCTGTGGATACATGAGGGATTCCGTACTTTTCAGCGATCATCTTTGCCTGTGTACCTTTACCTGCGCCGGGTGCGCCTAACATGATAATCTTCATATCTGCTCCTATCTGCCTGCAGCTGCAGGCTCTGCTCTTCTATGGATAAGCTACAAATACAGCCCAACATTTATATTTTAACTTTTATGCGGCTTTTTTGCAATAGATTTTCCCATAATACAAAAATAACCGGATGATTACAAACCATCCGGTTACTGTTATGCTGCTAATCTTCCAGGAATCCCTTGTAGTTGCGAACGAGCATCTGAGATTCTACCTGCTTCATGGTCTCCAGTACTACGCTTACGATAATGATCAGGCTGGTACCGCCGAAGGATACACTTGCGCCGAACACACCGTTAAAGAAATACGGGATCACAGATACAATGATCAGGCCGATCGCACCGATGAATACGATATAATTCAGAATCTTGTTCAGATAATCACTGGTAGGCTTACCAGGTCTGATACCGGGAATGAAACCACCCTGCTTCTTCATGTTATCGGCAATCATCAAAGGATTAAATGTAATGGATGTATAGAAGTATGCAAAAAATACAATCAATACAATGTACAGCAAAAGTCCCAGGGAATAAATCGGCTGACTGGGTTTGCACCAGTAACCGGAATTCAGACCTTTCAGGATCTCTGCCCATACGCCGGTTCCGTTATATCCGATAAAGGAACAGATAATAATGGGGAACTGCATAATGGACTGTGCAAAAATGATGGGAATAACGCCGGAAGTATTTACTTTCAACGGAATATTGGAAGTCTGTCCGCCGACCATCTTTCTGCCCTGCATTTTCTTGGCATACTGTACCGGAATCTTGCGCACACCATCATTTAAGATGATAACCAGTACCACCATGGCAATAATAATTGCGAAGATGATAACTACTGCAAGGATTGCGGTTGCCGGAGCTTTTCCGAATACGAACTGCTCAAACAGGTTGCTCAGGTCTTGAGGCAGTCGGGAAATGATGTTGATCACCAGTACGATGGAAATACCATTTCCGATACCTTTTTCTGTGATTCGTTCACCCACCCACATCAGGAAAGCACTACCAGCGGTAAGTGCTGTGATCGTGGTAATTACATTCAGAGCGTTGAACTCGATCAAGTAGCCCTGTCTGCCAAAACCGATTGCCATTGCTGTGGACTGGATCAGTGCAAGCGCTACGGTAACGTATCTGGTGATGGCAACCATTTTTTTACGGCCGTCTTCACCGTCACGCTGCATTTCTTCCAGCTTTGGAATAGCAATTGTAAGCAGCTGCATGATAATGGAAGATGTAATATAAGGGTTGATGTTCAATGCCAGAATAGACATGTTCAGGAAAGAACCGCCCGTAATGGCATCAAAGAAACTGAACGCACCGCCTGTCTGCTGGGCAAACCATTGAGAAAAGAACTTCGTGTCCACCCCGGGTACGGGAAGCTGTGATCCGATACGGATCACAACTAACATTCCCAGTGTAAAAAGAATCTTCTGTCTGATTTCTTTGATTTTAAATGCGTTTTTCAGTGTTGTAAGCATTACATCACCTCAGCAGTTCCACCAAGAGCCTCGATCTTTTCTTTTGCGGATGCGCTGAAAGCATCTACCTTTACATCAAGCTTTTTGGTAAGTTCTCCGTTTCCAAGGATCTTAACTCCATCTCTGGGGTTCTTAATGATTCCTGCTTCAACCAATGCGTTTACATCAACGGTAGCACCGTTGTCAAAGCACTCCAGAGCACTTACATTGATAGCAACGATTTCCTTAGTGTTTCTGTTAGTGAAACCTCTCTTAGGAATACGTCTGTATAAAGGCATCTGACCACCTTCGAAACCAGGTCTGGGAGCTCCGGAACGAGCCTTCTGTCCCTTATGACCCTTACCTGCGGTCTTGCCATTTCCTGAACCGTGTCCACGGCCTCTTCTAAAATTATCACTGTGTTTGGAACCTTCTGCAGGTCTTAAATTGGATAATTCCATTCCTAACACCTCCTTATCTGATTATGCTTCTTCTACCTTGATCAAATGATTCACCTGGCGGATCTGTCCTCTTGTTGCATCATTATCAGGCAGTACTACGGACTTACCGATCTTACGCAGTCCCATAGACTCCACGATTGCTTTATTCTTCGGCACAGCGCCGATGGTGGACTTTACCAGAGTGATCTTTAACTTCTTGTCTGCCATACTCTACTCCTTTCTGTTGGCCCTGTCAACTTAACGGGAAGATCCGGCTTACGCCAGAACTTCCTCAACAGACTTTCCACGATTCTTTGCTACTTCTTCGGGAGCCTTGATCTGGCTTAAACCGGAGATGGTTGCAAGAACAACGTTCTGCTTATTGTTGGAGCCAAGAGACTTGGTACGGATATTCTTGATACCTGCAAGCTCACAAACGACACGAGCGGGACCACCAGCGATGATACCGGTACCTTCAGGAGCCTTCTTCAGTAAAACGTTAGCAGAACCATACTTACCGATGAAATCATGGGTGATGGAATTGTTCTCATCCAGATTGATCTCAACAATATGCTTTACAGCGTCTTCCTTACCCTTACGGATAGCTTCGGGAATTTCTACAGCCTTTCCCAGACCAGCGCCTACATGGCCGTTGCCGTCACCAACAACTACCAGCGCGGTGAATCTCATGTTACGACCACCCTTAACGGTCTTGGTTACACGCTTGATGGTAACAACTTTATCATTTAACTCTAACTGGCTTGCATCTATGATTGTGTGTTTCATGGTGTATTCCTCTTTCCTTTCCTAGAATTCCAGGCCAGCTTCTCTGGCTGCATCGGCTAAAGCTGCTACTTTACCCTGATAAATGAAACCGCCACGGTCGAAAACAACTTCTTTGATACCTTTTTCGATTGCTCTCTTTGCGATAACAGTTCCAAGATATGCTGCTGCATCAACGTTATTGGTCTTCTCCAGCTCTGCCTTGATCTCTTTCTCAAGAGTGGATGCAGATACTAAAGTGTTACCAACTGTATCGTCGATAATTTGAGCATACATATGATTATTGCTTCTGAACACTGCAAGACGAGGTCTTTCAGCAGTGCCGCTGAAGCGGTTACGAATTTTCATGTGCTTTTTTGCACGTACTAACTGTCTGGACTCTTTACTAACCATCTTCATACTCTCCTTATCTATTATTTCTTACCAGTCTTACCAACTTTACGTCTGATGGTCTCATCGGCATACTTGATACCCTTGCCCTTATAAGGCTCAGGTCTTCTCTTGTCGCGGATCTCAGCAGCGTACTGGCCAACTTTTTCTTTGTCGATACCCTTAACGATGATCACGTTCTGGCCTTCAACTACAGCTTCAATGCCTTCGGGATCGATCATCTCTACGGGATGAGAGTAACCAAGGTTCAGGGTCAGCTTCTTGCCGGACTTAGCAGCTCTGTAACCAACACCATTTACTTCCAGCTTCTTCTCGAAACCTTCGGTAACACCTACTACCATGTTGTGGATCAGAGTTCTTGTCAGGCCGTGAAGAGACTTCATCTTCTTCAGATCGTTGGGTCTGCTTACGAGAACTTCTGCACCTTCCACTTTAATTTCCATCTCAGAGGGTAATACTCTTACCAGAGTACCCTTGGGACCTTTCACAGTCACTTTGTTATTTTCTGCAACTTCTACAGTAACACCTGCAGGAATTGCGATTGGCATTCTACCTATTCTGGACATGCCCGTACCTCCTATAATTCTATAGAAAAACAATAGTTACACAGGAGAATTCCGCAAGGAATTCTCTTAGGGATGAAACTTAGATTTTATTAGTCAGCGTATTTTGCTGACTTAGAAAATCTTTTCATCCTTACCAAACGAATGCTAATACTTCGCCGCCAACCTGAAGCTCACGAGCCTTCTTGTCGGTGATAACACCCTGGTTGGTAGAGATAATAGCAATACCCAGACCGCCAAGAACCTTAGGCAGATCTTCCTTGCCAGCGTATACACGTAAGCCGGGCTTAGAGATTCTCTTGATGCCGGAGATGATCTTCTCGTTCTTGTCTGCGCCGTACTTCAGAGTGATGTGGATGGTCTTGAAACCACCGTCTTCAACGATGTCGTACTTTTTAATATATCCCTCGTCCAGCAGAATCTGTGCGATAGCCAGCTTCATCTTGGAAGAAGGTACGTCTACGGTGTCGTGTTTTGCAGTATTTGCATTACGGATTCTTGTAAGCATATCTGCGATAGGATCGCTCATTGTCATGATTTAGTTTCCTCCTTATTATTTGACTTGAATCATGCTAAGTACATACACTTTGTATATACCATCTATATTATAAGATTACTCTTATAAACTAATTTAAAACTTTTTGCTCCGGAGAATTCCATAAGGAATTTCTTTTCATCCCGGAGAATTTTCCCACCGGGAAAATTCTCTTAGGAGTGAAATATAGATTTTGTTAGCCAGCGTACTTTGCTGGCTTAGAAAATCTTTTCACTCTTACCAAGATGCCTTCTTAACTCCGGGGATCTCGCCCTTGTATGCCAGTTCACGGAAGCAAACACGGCAAATTCCGTATTTTCTCAGTACAGAGTGGGGACGACCACAAATCTTGCAGCGGGTATAAGCCTGAGTAGAGAACTTAGGTTTGCGCTGCTGTTTAATCTTCATTGATGTCTTTGCCATCAGAATTTACCTCCTTGATTACTTTGCGAAAGGCATGTTGAACAGTCTCAGCAGCTCACGTGCCTCTTCGTCGGTCTTAGCAGTTGTTACGAAAATGATATCCATACCTCTGGTCTTGTCAATCTTATCGTACTCGATCTCAGGGAAGATGAACTGCTCTTTGATACCGAGTGCATAGTTACCTCTGCCGTCGAATGCGTTAGGGTTAACGCCTCTGAAGTCACGGACACGAGGAAGAGCGAGGTTAACCAGACGATCCAGGAACTCATACATCTTCTCACCACGCAGAGTGGTCTTACATCCGATGGGCATGCCCTCACGGATCTTGAAGTTTGCTACGGAATTCTTAGCCTTGGTCAGAACTGCCTTCTGTCCGGTGATAGCTTCCATATCAGCAACTGCATTCTCAAGGATCTTAGCGTTTTCTTTTGCTTCACCAACACCCATGTTGATAACGATCTTGTCGAGCTTGGGAACTTCCATTACATTAGCGTAACCGAACTTCTTGGTCATAGCATCGACGATCTCATTGTTATATAAATCTTTCAGTCTGCTCACTTATATTTCCTCCTTCCTATTGATTAGTCAATCACTTCGCCTGTTGACTTTGCGAAACGTACTTTCTTGCCGTCTTCAACCTTGAAGCCAACTCTTGTGGTCTTGCCTTTTACAACAAGCATAACGTTTGAAATATCAATAGGAGCTTCTTTCTCAACAATACCGCCATTGGGGTTTGCCTGAGAAGGCTTTGCATGCTTTGTGATCTTGTTAACGCCCTCAACCAGGACTTTATGATTCTTTACGTCTACAGAGAGAACCTTGCCCTCTGTACCTAAGTCTTTACCAGCGATAACCTTAACGGTGTCGCCCTTCTTAATTTTCATTGTAGACATGTGGCAACCTCCTTATAATACTTCGGGAGCCAGGGAAACAATTTTCATGAACTGTTTCTCACGAAGCTCTCTTGCAACCGGCCCAAAGATACGGGTTCCTCTGGGAGTCTTGTCATCTTTGATGATAACTGCAGCGTTCTCATCAAACTTGATGTAAGAACCGTCTTTACGACGAGCGCCCTTTACGGAACGAACTACAACTGCCTTTACTACATCACCTTTTTTTACAACGCCACCTGGTGTTGCATCTTTAACGGAAGCAACAATCACGTCGCCGATCTGTGCATATCTTCTGGTAGAACCGCCCATAACACGAATGCAAAGTAACTCTTTTGCGCCGGTGTTATCAGCAACTTTCAGTCTACTTTCCTGCTGAACCATGTTATTCCTCCTTCACCGCTTCCGCGGTTTCTTACAAACTTAATATTCGCGTGCTAATTTATTTAGCTCTTTCTACGATCTCAACAAGTCTCCATCTCTTGTCCTTGGACAGGGGTCTTGTCTCCATAACTTTTACGATATCGCCAATGTTGCACTCGTTATTCTCGTCATGCGCCTTCAGCTTGTAGGTGTCCTTTACGATCTTTTTGTAAAGGGGATGCTTAACATGCTCTTCGATTGCAACTACAATAGTTTTATCCATCTTATTACTGATAACCTTACCAGTACGTGTTTTTCTCAAATTTCTTTCCACGGTTTGATCTCCTTTCTACGCACCCACGCGTTACGCTCTAGCCTTCTCGGTGATAACAGTCTGAATACGTGCAATGTTTCTTCTAACTTCTTTGATTCTTGCAGTATTATCTAACTGATTGGTTGCGTTCTGGAATCTCAAATTGAAAAGTTCTTTTTTAGCAGCTACCAGCTCCTGTGCCAGTTCTGCATCGGACTTTGTCTTCAATTCTTCTACAAATTTATTTGATTTCATTCTGTCACACCGCCTTCCACATCTGCCTTAGCAATGATCTTACACTTACAAGGGAGCTTGTGCATAGCAAGACGTAATGCTTCACGAGCGTCCTCTTCGGGAACACCAGCGATCTCGAACATTACACGTCCGGGCTTAACAACTGCTACCCAGCAATCTACAGCGCCTTTACCGGAACCCATACGAGTACCGAGAGGCTTTACAGTTACGGGCTTATCGGGGAAAATCTTAATCCATACTTTACCGGTACGCTTGGTATAACGGGTAAGCGCAATACGGGCTGCCTCAATCTGATTAGACTTGATCCAGCAGGGTTCTGTAGCAACCAGACCAAATTCGCCATATGCCAGGGTGTTACCTCTGGAAGCTTTTCCGGCCATGGATCCACGGAACTGTTTACGACGTTTTACTCTCTTCGGCATTAACATTATTTATCGCTCCCTTCCATCTGATTTCCTTTTGTAGGAAGTATCTCGCCTTTATAAATCCAAACTTTAACTCCAACTTTACCATAGGTGGTGTTTGCTTCAGCAAAACCATAATCGATATCTGCTCTCAGTGTCTGCAGAGGAATGGTTCCCTCGCTGTAGAACTCAGCACGAGCGATATCAGCACCGCCCAGACGACCAGAACAGCAGGTCTTGATACCCATAGCACCAGACTTCATGGTTCTGCCCATGCAGGACTTCATTGCACGTCTGAAGGATACACGGTTCTCCAGCTGCTGAGCGATGTTCTCAGCTACCAGCTGTGCATCTCTGTCAGGTCTCTTGATCTCTTTAATGTCAACCATAACCTTCTTATCGGTTAACTTGGCGAGCTCTTTCTTGGTTACTTCGATCTCAGCGCCGCCCTTACCGATTACAACACCGGGCTTAGCAGTATAGATGATAACCTTTACTCTGTCAGATGCTCTTTCGATCTCGATCTTGGAAACACCTGCACTGTATAATTTCTTTTTCAGGAACTTTCTGATGTTGTAGTCTTCTACCAGATAATCGGAAAACTCTGCATCAGCGTACCACTTGGAATCCCAATCTTTAATAACACCGACTCTCAGGCCGTGAGGATTAACTTTCTGTCCCATAAACTTTTAATAGCTCCTTTCCCTACTTCTTCTCATCAAGAACGATGGTAATGTGGCTCATTCTCTTTTCGATTCTATAAGCTCTGCCCTGTGCTCTGGGCTTTACTCTCTTCATGGTAGGTCCTTTGTTTGCAAAGCACTCTGCAACATAAAGGTTCTCGGTATTCATACCGTTATTGTTCTCAGCGTTAGCGATTGCTGACTCAAGCAGCTTCTTGATCAGGCTGGAAGCATATCTGGGATTGTACTCCAGAATACCAAGTGCAGTCTGTACATCTTTGCCTCTGATGGCATCTAATACGAAACAAGCCTTCTGAACAGATACTCTTGCGTAAGACAGCTTAGCTGAAGGTCTTGTATCTTTCTGAGCGTTTCTTTCTCTCTTAATTTGGGATCTATGTCCTTTAGCCATAGATTTGGTCCTCCTTTCAAACTGAAACCGCGCAACGCACCCGTGTGTTTCCTAAGTGCTGCGCACAAAAATATCCCGTCTTCTTTCCTCTTTCGAGGGAAGACCCTCGGGAGAGCGCATAGCTCTCCCAGCCATCTATAAAAGATAGCATATTTTTTGCTCCAGGTCAATAATAAAATTATCTAACCTTGGATTTCTTCTCGTCCTTGCCGTGGCCTCTGAAGGTTCTGGTTGCTACGAACTCACCGAGCTTGTGGCCAACCATATCCTCAGTAACGTATACGGGAACATGCTTTCTACCATCATGAACAGCAATCGTATGTCCTACGAAGGAAGGGAAAATTGTAGAACGACGGGACCAGGTCTTAATAACCTGCTTCTGTCCTGATGCATTTAAAGCGTCGACTTTCTTTAACAGGCTTGCGTCTGCGAAAGGTCCTTTTTTCAGTGATCTAGCCATGATCTTTCCTCCTTAACTATTTGATTGCTCTGCCGTCACGTCTTCTTACGATCAGCTTGTTGGAAGCCTTCTTAGATTTACGTGTCTTCAGACCAAGAGCAGGTTTACCCCAAGGTGTGCTGGGGCCGGGACGACCGATACCGGTCTTACCTTCACCACCACCATGAGGATGGTCGTTGGGGTTCATGACGGAACCACGTACGGTGGGACGGATGCCCATGTGACGCTTACGTCCGGCTTTACCGATCTTAACCAGGCTATGATCAACGTTACCTACAACACCAACAGTTGCACGGCAAACCAGGGGAACCATTCTCATCTCACCGGAGGGAAGACGAAGAGTAGCGTACTTACCTTCTTTTGCCATCAGCTGTGCGCTGTTACCAGCAGAACGAACCAGCTGGCCGCCCTTGCCGGGATATAACTCAATATTGTGTACCTGAGTACCTACAGGGATCTCGGACAGAGGTAAGCAGTTACCTACTCTGACCTCGGCCTCTGCACCGTTCATAACCTTCATTCCGTCGGTCAGACCTTCGGGAGCGAGGATATAGGACTTGGTACCATCTTCGTAGCAGATCAGCGCGATGTTTGCTGTTCTGTTAGGATCGTACTCGATACCGATTACGGTAGCAGGGATGCCATCCTTGTATCTCTTGAAATCAATGATTCTGTATTTTCTTCTGGAACCGCCGCCGCGATGTCTTACAGTGATCTTACCCTGATTATTACGGCCGGAGTTCTTCTTCAGGGAAACACACAGGCTCTTCTCGGGAGAGGTCTTGGTGATCTCAGAGAAGTCAGAACCAGTCATGTTTCTTCTGGAAGGTGTATAGGGGTTGTATGTCTTAATTCCCATTACTGTATCTCCTTTACGATGATTTTTTGCGCGAGCACTTTATGTGCCGCATACCTGAATCTCAGCAGTAGCTTCGATCTTACAGACCTGCGAAGATCTCGATTTCTTTGCTATCTGCGGTCAACTGAACAATAGCCTTCTTGGTCTTGGCAGTCTTACCGGTAACCATTCCACGTCTCTTGTTCTTGCCATCCATATTGATGGTGTTAACACTCTTAACCTTGGTACCTTCGAACATCTTCTCAACAGCCTCTTTGATCTGAGACTTGTTAGCTTCGGTGTGAACGAGGAAGGTGTACTTCTTCTCGCCCATGCCGGCCATGCTCTTCTCGGTAATAACGGGTTTGAGGATTACATCATAGTATTTAATATCAGCCATTATGCGTATACCTCCTCAATCTTTGCAACAGCATCCTTGGTCAGGACAACTGTCTTAGCCTTCATTACGTCGTAAACGTTGATGGTATTTACCAGGGTGGTATCTACATCAGCTACGTTTCTAGCGGACATAACTACGTTAGTATCGTTATCAGCGATCACTACCAGTCCCTTTTCTACCTTTAAGTTATTCATAACGTTGGCGAAGTTCTTGGTCTTGATCTCGTCGAATTTCAGCTCATCTACTACGATCAGGCTGCTTCCCTGAACCTTGCTGGTCAGTGCAGACTTCAGAGCTGCTCTCTTCTCTTTCTTGTTAAGCTTGAAAGAGTAATCTCTGGGAACGGGAGCGAATACTACGCCGCCGCCTGCCCACTGGGGAGATCTGGTTGAACCCTGTCTTGCATGACCGGTTCCCTTCTGTCTCCAGGGCTTTCTTCCGCCACCGGATACCTCAGAACGGGTCTTTGCTTTCTGAGTTCCCTGACGATTATTTGCAAGCTGCTGTACAACTGCCATGTGTACCAGGTGCTCGTTCACTTCAACACCAAACACTGCATCGTTTAATTCGATTGTACCAACTTCTTTGCCTTCCATATTGTAAACAGATACGTTTGCCATCTGATTGGTCCTCCTTTCGTCCTAAACTATGCCTCAACCTTAACGGTCTCTTTGATGGTTACTAAAGCTTTCTTAGGTCCGGGTACTGCACCCTTTACCAGAAGCAGATTCTTCTCAGCATCTACTCTTACGACCTCAAGATTCTGAACAGTTACCTTTACACAACCCATATGTCCAGGCATTCCCTTGCCCTTGAATACACGGCTAGGGGAGGAACATGCACCATTGGAACCCTGATGACGATGGAACTTGGAACCATGAGCCATAGGTCCTCTGTGCTGTCCAAATCTCTTGATTGCGCCCTGGAAGCCCTTACCTTTGGAGATTGCAGAAGCATCTACCTTATCACCTGCAGCGAAGATGTCAGCTTTGATCTCTGCACCAAGGGTGTACTCCTCAGCGTTCTCAACCTTGAACTCTCTTACATATCTCTTGGAGCTTACGCCAGCCTTCTTGAAGTGGCCCTGCTCTGCTTTGTTAACACCATGTCTGTGTACGATCTGCTTCTTGCCGCTGGCATCCTTGTTAACAACCTTATCCTTCTTGTCAACGAAGCCTACCTGTACAGCACTGTAGCCATCATTCTCCACGGTCTTTACCTGAGTAACCACGCAGGGACCAGCCTGAAGCACGGTTACGGGAACGAGCACGCCATCTTCATTGAAGATCTGAGTCATTCCAACTTTTGTTGTCAAAATTGCTTTCTTCATTTTTACCTCCTGTGTTCTACATAGCGGACCAAAGTGTTTCTTGCAAAACCCAAAGTGTTTCTGCGAAACACTTAGAAATACGCTTCGCGCATTTCCCTGGCGATTGTTCATCGCACTGTGTTCTTACGTCTAAGTAGAGGTTTTTGTTGTTTTGGCTTTACTTTGAAAAACTTACTTATTAGTTGTTCTTCATCGAGATGAAAAATTAGTTATTTTTCATCTTTATGTCGATGTAAACACCGGCAGGCATTTCCAGTCTCTGAAGAGCATCAACAGTCTTCTGAGTGGGAGCCATGATGTCGATCAGTCTCTTGTGAGTTCTCTGCTCGAACTGTTCTCTGGAGTCCTTGTACTTGTGTACTGCTCTCAGAATGGTAACAACTTCCTTCTTGGTAGGAAGAGGTACGGGACCACTCACCTGAGCTCCGGTCTTCTTAACAGTTTCGATGATTTTTTTGGCAGATGCATCAACAAGCTGATGTTCATAAGCTTTCAATGTAATTCTCATTACCTGATTTGCCATAAAAAAAGTCGCCTCCTTTTCGCACTTTTGTAAGTTAATACTTACTTTTTGTACGGACAAGCGGTGACTGTACACTTTCCCGTGTGTGTCTGCGACCTTTGTGCAACGCTTTCTTCTCTCCGGTCATAAACTTACACGTTGTTACTGCTCAAGGCAGATGTTAATTGGTACAGTGACTTGCCGTCAGTTTTCTAACTTGACATTCGCTCCACGGAAAACCCGATCTCCATTACTGGAAACCGGCAACCTCACGTTTCACAGCTATCATGCCACAGCAAGGATTAGTATACATTGAATTTACGGGCATTGCAAGACTTTTTTTAAAAAAATTGTATTTTTTTTTGATACAATTTCTTTTTGCTGTTTTGCACAGGTTCGCCACTGTATTTTTGTGAGTTTCTTCTTATATATAATATAGCCCAGTATAATATCGCCCAATATTTTTTATGGCAAATGAAACCGTTCCCCCTTGGATGCTCTCAGTTGCCGTCGGGCTTATCCTGGCAAAATCTCTTGCTGCGCCCCTCTGGTCCGAGATCCCCAGGGCTTATTTTGACAGAATCTCTTTCTGCGCCCCGCTGGTCCGAGATCCCCGGGGCTTATTTTGACAGAATCTCTTGCTGCGCCCCGCTGGTCCGAGATCCCCGGGGCTTATTCTGACAAAATCTCTTTCTAAGCCCCGCTAGTCCGAGATCCCCGGGGCTTATCCTGGCAAAATCTCTTTCTAAGCCCCGCTGGTCCGAGATCCCCGGGGCTTATCCTGGCAAAATCTCTTGCTGCGCCCCGCTGGTCCGATATCCCCGGGGCCTATTCTGACAAAATCTCTTTCTACGCCCCGATATCCCGGTATCGACGGGGCTTATTACGGCAAAATCCTTATCTACGCCCCGATATCCCGGTATCGACGGGGCTTATTACGGCAAAATTCCTTTCTGCGCCCCGATGTACAAAGGTGGAGGGTATAATCGACCTGATTTTGTCTCACATACCCGCTTTCGCAAGTTCTGCTGGGTACAGATAGCTTGTTTTTGCCTCCCATACCCTCGCCAACACAAATACATAAAAATACTGACAGGCAGATGTCTTCGCTGTCCATCAGTATTTTTGTCTGTCAATATTTATTTCATCAACGGTCTGTTACAGCCGGTTCGCTTTCACATCCTCGAACTCCTGCAGCATTTCCTCGGAAGGAGTCTTGGTAGTGAGGCTGACTGCGATGATAGCGATAAGTCCCAGCCCGAAGCCTACTACCAGGGAATACAATCCGGTAGCTTTGCCCAGAGTCTGTCCGCCCACGAGAGGGATGTAATCCCAGATGATAACGGCAAGTGCACCGGTGACAATTCCGGCTACCGCTCCTGGGAAGTTGGTTCTCTTCCAATATAAGGACATCACTACCAGCGGACCAAAGGCGGCACCTAAACCTGCCCACGCGTTGGATACCAGTCCCATGACGGTGTTGTTCGGATTCCATGCGATGATGTAAGCCAGCACAGCTACCACCAGTACAGTGACACGGCTGACATTCATGACCGTCTTGTCATCCGCATCCTTCTTGAGCAGTCCCTTGAAGATATCTTCCGCCACACTGGAGGCACTGACTAACAGCTGGGAATCCGCCGTGGACATGATCGCTGCCAGGATACCACAGAGGAACAATCCTGCAATGAACGGAGCCCGCATCTCCACGGTAAATACCTTCTTGATCATCTCAATAAATACCTTCTCATTATTGCCATTCACCAGCTCCGGCAGATAAGCTCTGCCCAGAATACCGATAAATACTGCAAATCCCAGGGATAATGCCACCCAGCTGATGGCTGTAGCCTTGGACTTGGTCATTTCCTTCTCATCCCGGACTGCCATAAATCTCACCAGGATGTGGGGCATTCCGAAATATCCCAGTCCCCAGCCGAGACCGGAGATCACGCTGATGATATTGTTGCTGCCGTCACCGTTCTTCATCAGGTTCAGGAAGTTGGCACTGTCAGCACCGCTGGCTTCCAGTCCTGCTGCCAGCGTGGTTCCATTGCCGGTCAGGAAATGATAGGCAAACAAAGGTACTGCCAGGATACCGACCAGCATCAGCATGCCCTGAATAAAGTCTGTCACACATACCGCGGTAAATCCGCCGAGGAAGGTATAGACCAAAACTACCAGCGCACCGATGGTCAGTGCCACATGATAGTCAATACCGAACACGGACTCAAACAGCTGACCTCCGGCAGAAAGTGCGGAAGCACAATATACCAGGAAAAATACTACAATAGTAATAGAAGAAACCGTCATCAATACTTTCTTATCATCATGGAAGCGGTTCTCAAAATAAGTCGGCAGCGTCACGGAATTATTAGCGCGGATCGTATATCTGCGCAGCTTCGTGGCAATGAACAGCCAGTTCAGCGTCGTGCCGATGAAAAGTCCGATGGCGATCCAGCCGTCACCTCCGACACCGGTTAAGTAAATAGCTCCCGGCAGCCCCATTAACAGCCATCCGCTCATATCCGATGCCTGCGCGGACAGCGCAGCGACGAAGCCGTTCAGCTTTCTGCCTCCCAAAAAGTAGTCTTCGGAATTGTTATTGCCCTTTGCATAAAACGCTCCGATAGCGATCATCATGAGTAAGTACAGCACGAATGCCACAATTACCCAGCCTAACGTATTTCCTGTCATAATAGCCTCCTCAAATTTTTCTTCTTGTACATTTTCTTAATTGTATACAGTGATACGATTTATTATATACAAGAAATGGCTTATCGTCAACAGATTAGTTTGCTATCGCTGTAATGTGCGAAAGTCTGATTTGAATGTTATTTTGTCATGTTGACAGGCTGAGAATAGTTTGCTATTCTCTATCTATAAGTAAATTTTCTATTTCAAATCTTATTTAATTTCAGTATTTTGGTGAATCACCATAGTTTTCATTATTAAAAATGAATGGCATTAAAATGTCTAAAATATGAAAGGGGAATTGATGAAAACATATATAGCATATTTTGATGAAACAGGGGATGACGGAGTAACAATAAATTCATCAGACCATTTTATTTTAACAAGTTTGTATATGCCTGCAGAGAGCTGGCAGCAAAATTTTGAAAAAATGCGTATTTTGAGAAGAGAATTAAAAGATAAATATGGCTTTCATGTATCAGAAGAGATGCATACAAAACATTTTTTGACGGATAAAAATCCATATCGTGAGTATCATTGGTCAAAAGAAACAAAACAAGATATAATAAAAGCATTTACGTTAACAATTGCAAAGATGGATTTAAAGATTGTAAATGTGATTATTGATAAGAAAAAATTTAAAGATAATAACTATCACGTTCTTGAAAATGCATTGAAATATAATATACAACGTATCGAGAATGACAGCGATGGGCAATGGAATTATTTAGTGATTACGGATGAGGGCAGAATAGCACCTATGAGAAAGACAGCCAGAGCTATACGTGCATTTAATCCGATCCAATCCAAATATTTGCCTGGGTTTGTCAATCATCCGATCAGCAATATGATCGAGGATATTATGGAAAAAAATTCATCAGAATCCTATTTTATTCAAATATGTGATTTCGTTTCATTTTTTGTACATTTATATTTCAAAATCGAAATTCGGAAAGAAGAGTTACCCAAACGAGTGGGAACTGTAATTGACAAACTCTTTGTAAAACGGGTTATGGTGACATTAAAGGAAGCGGAAAAATTAAATTTGAAAGCAAATGAGACAAATATGTATGGATTAGTAATATATCCAAAATAAAACACCACCTACATCGCATTCGCGAGTTCAGTGGTTCATTTATATTATAATAAAAGGTAAGTATAGTGTCAATAATAAATGAAAAATAAGATTGCAAGACAAAAAGCCTCGCTACAGGTATCATCTCTGTAGCGAGGCTTCTATATTATTTACGTTATTCTTAGTTCTTCTTTCTTCTCGCCAGCATTCCTGCGAGTCCGGTCAGGGATATCGCAAAGAGCATCAGCCAGATACCGTGAGGATCTCCGGTAGCCGGAACCTTGTCCAGTTCCTGGGCAGTAGCAGCAGCGGTGGGAGCTGCGGCAGCTGAGTTGTCCGTACTGTCATTATTATCGTTATTGCCGGTGTTATTGCTGCCGGTACTATTGCTGCCGGAGGTGTTCCTTGCTACCGTAAAGCCGGTGCCTGCGGCGCCGTCTGTCCATACGATCTCAAAGGTGTGACTGCCCTCGGACAGAGTCTTCAGGTAATCTGCATGTAATTCGATGATCGTGGAGCCCTCACTCACGGTATAGTTCTTGGAATCAATGATATTCCCATCTACCTTTACATTCTGGAACTTGGAATATTCACCGTTTCCTCTGATTCTGAGACTTTCTCCGTCCGTACTCTGGTTCCAGGAGCCGTTCGCGCCTTCAATGATCTGATACAGTACCGTCAATACTACGGTATCGGTAGTAGCAGAACCGGCTGCGTTACGGATGACGCATTGATACTTGAATCCATCGCAATCCTTGTCCGTTACTCCTGTGGTATAGGCCGCACCGGTGGCTCCGGTGATGTCCACAAATCCATTACCGTCATTTCTGTCGATCTTCCACTGATAGGTTACGTCCGTACCTGTTGCAGTTACTTCAAAGGTCGCTTTCTCTCCTACTGTCACAGATACACTCTTAGGCTGTGCACTGATAGCAGGAGCATCCACATGGTACAGTTCGATCTCACCGGTCAGGCTGTTGTAATTGGTATCCGCAGGGGTGAATCGCCACTTGTAGGTCGTGTTGACTTTCACCTCAGTGTCATCGGACAACACATTTCCGTCCGTACCCACCCACTCCAGGGTACCGTCTGCAGGATTCAGGGTACTGCCGTTTAACGTCAGTCCTGCATCCGCCAGGGTCTTGCCCCCCGTGGTGATCAGGGTGTATTTCGGTTCCCCGGCAGGAGCTGCCTTGGTGATCTGGATGTGCAGCGTAATGGTGAAGTCCTTATAGTTGCTGCAGCATGCTTTCAGTATGACAGTAATCTTGTCAGCTACCTGGCCATCGGAGACTGCATAGGTCAGTCCACCGTCTGCCGCAGACACATTCAGCTTGGTAAATTTGGCATTGGATCCGCTGCCGATGCTGGATCCACACTCATAATTCCATGTCTGTCCGGCAGGAAGCTCCGACCAGTCCGGTGTATAAGTATGATCAGTGCCGTCATTGAATGCCAGTGTCAGCTCCTCCGTAGCAAGATTCCTGCCGTCGCCCGGTGTGACTGTTATCTCAATTGCTGCACCGACCACCTTCTTGTAATTCGTATCATCCGGCGTGAAATAAGCGTCATACTTTACTGTGCCGGTCTTGTCGATCACCGTATCAGGTGCATTCCAGCTCCATGTACCGGGCATATTGCCAGCAGGATTGGGCAGTGCGATCTCGCTAAGCTTCTGGCCATATTTCGCCGTCAGACCCGAAGGCTTTGTATAGACCGGCGCAGCCTTCCATACTGTAAACGCCTTAGCCTCTGTGGTGTATGCCTTATAATTCCCAGTCTCACCGATCACTGCGTACATATAGTAGGTACCGGCCTTCAGCGTGGTGGAGGTGATGTCCTTCCATTCCGTACCGCTGCTGTTGATCCTGGTAGTGCTGTAGTAGTAGGTCACCACAGCGCTATTGTCGCCCTTTCGTTCTGTCAGCGCCGGCGTAGCCGGTGTCTCATTATAAGTGTAGTTATCCATGAGGACCGCACCGCTCTGTTCTGCCTTGTTGACCCTGACTGTCGTAGTACCGGTGGTCTCTGCATAGTTCTGTGTATCGGCCGGTGTGAATTTCCAGGTAGCCTGCTGATTACCCGCATTCAGAACAGCGTCCGGGTTGTTCCATGCGAATGTACCGTCAATCTCACTGCCTTCTGCCGTCATTGTGCTGGAAATAGTGATGTTGGACAGCTTTTCACCGTAGGTAATCTCGGAAGGAGTAAGCTTCAGTGTGCCTTCCAGCTGCGGAACGATCTTAGCTGTTGCTTTGATGTTGAACTTCAGGGTAATGTCCTCATAATTGTCTGAATGAACCGTCACCGTAATAGTTCCTATAGAACCTTCTGTATTGCCAGTCTGTGTGAATTGCAGTGCCAGCTTTCCATACTCAATACCTTTTCTGACTACTGCACTGCCCTGATAGCTGTAGTCTGTAATCGTCAGCTGCGGTTCATCATAAGTAAGCTTACCATATTCTTGGGGCAATACCAGTGACGGCAGAAGCTCTCGAAGCTTCACCGTGTAAATTGTGGTGCTGTTGTTGATAATGGTAAGATCCCTGACAGCAGGATCTGCTACGGCAGCCTTTACAATCTTGCAGCCGTTCTTCGTATACCCTGTGTCGCTGAGAGTGTAGTTCTTAACACTATCCTTAAGATTAACTGTGACAGTGACATCCTTATTATCACCGACAGCTGCATCCGCAAAGTTACCGGTTACCGTATAATCCCTGTCCTTGGTCAGGGACTCGCTGCTCACAAGACCATTGAATGTCACGCTTGTGACAGCCGCTTCCATTGTGCCATCATAGCTCTTCTCCGCAACCGTTACATCTGCGATCGTCAACTCCTTAGGGGAGATATTTGCCGTCACGCTGGCGGGCTGTGCAAGGGTGTAGTTGCCTGCCTTTGCACCGGTAAGAGCATAACCGGAGAAGTTCACCGTCTTGGCAGTGCCCGCATCTGCGTCTGCGAATGCTGCCTTAGCACTTGTGGTAACAACCGTCACATCATTCTCATCCCCGACTACAAGACCAGAGATAGCAGGCGTTCCGGTAATGGTAGCATTAACAGTGCCGTCGTAGACCTTGTTATCTGCTGAGATGTCTGTAATGGTGACGGGCTTCGGCCCAATGGTAAATGTCCACTGTTCAGAATGCATTGTCTGGTTACCATAACCGGTACCTGCTGCCACATCAATTCCCACCGTATAGGTACCTGCCTCTGTTACGCTGGTAACTGGTTTATCATCCTCATCTACGATAACTTTGCCATCTTCGCCCATATACTTCACCGTGATAGCGCCTGCGGCATTTACCTTGTCTGCAGCCAATGTCACCGTTGCCGTCTTTGGCTGACCATCATAGGTCAGATTACTCGGTGGAGTAAAGGTAAAGTCATTGAAAACCAGACTACCCGATTTGATGGTAAACTCCTTCTTGGCAGTTACGCCGTCCACGTTGACGTTGACATTGTAAGTGCCGACATTGACAGGTGTATTGATTTTATTGCCGGTGCTGTCCGTATAGAAGAATTCTCCCACACTTGGAGTATGCTTCCAATTACCAGCTATCGTACACCTTGCGGCATTGTAGGGTGCACCGCTATATTCCTGATTGGGCGCTTCCAGGGTCAGCGTGCCGTCTGCGACGGTACAGCCTGCAACGTCGCAATACTCTTCAAGGATATTTTCCGAGCCTGTTTTCACTCTCACTTTCCACTGGTGTTCGTGCAGGCCGAGGGTCGCAGTTTTGCCGTCCAACACAGTCACCTTGTAAAAACTGTTGTCTGCAGTGAAATTATCGTCGTTGATCCAGTTATCCGCCGCTGTAGCGATGGTCACAGGGGTGCTATCGTCAGGAACTGCTTCACTCGTCACACCAATGCTTGCGGAATCGTTCAGTGCACCACCAACGGTGATTTTCTTTCCGTTGGGCAGATAGACATTATTGCTCGCTATCCTGTCATCACTCACAACTTTATTGCCAGTGATCTGTGCAGCACTACTGACAGTGATGGTATCAGAATCCACATATACGCCACCACCTTCTTTAGCACTATTATTGGCAATCCGACCACCGGTCATGGTAAACCTACCTGTCTTATCAAGATACACACCGCCGCCCTTACCAGTAGTCGTATTGTTCACAATTTCACCGCCATGCATATAAAAATTGCCCCATACAATTACTCCAGTACTCAAATTAGTATTGAAAGAATTGCCTGTAATACTGCCCCCATAGAAATAAAAATTGCCGGATTGCAATACCCTAATATTTGTATTATTGGTAATCTGACCATAATGACTACCATCTTTACCCTTGCAGTCGGTCAACGTGAAAGTGTTGTTGACAGAAATTGACTTAAGGCTGCTTGCCGCCTTGATGCTGTTACCGTTCAGGCAGAGTACCACACCGTCCGCTGGATTCCAGTCATCATTCAGTGTAATATCGTTTTTCAGATAGTAGTACCCCGCACTCGTAATTTCATCGAGTTTGCTGACACCTATCCATGCCACATTTCCATGTCCAGCCTCGCTGCAGCCTTCCTTGCCGCAGATGCCATGCACATGTAATTCGCCGTTTGAAAAGTTGACAGCGTTGTCTAACGCATACTTCTTATAGCCGGTATCGCTGCTGAAAGCATTCAGGTCATCCGCGGTCAGTGTGTAATCATTGCTTGCACCCTTGGCGATGGTAACTTGCCCACCATCGGCGAGCTGCTGTCCCATGGTCACGCCAATCTCGGCGGAGCTGCTCAACCCGTTCGCACCGATGAGAATGGGCTTGCCGTTGGGCAAATAGACATTGTTAGAGCTTTTATCAATAGTCTTCGTGTTGTCGGTGATTTGCGCCGTACCGGACACAGTAAACTTACCGTAATAGCTCGCAGGCATATATACACCACCGCCTATACTGCTGGCTGTATTGTCAGTGATGCTTCCTCCGGACATGGTGAAGCCCGTATTTCGCCCTGCACGATACAAGCATACACCACCGCCGCCGCTACTGGCTGAGTTGCCGCTGATGTTGCCTCCGGATATGGTGAATTTTGTTGCCGTTTGGGTAGCAGCCTCATAGTATATACCACCACCGGATTTTGCCACGTTGCTGTCAATGCTGCCGCCGGATATGACGAAGCTGGTGCTATCTTTTGCATACACACCGCCACCTTGACCGCCGGGGGCGTTGTTCGTAGAGATACTGCCCTTATACATGTAAAAATTACCACCATCTACGTATACACCGGCACCACTACCTTTGGCAATCTGGTTTTTGGTAATTTCGCCGTTATACAGTATCAAGGTACCCAAGGACATTATACCTCGTCCTATATTATCCTGTGCATGGGTAATCTTGCCGACCACTTTCTGACAGTCGGTGATAATCAGCGTCGTTCTTTTCGCAACCTTAATGGCATCAACTTCTGCTGCACAGGTGATTGTTTTTCCATTTAAACAGAGTGCTACATCATTAGTGCAGATCCATGTATCATTCAATTTAACATTGTCTGTCAGATAATAATAGCCCCCACTCTTGATGTCAGTCAGATTGGAAACACCTATCCAGGTCTGATTCCCATGAGTCTTGCTGTCACCACAGGTTGCGCCACAAACGGGATGCCGATGCGGTACGGTCGCCGACAGTTTCACCTCACCGTTCACAAGAACCGGATAGAGATTCTCTTTATCACTGCTAATATGATCCACATATTCTTCGGTCAGGGAACCAACAGCCCCAGACTCCACAGCTGCCGCGGCAACCGTTACGAGGTTGCTCCCAGTGGGCGTATCCTGGGTGGATACGCCGATTTTGCCGGCGAATGTGGATAATTTACTAATCCGAATTGCATTGCCGGTAGCCAGATAGACATTGTTCTGAACATCTTGACACAAGTTGTCACAGACCCGAGGAGCACCGCCGGCAATTTTAAAAGTACTATTTTCTACATAGACGCCGCCACCATTCTCGGTTGCCGTGTTATTGCTAATCTGCGCATTGCCGCTCATGGTAACCTGACCGTTTTTACGTACATACACAGCACCTCCTTGGGTGGCTGTATTGCCGCTGATTTTCGCATTATCGGACATATATAAGCAGTTACCGACTTCTCCGTCGGCGCTGGCATATATATACACACCGCCACCTGATGCATGCGATTCGGCGAGAGCAATGTTGTCACTAATCCGTGCATTGCCGGACATGTTCATGACGCTTTTGTCCGACAACAGTACACCGCCACCACCAGCAGAGACCATGTTGTCGCTGATTACACCACCATGCATGTTAAATGTGCTACCGAGCGCAGCGACGCCACCACACCAACTTGCAGCATTGCCACTGATTGCACCGCCATACATATTAAATGTGCTATCATGCACATACACACCGGCGCCATAATAGCTGTGGGGCTGCTTATGACCACAAATAGTTCCACCGTACATGGTAAAAGTGGCGTTATTATCCACTTCCACACCTAAATCCGACGTTCCTGCGCTGTGAGTGATAACTCCACCGGTAACGGAGATGCAGTTCTCCGTATTTTCCTCGCACGGCACCCATCGAGTGAAATTATTTTCCACGCTTTCGCTGAAATAGTGCGTACTCGCACTACTATTGCAGTCACAGAGAGTAAATTGTCTATTCGCTCCCTTGATCTCAATGACACCAAAATCCCCGTTTGCCGCAATGCTGTGACCATTCAAACAGAGCACCACGTTATTTTTCGTTTCCCATGTCCCCGTTGTCTCGATATCCTGTGTCAGATAGTAATGTCCTTCCGTTGCAGCTTTCAGTTCTGTTTCGCTGCCTATGGGCTTCCACTCTGTCACAATGCTATGGCTATACTCATCTGTGCATGTCGCGCCGCAGATGGGATGGTCAGCATGCTGACCTTCCGCCACCGTCATCGGAACCGTCATCGGTGTATTCAACGCTTCAGAAATAGCATAAAGCCGTGTCATATCCAGCTCTTCACGCTGTTCCTCGGTCAGTTCCGCCATAGCCTCGTCGATAGCTTCCAGCTGCTCGCTGACTCTTTCTGCATTTTCTTCCGTCACTGTCTCCGGCAGGGCGTCGATGAGTGCCTGTACCTTCTGCACTGCTGCCTTCTTCTCATCGTCTGCCACGGTATCCTGCGTGCTGGCATCACTATCGCTGACACTTTTATCGGGGGCTTCGCCCGCAGTGGAATCTTCCGTGCCGGGAGTTTCCACAGTGGTGCTCTTATCGGACGAAGTCTCTGCCTCCGGTGCCGCCGCTGCTTCTGCTTCCTCCTGCTCTGCGGCAGGGTCAGCCTGCTCTGTCACAACATCAGCTTCCTGTACAGCCTCCTGTGCGAATGCTGTCATGGGCAGTGTTGAGAAGCAGAGAATAAGTGCCAGTAACATGCTCAATACTCGTTTTTTCATACCGTTTTACCTCTTTCCGTTAGGCATAGTGATACCCATTATCTTAAAGATAACGTACCACACCTTCTCTCAGTAAAACCGGTTTCTGCATGAATCGACCCAAAAATGACATGAATCGACCGTAGGGGAAATCTCTGCAAGTATTCCTTGAAAAAGTCTTTCCGGTATTATATTATGATGATGCCAGGGTCAAAAGGTCTAAGCCCACATGAGCTTGCTCATGGGTGGGTGAAAGACCTTAGGACCCGCCCCGATATGAGCATAAAAGTGGGATGATAATCCCACGATATGCGAATATTGGATTGGATTGTGAGAGTGCGTAGCACGAAGCAATCCGTAGGCATCAAAGTCGGAGGCTTTTGACCCCGATATCTTACTATGTCCTATAAAAATCAGTTACAAAGTATATACACAGAAAGGTTTCTATATGTGGATTGCAGATAATTGGAAAGATTACGAAGTGCTGGATACTTCCAGCGGAGAAAAGTTAGAGCGTTGGGGAGATTATATTCTCGTCCGTCCGGACCCTCAGGTCATCTGGAAAACGCCCCACGACCATAAGGCTTGGAAACAAAAAAACGGTCATTACCACAGAAGTGCCAAGGGCGGCGGCGAATGGGAATTTTTCAGCCTGCCGGATGAATGGGCGATTCATTACACCCTGCCTTTCCAGAAGGCAGTAACGGATTCCGACCCGCTGACCTTCCATCTGAAGCCTTTCAGTTTCAAGCACACCGGTCTGTTCCCGGAGCAGGCTGTGAACTGGGACTGGTTCTCCGGACTGATCCATAACGCCAACCGTCCTGTGAAAGTGCTGAACCTCTTCGCTTACACCGGTGGTGCCACCGTATCCGCTGCGGCTGCGGGAGCTGCCGTGACCCATGTGGATGCTTCCAAGGGTATGGTCGGCTGGGCGAAAGAAAACGCCGCTGCATCCGGACTTGCCGATGCTCCCATCCGCTGGCTGGTGGATGACTGCATGAAATTCGTAGAACGTGAGATCCGCCGCGGCAACAAATACGACGGCATCATCATGGATCCCCCTTCCTACGGCAGGGGTCCCAAGGGCGAGATCTGGAAAATAGAAGATAATATCTGGGATTTCGTAGGACTGACCGCACAGCTTTTATCCGATGATGCACTGTTCTTCCTGATCAATTCCTACACTACAGGATTGCAGCCCGCCGTGCTATCCTATATGATGAATTCCACCCTGACGAAAAAGTTCGGCGGTCATGTGGAAGCCGAAGAAATCGGCCTCCCCGTAACCGAGAGCGGTCTGGTACTGCCCTGCGGTGCTTCCGGACGCTGGCAGCGGAAGTGATCACAACACGAATTTTCTTAACACCGGGATCTTGCGCAGCACCCACGCAGTAGCCGTTGCCAGTGCCAACACTACCAGGCAGAATGCAGCCAGCAGCAAAATCAATACCGCTTGTCCCGCGGCTACAGACTGCACACCGCATTGTTCCAACACCGTAAAGGGTGTGATCTTCACGAATTTATACAACAGGTTCACATACACCGGATGTACCAGGTATACGGCGAAGCTCAAAGCTCCCGCCTCCTGCCAGGGGATCCGGTGTATTCTGTCCTTCTCCCGGGCAGCAGGAGCCGCGCCATCCCGTCCCCCATTCCATCCTGCAGCGAACAGAAGCACTGCAAGCAGTACTGTAAACGGATAATTGTATGCCATCTGAATGGAGAATCCCGCAAGTGTTCTGCTCAGGATCATTCCCAGAGCCAGAACCGCTACTGCAGCTGTCAGCCATACGTTCCTTCCCTTGTCCACACATACTTCTCTCACTGCGAAGAGATATCCACACAGATAATAGAGGAAATACACACCGCCATCCGGCAATACCGGGATACTGTTGACATCCAGTACCTTATTCAGAAACGGTGCCACACTGCTTCCTAAGAAGATCACTGCCATCACTGTCCCAACACCCCACACCGGCAGCACCCGCAGCACTTTTTTCAGAAGCGGTGTGATCAGATACAAAAACAATATCAGATACAGATACCACATATGGGACCAGGTATGTCCCGTCAGAGTCATCTTCAGTGCCTCCGGGATCATCATGACCCGGAAGGACCGCTCCGCCACTACCAGCTCAGAAGCTGCATACGGAACACCGAATAGGAGGATCGCCAGTGCAATCCTCCTGCAATATTTTTTAATCATGACCGGATAAGTCAATGTACGTTCCGGATTCAGGAACAAATATCCCGAGATCAATAAAAATATAGGAACACACCAGGTCACCAGATCCATAACTGACAGCAATAATGACCGGTATTCCGGCACTATCGACGCATCTGTCACATCTGTCGCACCTGTCAGTACATGCATCAGCACCACTGCACAGGTTGCCAGTACCCGGAGCACGTCCAGGAACTGCTTCCTGGGTCCGGATAAGCCGTTTGTCATGTCTCTCCCATCTCCTCCATCAGGCGCATGCCTGCAGTATCTGTCACAGGAAGGGAGAATACTATGCTTTGTGCTTTACTCTCCAGTCCTGCTTTTTCCATTATAGCACGCATGATGGAATTTTTCTGCTCACTTTTTACCACAATGAACAACATTTCTTTTTCCGGCACCAGTGTCACGCCCAGAAACTGCTGTGCATTCTCTGTTCCGGTGCCCTTGGCATGGATGACTGTGCCGCCTGCCGCATGTACTTCTCTCGCTGCATCCATGACCAGTTCCGTATATCCATGATTGGCTATCACTACCAGAAGCTCATTCTTCGTCTCTTTCAATGTGGACTCCTCTCCTTTTACGAACTCCTGCCCACAGGTCAGGTAATTCAATGCTTTCTTGCCGCCGACGCTGCTCACCGGAATGATAAAGGCAATTCCCATTCCCGGGAGATCGATCTGCATATTTTTCCGTAAGTCTGCCTTGATCCGTTGCCAGGAAGCATCCGTAACGATGTGAAACAATATGCTCTTCTCCATGCCGTCCAGTCCGAAATAATCCAGGATCTCATTGGCCGCAGTTCCCATACCAACTGTGATGCTGCCCACCTGTGCGCCGTTTTCCTTATAACATTCCACGAATTTTCTCGTCAGCTGACGATTGGTGATGGTGACCATCATATATAATTCACTCATGGGCACACCTCCTACAGTTCAATGATGGCATTCTCATCCAAAGCACCAAATGCATCCGCCGCACCGGCAAATACGCCTGCACCGCTCTTCTGCTGCTTTAACTGATATACCATTCCCAATATCTGGATCGTGATCAGCGGTGTCATGGCTACCATTGCTACCACACCGAAAGCATCTGCGACTAAATTGCCGCCCACCGCCACACAGGCGCCCTGCGCTAACGGCAGTAAAAAGGTAGCTGTCATGGGACCGCTCGCCACACCGCCGGAGTCGAAGGCGATCGCTGTGAATATCTTCGGTACAAAAAAGGATAGTCCGATCGCCACACCGTAGCCCGGGATCAAAAACCATAGAATCGGGATTCCCGTCAGCACCCGGATCATCGCCAGTGCTACGGATAAGGAGACACCCACGGACAGGCTCACGCCCATGGAACGGGCCGAAATAGCGCCGTCCGTCAGCTCCTCTACCTGATGGTTCAGCACATAGACCGCCGGTTCCGCTTTGACAATAAAATATCCGATCAGCGCCCCCACCGGCACCAATACCCACCGGTAGGATCTGGCTGCCATGACCTGACCGAGGTAATTACCGGCTGGCATAAAGCCCACATTTGCGCCGGTCAGAAACAATACCAGACCGATATAAGTATACACCAGCCCGATCAGGATCTTCGCCAGTGTCTTCCCCGACAGCCGCAGGGCAAATATCTGGAACAGACCGAAAAACAATACAATGGGAAGTAATGCGAGTGCGATTTCTTTCATATAATCCGGCAGCCCATGGGCAAAAAGCTGCGCCAGTTCCACGGAATCAGAGATCTCCGGGATCGCCACCGGCTGGTAATCCGCATTGGTCGGCTTATAGATCAGCCCCAGCACCATGACCGCCAGGATCGGGCCGATGGAGCACAGTGCTACCAGACCGAAGCTGTCGTCTGCCGCATGATGGTCATTACGGATGGACGCAATACCGACACCAAGTGCCATGATAAAAGGAACGGTCATGGGTCCCGTGGTCACACCTCCGGAATCAAACGCCACTGCCCGAAAGTTCTCCGGTACGAGAAATGCAAGAACAAACACTGCTATGTAGAAAAAAGTTAACAACGGCGGCAGTGCCACACCGATCAGCATACGCAGAAGGGCAATGACCAGGAAGATTCCCACGCCCACTGCCACTGCCAGGATCAGCGTCATGTTCGGCACCGAAGGCACCTGTGTCGCCAGCACCTGCAAGTCAGGCTCGGAAATGGTGATCACCACTCCCAACAGAAAAGATAACACTACGATCAGCAGAATATTTTTACTCTGGGTCATTCTGGCACCCACTTTTTCTCCCATGGGGGTCATGGACATCTCCGCACCCAGGGTGAAAAACATCATACCGGCCATGACCATCACCGCCCCCACCAGAAAGCACAGCAGGATACTGGAGGTAATGGGGGCTATGGTAAAGCTTAATACGATCACGATCCCTACTACCGGCAGGACCGCCTTCAAGGATTCTGCAAATTTTTGCCGGATCTTTGGATTCAATAACTTCAATATTGGTCTTTCCTTTCTTTAGGTTTTCTTTATCTTAACATGAAGCAAAGACCCGATCCTACCGTTTTTCGTGAATTTATAAAATTTTCACGGGTTCTTAACGCAATCTTTATGCAGACAGCTCCCGGTCCTGCCCAGACTGCTTTTTCACAAATTTATAGGCCCAGACATCCACCACGATCACAAACAGGAAAAAGAAAACGAAGATCCAGTCCGCATCCAGAGACAATGCGGAATCATAGATACCGTGTTCGATCATCGGCATGAACACGCTGAGCTTCAGGTAGCGTTTCCTGCGTTTTTTATCGCCTGCAAGTTCTGCCTCCTTCGCCACACCGAAGAAATATCCCATGATCACGCCATCGATGGCATGGGAAGGCACGGACAACAGGGCTCTGGTCACTGCCGTCCCAAAGTCACCGCCCAGACAATACAGAACATTTTCAATGGCTGCAAATCCCAATGCCGAAGTCACGCAGTACACGATGGCATCGAATTTATAATTGAATGCCGGATGCTTCCATGCCGCCCATTTGGCCGCTTTCATCTTGCAAAGTTCCTCGATCAGTGCCACCCCGATAAAATTATCCAGGATCACGTAGCACAGCGTATCTGCATCCATAAATACCAGAAATACTTCATCCAGAATGATTTCCAGTATCATGGCGGGGATCACAGACAATACACCGAACAGGAATATTTTCCACAATAATCCCCTCGGCTCCTTCTCCACCTTATCCTGTCTATAAATCCATACCACCAGTGCGATGGCCGGCAGTAATGCCAATCCTATCAGAAACATAACCTACTCCTCTCCTGTCCACATAGACGGTCCGCCCTTTCAGGACCGCCGCCATACTACATTTTAATCTAATGTTTTTCCTGATGTCAACCTAACGAAAGTATATGTTTCTATTTTTGTGTCTTGGCTTTTCCGGAGGATACTTGCCTGCCTTTTGCCTCCGCTTTAGGGGAAAATATATCGGTTTTCATATATCCTTAACTACTTCTTTACACCTTGCATTGCAAAGTAATGGTACTATAGTTATAATATATTTACAAAACAACTAACAATATTTCATGGAGGATCACACCGTGTTCCGATCATTTTCCGATAAAAAATCACCGCGGAAAAGCTTCCGCTTAAAACCACCCTTTACCAGACATGCCATCAGTATCCTGATCTGTGCCGCCTGCATGCTGTGCGCCACACTTGCCTCTTTTTTATATCAGCATATTGTCCCGGACAACCATGCCAATGTAGCACTGTTCTACATTCTGGCACTGGTGATCATCGCCAGATGGACGGTGGGCTACGGCTACGGCATTGCCTGCACCCTTTTTTCCGTAATAGCGATCAATTATCTGTTCACCTATCCATATTATAAGCTTAATTTCACACTGACCGGCTACCCTATCACCTTCCTGCTGATGAGTGGGATCACTCTGATCCTGTGTACCATGACCTCTCATATGACCATCCAGTCCGAGATGATCGCAGAGCGGGAAAAGCGGCTGGCAGAAGCCGAAATGGAAAAGATGCGTGCGAATCTTCTGCGCGCCATCTCCCACGATCTGCGCACGCCGCTCACCGGCATCATCGGCAACAGCTCCCTGTTTCTGGAAAGTCAGAACGATCTAAGCTCCACCGAACAGCGTACGATCATGACCAATATCTACGAGGATTCCAACTGGCTGTTGAATATGGTGGAAAATCTGCTGTCCGTCACCCGTATCCAGGGAGACAGCTTAAGCATCAATACCACAGAGGAGCCGGTGGAGGAAGTGGTGGGAGAAGCTTTGGAGAAGCTGAAAAAACGCTATCCCGATGCCGCCATCCGGGTCAGGATCCCCGAGGAATTTCTGATGATACCCATGGATGCGGTGCTGATCGAGCAGGTCACCATCAATCTGCTGGAAAATGCCATCGTTCATTCCGGAAGTATCCTGCCCATTGATTTCATCGTGGAGGATCATCCGGAGCATGTCTCTTTTATTGTGAGAGACTACGGAAAAGGACTGTCGGAAGAAAAATTACAGAATCTGTTCGAGACGGGTACCTACAACAATTCCCGGAGCTCGGATTCCCGCAAAGGCATGGGTATCGGTCTGTCCATCTGCAAGACCATCATCACCGCCCATCACGGAACGCTGAGTGGCAGGAATCATGCGGATGGCGCGGAATTCTGTTTCACACTTCCCAAGGCGGAAGCTCTCGCTTCGGAAAAATAAGTGTACTCTCAGCCACATACGATAGAACTGTTGAAAATACCGGAAAGGATATGGATCTCAGATATGAATAAGATCAAAGTTCTCTTAATCGAAGACGATAGAAGTATCAGTAATTTCATCACCGCTACCATGGACCGGGAAGGCTACAAGATCATGCATGCCTTAAACGGCAGAGAGGGACTTAGTCTCAGCACTTCTTTCTGCCCCAACGTGATCCTGCTAGACTTAGGGCTGCCGGACATGGACGGATTGGATGTGTTGCAAAAGCTGCGCTCCTGGAGCGATGTTCCCGTGATCATCATATCTGCCCGCACCAAGGAGCAGGAAAAGGTCTCCGCTCTGGATCTGGGTGCGGACGATTATATCACAAAACCCTTCGGCACCGGCGAGCTCATGGCAAGGATCCGCACTTCTCTGCGGCACAGCCACGCCCAGGCTCCCGGCCATGTGTATAAGGCACTGGATCTGGAGATTGATTTCGAAAAACGACTGATCCGCCTGCGGGGCGAAGAGATACATCTGACCCAGATCGAATACCAGCTGCTTACACTTTTAGCGGAAAATTCCGGCAGAGTCCTGACCTACAGCTATATCATGAATGCCATCTGGGGTCCCTATATGGACAATAATAATCAGATCCTCCGTGTCAACATGGCGAACATCCGCAGAAAGCTGGAACAGAATCCCGCGCAGCCCCAGTATGTCTTCACTGAGATTGGTGTGGGCTATCGGATGCGTGAGAACGAGAACGGTGGGACTGTATAAACATAAATACAATTCCCGACACTGCCTCCAGCAATATGAGTACCGTCCCTCTGTCCAGTGCCTTCCAGACGCTGTCCAGGGTATCCATCCGGCCCAGAATGTCTATGTAAAAGAAATCCAGATAGATGACCGCCGGTGAGATCACACATCCCGGATGCAGTACCGTCCGCTCCATGAGCAGACGGTACATTTCCACTGCCAGAAATATTACATTCAGGGCATAGCCCGCACAAAGCTGATTGTTCAAAAACGGTCCCAGGGAGCTGAGTTCCATACCAAGGGGAACACTTCCTGCCCGGACCATTCCGAAGCTTAAATACATGATTCCAACACTCCACAATAGCATCGCAAGGGATGCTATTCCAAGTCCTCTGCTTAATTGACTGGAGGGAATCATTTTCACATCCTCTTCCTTTCCGAAATACCGGTATACAAGCCCCAGCATCGTCAGCGTCCCCGCCATGGAGATCCCGGCCACCTGGCAGGCAATATCTCTTCCCCCAAACAACCCTCTTCCGGAAAATAAACAGATCCCGATGACACAGTTATAGATCAAAAGCCCCAGCACGATCAGATACAGGATCCTCTTTTCACGTTTCCGCTGCTCCTGGAGCTTTGCCAGTCTCACGACTTCCGTCACAGCCTCCTCCCGGTCTCCCGCCCGCTCTCCGGTCACGATGTCCTGAATCGGCAGTTCCAACAGATGGGACAGGGACTCTAATACGCCGATATCCGGAAAACTTTCTCCATTCTCCCACCGGGATACCGCTTTGTTGGTCACCCCTAACATCCTTCCCAGTTCACTCTGGGTATAATTTTTGCGCTGTCTGGCTTCCCGGATCAGATTGCCCGTTTTCTTTTTATCCATACTAATCCCTATACCTTTCTGTACTCTGCAAACTCTCAGGTGCTTTAGCACCTTTGCTTTAGCATCTTTGCTTTAGCACCGTATGCCGGCCTATCTGTACCCTTATGGTAACAATCCTTTGGAAAATGCGCAATCCATTGTAACGAGACTGCCTGTTTTCTGTGATTTTTGCGCAAAAAATTCCCCTCGGCGAGGGGGGAGTGTACCGAGGGGGATAGAGAGAAAAGTATTTTTGAAAGAGGCGGGTTCCTTTTTCAGTTATTATAATAGCGTAATTTATTTATATTTACTGCTGTTTTTATTGCTTGTTTGTGTTGAAAATACTGTTTTTTTGTGGTATTCTGACTGTATCAATGAAAGTAGATTTAAAAAGCGAAGGAGCAGCTATGGATATCACAACCAAAAAAGGCCGACGCGGCAGAAAGGATATTGACCGTATCATCGTGGAAAAAGGCCGCAGAGGCGATTTTTCTCCGCTGCAGCCCGATCATTATCACAGCTTTTATGAAATATTCTATCTCTGGTCCGGCAGCTGCCGTTTCCTGTTAAAAGATACTGTCTATCAGATGGAAGCCGGAGATCTGGTCTTCATTGCCCCGGGGGAACTGCATCACTCTCTGTATTCTGCCGGAGAGGTCTGCGAGATCGTAATGATCTATTTCAAAGAAGAATATCTGCATTTATCGGACCGGTCTGCCGACAGCCTCACTTCCATATCCGGGCAGGGGCTACAGCTGCATTCTTTCATGGGCAGCGTTCCTACGGTATACCAGGAATATCTGCACTCTCTGCTGACCCGTATGCTCACCGAGAATTCCCGCTTCGACCAATACTCCGAACATTTTGAGCGTTGCTATCTGGAAGAGCTTCTGCTCCTGCTGATGCGGCATTCCGTCATGAATGAGAAGGAGCCGGATCTACTGAACTCCCGGGATGCGGACATCCTGCTTGCCACAAAATACATTTATAATAATTTCCGCAAGCCACTGACACTGGAAGATGTCTCCTACGTGGCTTCCTTAAGCCCCACCTATTTCAGCAAGAAATTCAAACTGATCACCGGCATGGGGTTCAAGGAATATTTAAATTACGTACGGCTCAAGCACGCCCAGACGGCGCTTCTTACCACCAACAGCTCCATCACGGATATTGCTCTGGAATACGGCTTCAACGACAGCAATTATTTTAAGGACCTGTTCAAAAAAGTATACGGAAAATCTCCTCGGGAATATCGGAAAAATCCGGATTGACATCGGGTTTCTTATCGGCAGTCTCCTCTAAGTCTTCCTCTTCGAAATGTTCTTCCGTCTGTTTTTCGATTTTCTCTTCCAGTGCCTCCCGGATTGCATCCTGTACGCTGTCGAACTTCTCCAGAAAACTGTCCCATTCTTTGATGCTGAATTCCTGATTGCCGATCATGAATTTCGTCTCTGTATCGCCGTTCTGAAGCTTGTCGTAGATCTCCTGCATTTTCTCGCAGATCTGCTCCATGAGACTCAGATCCTCTTTTTCCGGTTCTCCGGCGGTTCCGGCCGGGTCCGTTTCCGCTGCTTTGTCCGCATCGGGCGTCTCCGAAGTTTCCTCGTTGCTGTCTACATTGTCACCGTTCTCCATATCATCCAGTTCTTTCTCCATCTCCCGTATCTTCTTATCCTGTGCCAGTGCACGCAGGATCCGGTTCACATCCTCCGGACTGAACATACCGATGGCCTTGGACAGGGCATCGATGTTATTCCGGTTAACCAGCAGGCTTCCACCGCCGGACAGCGGAATGTTGATACAATCTTTCTCATTAGAGGTATCTCCCAGCGTCAGACGGTTATGATCATAATCGCAGACGAAGACCACCCCATTATATTCAATAACACCGTCCTCCGCCATTTCCCCATAGGGCACTTTGTCTTTGCCTTCGATACGACGGTTCAACCGTACACCACGTGTCACCGGAGCCAGCACTTTGTCATTTTCCTCCGCAGATTCCTCCAGACTCTCTGCAAAACGAGATGCCACATCTGACGCGCTCTGCAAAGTTCCTTCGCTTACCCTCTTCTGGATCTCATACATCAGTGTCCTTCCGTAACCGATTCCCGTAATTGCCATATTTATCTCCCTCTCCGCAGCGATCACTGCCATAAAAAAAGATGGTTGCCTTCTCTTGAAGCAGCCATCCGTAGCTTTTGTCCATCCATGGTATCTGTATTTTCCTATATGAATAGTATCGACACCGCCCGGTAAAAACTTTATAGCATGATTCTCTTGTTTTTTGTACCTTAGCGCTTTATAATAGCAGTAGCAATACCTAAAGTCAGCTTTAGATAGTTTTATACAAGGAAAGGGATTATATATGTACAGCATCGGACAGGTTTCCGCAATGACGAATTTACCGATTTCTACGTTGAGATATTATGATAAAGAGGGCTTCTTCCCGAATCTGGAGAAGCAGTCAGGAATCCGGCGGTTCAGCCAGGCCGAACTGGATGCCATCCGCATGATTGAATGTCTGAAGCGTTCCGGCCTGGAGATCAAGGACATCCGGCAGTTTTTCGAATGGGTAGAGGAAGGTCCTTCCACTTACCCCAACCGTAAGGCAATGTTCGAAGCCAGAAAAAAAGCTGTGGAAGAAGAAATGAAGCAGTTGGAAAAAACTCTGGATATGCTGAAATTCAAATGCTGGTATTACGAAAAGGCCATGGAGGACGGCAACGAAGACGAAATTCACGCCATGCTTCCGCATAAACTTCCCGCTGATATTCAGGCTCTGTATGATAACAGCCACGACCGGAACAACGCCTGAAACGAAGTCTTCTGCATAAATTTTCCCTCGGAAATGTATTTTCATATCGCGTAAAATATGGTACTATATTATCGGTTAGTGTATGCTAACCTTGCGTTTTCTACATAACACACACTGAATGACCATTCGGAGGGAGAATATTATGAGGGTAACAGATTTAGATGCACAGATACCTGATCAGATCGGTCATGCCTTTGGCTATTATGATTATGGAGAGGAAATCGGCATGGATTCCTTTTTCCGCAGTAAAGATGCGGTGGCAGACTATATCGCCGGATATGTGCGGATGGCATTTGCTGGCGGTATGCTTTATGGCATCCGTGAGCCTGGTAGGGGCTATATCGCCTATAAGCTGCCGGGACAGAAGCTGGGCTTTGGAGCGAGCATGGAACTTGTAAAGGCTCTTTTCCATTCTATGAGCCTGAAGGAGATCTTCCGTATGGGAGTTGCTATCTCGAAGGGCGGAACCTCTTTGGAGGATCGGATGAAAAAAGCGAAAAAGCCCTGCATCTTCGTCGGCATGGTCTGTGTACCGGAAGAATTTCAGGGGCAGGGCTATATGAGGAGCGTGATGGAACTTGCCTATGCAGAAGGTAACCGTCTGAAGGTTCCGGTGATTCTGGAGACAGATGCAAAGTCAAAATGCGATAAATACATACACCTCGGGATGCATCTTGAAGGCATCAGGGATTTAGGAAACTACGGAAAATTATACGATTTGATCAAATATCCCGATTAAAATGGATTAAAATCCCATCTTTGACACTTTATAGAGCAAAAAACAGCCATAACCCCAGTATTTATCAGGGGTATGGCTGTTTCCTTTTTCGCATCGATATTGTACTATTTTTGAAATTGTGTTATTTTTTCTGCATTGTTTCTTTGATAAGTGCCCGTATATCTGCCTTTGATATAAATTCATAATCCGTTCTGAATCCAAAAGCACTGTGCAATGCATCGGTCAGTTTTGTACGTTTGTAGGAGGGAATGCAGCCACTGTCTTTGGAAAGCAGGATCATATTCATGTCCCGAAGGGTTTTTAAGTTTTCGCTGCAGGCGAATTCTTCCCCCAGTTTCTTCTCCAACAGCCGGTATACCAGAAGGCGGATATAAGATGTTTCTGCAAATGTTGTCCAAACGTAGTTCGGTGCAGAGCTGTTGCAGGAACAGATAGCCCACATTAAAAAGGCGCTCTTCGTCTAAAGGAATACATGCGAGAGGTGAAAAAGAGACGGTAACTTTTTCCTTTTGGGCCCAGTCCATCATTTCCGCTTCGTTCCCGGAAAACTGAGTCAGAAGATCATTGTACTGCCCAGCTTTTTATAGATGCGGGAAGAAGTTTTACCGTTTTCCCTGCGGTAGGACTGGGTGATATAAACATCTTTGTTGTCTTTGCTGCCAGTAATATTGATATACATTAAGAAGTCCTCCAATTAAATCAATTACAATACAGTTAGTACAAAAAAACACATATAAATTCATAAAATTTGACAAAAAATAAGCCAGGAATGTCTTAAATAAAGGATTTATTTTCCGTATCGTTATTTCCGGTTTCTCTGGCGTTCTTTTTGTCTGTCCGGGCGTTTTTGGTGTCCTGTTATACCTGCTGGGCTTTCGCGATTTGACGCTCCAATCAATGGATGGTATAGTAGTGCTGTACGATCGCGTGTTGTTGGAGATTCCGCTGTGTACATTGGAAAACTGGTAGTCTGGAGTTAGGATGCCACCGGTGTATGCCGAGAAGCTGGTGGTTAAGAAATTGGTTTCTGTAAAGAGGGAAAGAGGTTAAAGGATGCAAAAAAGTGTGATCTATTTTAAACGTACTTTACCGGAAAAGGTGATACAGTTATTAGTGTCCATTTCAAATGATGCTTTTAACAATCGTGAGGGGAAGATTGTAGGTAATAGAGAATCCACATATTGTTTATCTTACGGTGGCGATGAAAGTATGTATGGCTGTCTGCAATTAGGGATGCTGGAGTTGGAGGACAACAAAGATTTTTTAAGGTTTGTATGTGATTGGAAGTGGATTGATGAAGAATATCCGGAGGAGAATTACAGTGTATGGAGAATAATGGAAAAATCCCTAAAAGAATAGAACCGGATAGATGTCGTAAACAGTTGACTTTTAATATACCAACAGAATTGAGTTTTTGTAGGTCTGGAGCAGAAGGAGTGATATTTTATTTTTATTGATGAAAATTATGTGATTAACAGGGAAGAATTGCCTAAAGTCCTTCAAAGGGATATTGAAGAACTGGAGAGCTATTATCATAGTGGAGATTTTGTAGGATATGATTGCTGTCTGGAAACACTGGAAGCGACTGTGAAGCAGTGTTGTATACATGGCAGCATCAGTGGAAAGCAGTTAGACACTATTTTCAGGAGGTATGGATTAAGGTGATAGAAATGATAAATTTTAAGATTGTCCTATAAATGATCGTGTATATGGTGGAGCTGCTGGAAGAAAATTAGGTGTTGTTTACGAAGGACAGAATTATATTTTGAATTTCCCGGTAATTTGAAGGATAAGCAACTTAAAAATATAAAAATGAGTTACAGTAATGCTCCTGTTTCTGAGTATATAGGATCTCATGTATATGAATTGATAGGAATGCCTGTTCATGAAACAAAACTTGGAGTGTATAAAAACAGAGTAGTGGTAGGATGTAAGGATTTTTTATCAGAAGGAGAAAACCTAATAGAATTATTAGTGATGTACGGAAAAAGTTTTATACATCAATGATAAGTATGAGGTATGAAAAAGTTCTTTTGCCAACGTTTCAGGAATTAGTAAATATGCGGAGCAGAGGAATAGAAACGATGTCACTTTAACTCACCCAAAACCCATGTTTTCTCCAAGCTTTTTTTCATATAATTAAGATATGGAGTGATATCACCGGTATTGTCATAATGATCTAAGGATTTATAATACTGGTCTTTTGTTTCTGAGTATACTACTAAAGGTGGATAGTTATTGATCATCAAATAATAGTTCATAAGGGTTCTCCCTACTCTTCCATTTCCATCGGCAAATGCATGAATATTTTCAAATTTACAATGAATATATGCGGCTGTTTTTAAAATGTTATCACCCTTGTCAGGGATATTTAAAATTTCGTCACATAATTCCGCTATTTCAGCCGGAACTTCTTCTGGTAGCGCACCCTGATTTGATTTGCCAATTACATAATCATGTATTTTATAATGTCCAGGACGTTCACCTTTTTGCCAACGGTGTTCGTCATAGACCCCTTGCATAAGTTGATAATGAATTTTTTTTATAAGATCAGAGGTAATGGGGTCTTTATTTATAATTTTAGGTACAAGAAAATTATAACATTTTTTTTGATTTTCAATTTCAAAGATGGTTTGAGTATCACCACAAAAATTGATTACCTTTCCATTTTCAAAAACTTCTCTTGTAGCATGATATGTTATCTGTGGATTTTCTATTGTTCCAGAGTTATAAGCAAAAGTGATACGAAAATTGCTGAGCTGTTGATCTAATTTTTCGATGCTATCTATTTTCTTCTCCTTCCACTTGCTTATGATGTCTGTATAGTTCACAAAAATACTCCTTTCATTATTTTGTTAAATTGTAAAGTGACATCATGTCACCTCCATAGAATCATGGTGGGATATTCTACCTGATGTTATACTTAATTTCAGTATGTGTCAACTCAAAACAACAGATAATTCCGTAAATCGAGTAGGAGGAATTTCTCCTAAATGAGAAATTCCGACCTCTCACACCACCGTGCGTCAGACTGTCTAACGATTCGAAAATCCAGTCTGATG